>NC_007760.1:1365000-1681000 GCF_000013385.1 Anaeromyxobacter dehalogenans 2CP-C
GTGACGCCGTTAACGCCGAGAGGTGATGACGTGGCCGCAAGGCCTGAAGTGCGTGATCCCATGCTTCCTAGAAAATCCCCGCGTGGAGTCAACGAGGCGCCCGTACCGCAAACCGACTCAGGTGGGCGAGGAGAAAATCCTAAGGCGCTTGAGAGAACTCTGGTCAAGGAACTCTGCAATTTTCCACCGTAACTTCGGAAGAAGGTGGGCCCGGGATTGTGTAGGGACTTGCTCCCGAAGCAATGCTGGGTCGCAGCGAAATGGCGGTAGCGACTGTTTAACAAAAACACAGGACTCTGCAAACACGTCAAGTGGATGTATAGGGTCTGACGCCTGCCCGGTGCCGGAAGGTTAAGGAGATTCGTCAGGCCGCAAGGCCAAAGCGATGAACCGAAGCCCCGGTAAACGGCGGCCGTAACTATAACGGTCCTAAGGTAGCGAAATTCCTTGTCGGGTAAGTTCCGACCTGCACGAAAGGCGTAACGACTTCCGCGCTGTCTCGACCAGGGACTCAGCGAAATTGAAATAGCTGTGCCGATGCAGTTTACCCGCGGCAAGACGGAAAGACCCCATGAACCTTTACTACAACTTGCCACTGACACTAGGAATTGATTGTGTAGGATAGGTGGGAGCCTATGAACCCTGGGCGCTAGCTCGGGGGGAGGCAACGGTGAAATACCACCCTGTCGATTTCTGGTGTCTAACCTGGACCCCTCATCGGGGTTGGGGACAATGGCTGGTGGGTAGTTTGACTGGGGCGGTCGCCTCCCAAAAGGTAACGGAGGCGCGCTATGGTTCCCTCAGCCTGATTGGAAACCAGGCGTCGAGTGCAATGGCATAAGGGAGCTTGACTGCGAGACCGACAGGTCGAGCAGGTGCGAAAGCAGGTCATAGTGATCCGGTGGTTCTGTATGGAAGGGCCATCGCTCAACGGATAAAAGGTACTCTGGGGATAACAGGCTTATCGCGTCCAAGAGTTCACATCGACGACGCGGTTTGGCACCTCGATGTCGGCTCATCGCATCCTGGGGCTGGAGCAGGTCCCAAGGGTTTGGCTGTTCGCCAATTAAAGCGGTACGCGAGCTGGGTTCAAAACGTCGTGAGACAGTTTGGTCCCTATCTGCCGTGGGCGTAGGAGAAGTGAGAGGATCTGTCCTTAGTACGAGAGGACCGGGATGGACGCACCGCTGGTGTACCAGTTGTCTCGCCAGAGGCATCGCTGGGTAGCTATGTGCGGAACGGATAACCGCTGAAAGCATCTAAGCGGGAAGCCAACCTCAAGACGACTTCTCCCGGGCGCAAGCCCCTGAAGCCCCCTCGAAGACGACGAGGTCGATAGGCCGGAGGTGTACGCGCTGTGAGGCGCTCAGCTGACCGGTACTAATAGGGCGTGCGGCTTGGTCTCCCTTTTCTCAGGTCGTAGGCGACCTGCTCGAGGTCGAGATCGAATTCCTTGTAGAAGTGCGGCCCTCTGCGGCCCCGCGGTGCGGTGCTCTTCTTTTCCCTTCGTAACGGTTGTCGAGAGGCGACACGCCTCACGTTCTTTCAAAGGTTTGCGGTGGCTATATCGGTGGGGTCACACCCGTTCCCATCCCGAACACGGTAGTTAAGCCCACCAGAGCCGATGGTACTGCACCGGAAGCGGTGTGGGAGAGTAGGTCGCTGCCGCATCTTTTCGTGCCCGCCAGAGCAATCCGCTCTGGCGGGCTTTTTCTTTTGGCGCGCATTGCGTACGTCGGGCGGCCCGGTGCGGCGCGCCACGGCCGATGCCTGCCAGGGAAGGCGTCCGGGCGGGTATACTCGCCCTTTCGCCGCAGCCGCGGCGACGGAGGGACTCGATGGCGCGCGCGATGGTCGGGGTGATCGGGGGGACGGGGCTGGGCGAGGCGCTCGGCGCCCTCGGCGGCGGCGAGGTCCGCGAGCTGGACACGCCGTTCGGCAGGCCGTCCGCGCCCATCACGCTCACCGAGGTGGGCGGGGTGCCGCTGGCGCTGCTCCCGCGGCACGGGGAGGGGCACATGCTCAACCCGTCGCAGGTCCCGTACCGCGCGAACATCTGGGCGCTGAAGTCGCTGGGCGTGACCCACGTGCTCGCGAGCGGCGCGGTCGGGAGCCTGCGCGAGGAGGTGGCGCCGCGCAACCTGGTCATCCCGGATCAGGTGATCGACAGGACCTTCCGCCGCGCCGGCACGTTCTTCGACGACCTCGCGGTGCACGTGGAGTTCGCGGCGCCGTTCTGCACCACGCTGCGCAACGTCCTCGTGAAGGCCGGCACCGGGTTCCCGGCCCGCGTCCACCAGGGCGGGACGTACGTCTGCATGGAGGGCCCGCAGTTCTCCACGCGGGCCGAGAGCGAGCTGCACCGCAGCTGGGGGGCCTCGCTCATCGGCATGACCGTGATGCCCGAGGCGAAGCTCGCGCGCGAGGCGGAGCTCTGCTACGCGCTCGTGGCGCTCCCGACGGACTACGACTGCTGGAAGCCGCACCCGGCCTCGGTGGACCAGGCGAAGCTCATCGAGGAGATCCTGGGGAACGTGAAGTCGGCGACCCAGAACGCGATCGAGCTGATCCGCCGCGCCATCCCGCACGTCGCCGCGCTCGAGAAGCCGTGCGCGTGCCAGTCGGCGCTGGCGCTCGCGATCTGGTCGGACCGCAGCCGGATCGCGCCCGCCACCCGCGAGAAGCTGCGCCCCATCCTCGAGAAGTACCTGGCCGGCTGAGCCGGCGGTCAGGCGCCGGCGGCGGGCGGCTCCGGCGACGGGGCGCGGCGCAGCAGCGCGGCGACGCGCGCCAGGTCGGCGACCAGGCCCGCCAGCGCCGCTCGCCGGGCCGCGTCGTCGGGGGCGCGCAGCACGGCCGACGGGTGCAGGGTCGCGACGACGATCTCCGCGAGCGGGGAGGGCACCGGCTGCCCGCGCCGCTCCGTCAGCCGGAAGCCGCGCCCGAGCAGCGCCTGCGCGGCGGTGGCGCCCAGGCACACGACCGCGCGCGGCCGCACCGCCGCGAGCTCCGCCTCGAGCCAGGGGAGGCAGGCGCGCACCTCCCCGGCGCTCGGCTTCTGGTGGATGCGGCGCTTGCCGCGCGGCTCCCACTTGAAGTGCTTCACCGCGTTGGTGACGTAGGCGTCGCGCCGGTCCAGGCCGGCCGCGGCGAGCGCGCGATCCAGCAGCCGGCCGGCGGGGCCGACGAACGGCTCGCCGGCCCGGTCCTCGTCGTTGCCGGGCTGCTCGCCCACCAGCATCACGGTCGCGCGCGGCGCTCCGGCGCCGAACACGGTCTGCGTCCCGCGCTCCCACAGCGGGCACGCGGTGCAGCCTGCGGCGGCGCGGCGGAGCGCCGGCAGCGTGGCGCGACGGGGGACGAGCGGGGCGGCGGTGCCGCCCGGCGGAGCGCGCCGGGGCATGCGGACAACATGGGGCCGCGCCGGCGGGGACGCCCGCGACCCGAGGGGCCGAGAGAGTACGGGCGCCGGCTAGGCGGCGGGCGCGTCGAGCGCCAGCGCCGCGAGCTGGCGGACGTTCGCCGGGCACTCCAGCGACGCGAGCTCGCCGCGGGTGACCCAGCGGGCGGCGTCCCACTCGTCGCAGGCGGCGAGCTCGCGGCCCGGCACGTCCGCCACGAACGCGAAGTTGAGGTGCAGCCCCTTCGAGCCCGCCGGGTGCTCCTCGTAGCCGATGAGCCCCGGGGGCGAGCCGTCCACGCCGAGCCCCGCCGGGAAGCGTCCGGCCAGGCCGGTCTCCTCGCGCAGCTCGCGCACGGCGCCCTCGAGCGGCGTCTCCCCCGGCTCGAGCTCGCCGCCCACCGGCAGCCAGGTCCCGAGCCGGCGGTGGCGGATCAGCAGGACGGCGCCGCCGTGGCGGCAGAACACGGACGTCGAGAAGGCGCGGCGCTCGGACATGGGCGCGCAGTATGCCACCGGGCGCAGGACCGCGGGAGCTAGGCCCCGCCGGCGGCCCGATCGCGCGCGGCCGGCGGCTCCGGCGCGTCGGCGACGGCGCGCGGCCCGCGGCGCCCGCGGCGGCGCAGCTTCTCCACCCACACGAAGACCACCGGCACCACCCACAGCGTCAGCATGGTGGAGGTGATCACGCCGCCGATGACGGCGATGGCCATGGGCGCGCGGAACTCGCTGCCCATGCCCTTCCCGAGCGCGGTGGGCAGCATCCCCAGGATCATCGCGCCGCTCGTCATGAGGATGGGGCGAAGCCGGCGCGGGCCGGACCTGCGCACCGCGGTCTCCGGGTCGTCGCCCTCGCGGAGGTGCTGCAGCGCCCCGTCCACCAGCAGGATGGCGTTCTTCGTGACGAGCCCCATCAGCAGGATGATCCCGATGAGCGAGCCGAGGTTCACCGTCTGGCCGGCGATCCCCAGCCCCAGCACCGCGCCCACGATGGCGAGCGGGAGCGAGAGCATGATGGTGAACGGGTGGACGAACGACTCGAACTGGCTCGCCAGGACGATGAAGATGAACACCACCGCGATGAGCAGCGCCATCCCCATGTTCGCCTGCGACTCGGCCTGCTCCTTCTGCATGCCGTCCCAGATGTACGCGTAGCCGGCCGGCAGCGGGCGCGCGCCCACCTTCGCGCGGAGCGCCTGCACCGCGCCGCCCAGGTCGTACCCCGGGGCGATCTGCGCCCAGACCGAGATGCTGCGCTCGCGCCGCTGGTGCTCGATCACGGCCGGGCTGGTCGAGCGCTCGAGCCGCGCGAGCTGCGCGAGCGCCACCGGCCCGCGCGGCGTCGAGATCCACATCCCGTCGAGCGCGCCGCGCGACTCCCGGTCGTCCCCGGCCAGCCGCACGCGGATCTCCGACTCGCGCCGCCCCTCGCGCAGCTTGCCCGCGACCTCGCCCTGCGTGGCCAGGCGCACCTGCAGCGCGACCGCGCCGGCCGGGACGCCCAGCCGCGCCGCCTCCTCGCGGTCCACCTCGACCTGCAGCTCGGGCTTGCCCGGCGAGTCCTTGAGCTGGATGTCGGTGAGCGCAGGGATCTCGCGCATCGCCGCGACCAGGCGCTCCGCCTCCTCGCGGAGCCGGGCGAAGTCGCGCCCGGTCACGTGCATGAGCACCGGCGGGAAGTCGCCGATGCCCTCCAGCATGGGCGGGTCCGAGACGGCCCGGGTCGCGAGCCGCTCGTCGGCGGCGAGGACGCCGCGGATCCAGGCCTTGTACGTCTCGACGCCGTCGGGGCGCGCGTTCTTGTCCACGAGATTGACGCGCCAGCGGACCTGCCGCGGGTCCTCCTGGTAGCCGATGGTCGCGTAGACCGCGGTCACGCCGGGCAGCGCGCGCACGCGCTCCTCCAGGGTGGCGCTCCGCCGGGAGGCGGTGGCGAGGCTGGTGCCCGGCGGGTACTCCAGGTTCACGATGAGCTGGTTGCGGTCCTCCTTGGGCGCGAACTCGGACCCGAGCAGCGGGGCCACCACCAGGCTGGCCAGGAACAGCAACGCGGCCGCCGCGAAGGTGAGGGCGCGGTGCCGGAGCACCCAGTCCAGCGTGCGCGCGTACACGCGATCGTTCGCGTCGAAGGCGGCGCGGATCCGCCGGGCCACCGGGTGCTCCCGCCGCTCCTGGCCCGGGACGTGGGCGCGCACGAACCGCGCCGAGAGCATCGGGTCGAGCGTGAACGCCACGAACAGCGAGATGAGCACGGCCACCGTGATGGTGAGCCCGAACTGGCGGAAGAACTGCCCGGTGATGCCCTGCATGAACGCGACCGGCACGAACACCGCCACCAGGGTGAAGGTGGTCGCCATCACCGCCAGCGCGATCTCCTGCGTGCCGCGGCTGGCCGCCACCGGCGGCGGCTCCCCGGCCTCGAGCCGGCGGGTGATGCTCTCGCGGACCACCACCGCGTCGTCGATGAGCAGGCCGATCGCGAGCGAGAGGCCGAGCAGGGTGAGCTGGTTCAGCGAGAAGCCCATCCAGTACATCACGAACAGCGTGCCCACCACCGAGGTCGGCAGGGCGAGCGCGGAGATGACGGTGCCGCGCACGTCCAGCAGGAACAGCAGGATGATCAGCACGGCCATCGCGCCGCCGAAGAAGATGGCGACCCACACCTCGTGCGCGTTGGCCTCGATGATCACCGACTGGTCCACCAGGACCTGCGCCCGGAAGCCGAGCTCGGCCTGTAGCTCGGGCAGCAGCCGCTTCACCTCGTTCGCGACCGCGGCGGAGTTCGCGCCGGCCTGCTTCACCACCTCGACCGCGACCGCGTCCACGCCGTCGGTGCGGACCAGCGTCTTCGGCTCCTTGGCGCCCTTGCGCACCAGCGCCACCTCGGCGAGGCGCACCAGCGAGCCGTCCTGCGCCGCGGTCACCGGCATCCGGCGGAGCGCGTCCACGTCCCGGAACTCGCCGCGCACGCGGATGCCGACCTCGCCGTCGCCGGCCGGGAACTTCCCGCCGGGCAGGTCGAGGTGCTCGCCCTGGATGCGCCGGAACACGGCGTCCGGGTCCAGCCCGACCGCGCGGAGCCGGTCGCGGAACAGGTCCACCGAGACCTCCGGCTCGGCCCCGCCCACGATGCGCACCGCCGCCACGCCCTCGAGCTGCTCGAGCCGCGGGCGCACCTGGTCGTCCAGCTTCTCGCGGAGCGCGACGGGATCCTGGCCGGACGCCGCCGAGAACACGAGCACCGGCTGCGCCGCCACGTCGTACTGCGCGATCACCGGCGCGCGGGCGCCGAGCGGCAGCTCCCCCTGCGCGATGCCCACCTTGTCGCGGACGTTCTGGACCGCCTCGCCCAGCGGGACCGACAGCTCGAACTCGATGAACACCAGCGACACGTCCTCGCGCGAGGACGAGAAGACCTTGTCGATCCCGGCGATGGACGAGACCGCGTCCTCGATGGGACGGGTGACGTTCTCCTCGACGTCGCCCGGGCTCGCGCCGGGGTAGGTGGTGGTGACGGTGACGAACGGCATGCTGACGTCGGGGTAGAGGTCGGTGCCCAGCCGGCGCAGGCCGAGCAGGCCGAGCACGACCAGCGTCACCGACATCATGGCGGTGAAGACCGGCCGGCGGATGGCGACGTCGGAGAGCGTCATCCGCGCACCTGCGCCAGCGCCGTGCCCTCGGCCAGCCCGACCGGCGGGTCGGTGACGACGCGCAGCCCCTCCGGCCAGGCGCCGCCCTCCGGCACGATCACCGCGGTCTCGCCCTCCTCGGCGAGCAGGCGCACCGGCAGGGCCCGCGCCTTGCCGTCCGCGCCGGCCACCCACACCGCGTGGCCGCCGGTGCGCTGCACCAGCGCCGGCGCGGGCACGCGGAAGGCGTCGCGCTCCGCCCCGCGGGGCAGGTCGGCGCGCGCGTACGCGTTCGCGAGGAAGCGGCCGTCGGGATTGGGGACCGCGATCTCCACCGGAACGCGGTTCGTGGCCGCGTCCACCGCGGGGACCACCACCGTCACCACCGCGTCCGCCGTGCGCGCCCCGATGCCGGGGAGCGACACGGCCACGCGGGCGCCGGGCCGGAGCTCGGCGGCCTCCGACTGCGTGAGGGAGGTCTCGAGCACCAGCTCGCGCGTGGTGACGAGCGTGACCAGCGGGACGCCCGGCGACACGGTGATGCCCACGCCGTCCGGCACGCGCGTGACCACCCCGGCGAAGGGCGCGACCAGCCGGTGGTGGGAGAGGTGGACCCGCGCCTGCTCCGCCTGCGCCTGGGCCGCGGCGAGGTGCGCGGCGGCGAGGTCGCGCTGGGCCCGCGCCTGCGTGGCCTGGGCCTCCGAGGCCCCCTCCTCGCGGCGGAGCCGCTCGGTGCGCGCGAGGGCGTCCTCCGCCAGCGCGAGCTGCGCCCGGGCGGCCGCGACCGCGGCCTCGGCCTGCCGGACCGCCGCGGAGGCGGCGCCGGTGTCGAGCACGGCCAGCAGCGCCCCCTCGCGCACCTCCTGCCCGCGGCGCACGGCGACGCGCTCCAGCGTGCCGGCCACGCTCACCGCCAGGACCGAGGCCTGGCGCGCCTTCAGGGTCCCGGTGGCGGTGACGCGCGGCGCGAAGCGGACGCGCTCCGGGGCGGCGAGGTGCGCGGCGGCCGCCGCCGGTCCGGCGGCGGGCGCGGGGGCGGGCGCGGGGGCGGTCGCCGGCGCGGGAGGCGGCGGGGGCCGATCGGCGCCGCGGCGGCCGCAGGCGGCCGCGGCGAGCGCGAGGAGCAGGGCGGGGCGGAGCGGCGGCATGTGCGGATCTCCGATGCTGACCGGCGGGTCAGGTTGTAGCGCGGCGGGTGCGAGGGGGCGGCGCGGCGCGCGCGGCCGGCCCCGCCATGCCCTCGTAGAAGATGGTCAGGAAGGAGCGCGCCCACCCGGCGAGATCCGGCTTCTGGCGCAGCTCGGCCGTCCGCCGCACGAAGCCCTCGTACGTGCCGACCAGCAGGTCGGCCACGGCGGAGGGGTCGATGTCGCGGCGGAGGCGGCCGGCGGCCTGCTTCGCGGCGATGCGATCGCGCAGGGCACGCTGCAGGCGCCGCCGGAAGTCGGCCAGGCCGCGGGTCCACGCCGGCCCGGCCGCCTCCAGCGCGCGGATCACGTGGCGGTTGCGCCAGAGCAGCTCGAGCGACTCCAGGTCCACCTGCACCTCGAACTCGAGCTGGGCGCGCAGCAGCGCCGGGCCGTCCTCGTCCCCGTGCTCCCGGTCGAAGCGGCGCTCCGCCTCCTCGCGGCGCCGGGTCTGCTCCTCGAGCGCGCCGTAGAGCCGCTGGACGAGCTCCGCGAAGGCCGCGTCCTTGGTGCGGAAGTGCAGGTAGAAGGCGCCCTTGGAGATGCCGGCGCGGCGCGCGATGTCCTCGACGCGGGCGCGCGCGAGCCCGTGGCGGCAGATCTCCTCGCGGGCGGCCTCGAGCAGCGCCTCGTGGGCGCCAGGGGCTGGGCGGCGGGCCATGGCGACGCCCGTTGTACGGCGCCGCGCGCGCGATCGCAACGGTCGCTGACCGACGGGTCAGGAATTCCGCGCGAACCCGGGCGGGCCGGCGGCCTCGCCGTGCCCGGGCGGCGCCGTCACGGATCGAACGTGCCGTCCGCGCGTGCCAGGGCGAGGCGCGCCAGCCGGGCGTCGAGCGTGGCCGCGACCAGGCCGAGCTCGGCGGAGGACGCGGCGCTGGTGGCGTCCGCGACCTCGAGGTAGGTGGCCGCGCCGGCCGCGTGCGCCCGCTGCGCCTGCTCCAGCGCCTCGCGCGCCAGCGCGGCCTGCTCCTCGGCCTTCCGCGCGGCCGCCGCCGCGCTGTCGAGGTCCAGCCGGGCGCGCCGGACGTCGTCGCGGGCCTTGTTCGAGGCGAGCGCGAGCGCCGCGTCGGCCTCGGCCGCGCGGTGGC
Source organism: Anaeromyxobacter dehalogenans 2CP-C (assembly GCF_000013385.1). Lineage (GTDB taxonomy): Bacteria > Myxococcota > Myxococcia > Myxococcales > Anaeromyxobacteraceae > Anaeromyxobacter > Anaeromyxobacter dehalogenans_B. The sequence continues at coordinate 1,374,311 of NC_007760.1, forward strand.
CCGCGTCGGCGAGCTCCGCCTCGCGCCGGCCGCCGTCGAAGAGCGTCCACTGGAGGCCGAGCATCACGGTCCAGCCGGCGTGCTCGCCGGTGAAGCCGGTGATGCTGGCCCAGCGCCAGGTCCCGCTCACGCCCAGCGTCGGGAGGTACGCGGCGGCGGCCTCGCGGCGCTGGCCCTGCGCCAGCGCCAGCCGCCCGCGGGCGGCCTCCACGTCGGGCCGGCGGGCCGCGCGCTCCTCCTGCTCCCGGGCGCCGGCGGACGGCGCCGGCGGCTCGGGCGGACGCTCCACGTCGAAGTCCGCGTCGCGATCCAGCAGCGTCGCGAGCGCGAGCCGGGCCGCCGCGTACGCGTTGCGCGTCCGGATCAGCTCCTGCTCGGCGCGGGCGCGATCGGTGCGCGCCTTCAGCAGCGCCAGGCGCGGCGCGGCGCCCTGGGCCACGAGGTGCTCGGCGTCGGTCTCGTGCCGGCGCCAGGTCTCGAGCGTGCGCTCCTGGACGGCGACCGCCTCGCGGAGGGTCGCCGCGCCGTAGTAGAGCTGCGCCACGCCGTACAGCAGCTTCTGGCGGGTGTCGGCGACCTGCGCGCCCGCCACCTCCTCGGCCAGGTACGCGTTGCGGATGGCCGGCCAGAGCCGCGGGGCCAGCAGCGCCTGCCGCACCTCGGCCTGGACGCCGTACTGCGTCCTCCGCTGCAGCTCCAGCTCCTCGACCGACGTCGGGACGAGCGCGAGGGTGGTCGCCTCGCCGGGCAGGTTGACGGGCGAGAACGGGCGGCCGGGGTCGTAGGGCGGGAGCGCCGCGCGCGGCGCGCTGGTGGGCCGGCCCAGGTCGCGGATGGCGAAGCTGGTGGGCAGGTCGAGCACCACGTCCTCGGAGTTCCAGGCGTACGAGCCGCCCGCGGTCACCTGCGGCAGGTAGTGGCTCCACGCCTTCCGCGCGAGCGTGCGCGCCTGCGCCAGCCGCTCGCCGGCGATGCGCAGCTCGAGGCTGGCCTCGCGGGCTCGGCGGAAGGCCGCGTCCAGCGTGAGCACCGGCGGCGGGGTGGCGGCCTCGGCCGCGGCCAGGGGTACGCCTGCGCCGGCGTCCGCGGCCGCGGCGAGCGCGAGGGCGAGCAGGGCGGGGGAGATCATGGGGTGCTCCTGGGGAGGGCGGCAGGCGGCTCGGCACCGGGCTTCCGTCGCAGGGCGGAGAGGCGGCGCGCCAGGGAGGCGCGGTGGACCACGAGCGCCGCCACCGCGGAGTGGAGGACGAGCAGCGCCCCCAGCCAGGCGAGCTGCGGCGCGACGGCGCCGAGGTCGCCGGTCTTCATGACCAGCACCCGCAGGGCCCGCAGCGCGGGGGTGGCCGGGAACACGGCGGTGGCGAGCTCGACCGCGCGCGGGAGCTGGCCCGGAGGCCAGGTGAACCCGGACGCGAGGAAGAGCGGCACCGAGAAGAACATCAGGAGCTGGAACGTGCCCATCCGGTCGCGCGCCAGGCTGGCCAGCCCGATGGCCACGGGGACCATCACCACCGCGAACGCCAGCAGCAGCGTGGCGGTGGCGAGGACGCTCGGGCCGGCCCATCCCATGGCGGGCATGAGCACGAGCCCGATGAACACGACCCCGGCCAGCCAGAACGGCGCGTGGGCCGCGGCCATGCCGAGCAGCCGCGCCAGCGGGAGCGGCTCGCGGCCCGCGGGCGGCAGCCCGGCCTCGAGGCGCGCGCCGGCGCTGAACGCGAGCGAGACCACCACCAGCTGCTGGAGCACCACCAGGAAGATGCCGGCGGCGAGGTAGCGGCCGTAGGAGCCGGTGGGGTGGTACAGCAGCCGGTCGCCGGTCGCGATGGGCGCGGCGCGGGCGCGGGCCACCGCGGGAGGCATCCCCTTCGCGAGGAACGCCGCGGCCCGCACCCGCGCGCCGGTGGCGCCGGCGACCGTGACCGCGGCCGGGTAGGCGATGGCCCACGTGTACATGTTGGCCCCCCCGGCCCACACCGCGAGCTGGGCCTGCTCGCCGCGCTTCAGCCGGCGCGAGAAGTCGGGCGGGACGACCACCAGGAGCTCGGCCTCGTCCCGGCGCAGCGCGGCCATGCCGTCGTCGAGCGAGGCGACGCGCCGTGCGACGCGGAGCTCCGGGGTCGCCTCGAGCTCGAGGGCCACGCGGCGGGAGAGCGCCGAGCCGTCCAGGTCGAGCAGCAGCGCCGGCCGGTCGCGCGCGTCCTCCGCGTGGTAGAGGTACGCGACGATCACCGGGTAGAGCAGGGGGATCGCGACGAGCACGAGCAGGATCGACCGCTCCCGGAAGATCCGCCCCCGCTCCTCGCGCGCGCTCGCGCGCAGCACGTCCTGCCACGCCCGGGCGGTCATGCGGTCCTCCGGGCGCGCGCCCGGGCCACCAGCGCCCGCGCCGCCCTCGAGGCCGCGATCACCGCCGCGAAGCCCGCGGCCTGCGCCGCGAGCCAGCCGAGCGGGCCCGCCAGATCGCGCAGCGCGGCGGGCTCGTGCAGGAAGATCCGCAGCGCGCGGCCGAAGGGGGTGAACGGGAGCGCGCTCGCGACCGCGCGGATCGGCCCGGGGATGACGTCCCAGGGCCAGGTGAGCCCGGAGAACATGAGCGAGAGCATCCCGAGCAGCACCGTGGACTGGAACGCGAACGGGCCGCCGCCGAGCAGCGCCGCGAGCGCCGCCGCGAACAGGAGCTCCGCTCCCACGAGCGCGAGCAGCGAGCATGCGACCACCGGGAACGGGCTCGCGGGGCGGATCCCGTCGATGCGCAGCAGGCCGTAGGTGGACAGGAGCGCCAGGGCCAGCGACACCGCCAGCACCGCCGCCCACCGGCCCAGCGCCTCGGCCGGGCGGCGCCCCGGGGCGGCGGGCCAGATCACCGACCAGGCCAGGAACAGCGTCGCGAGGTGCACGAAGAACAGCGCGAACGCCGGGGCGAGGTACACGGCGAAGCTGGCGCCCGGGTTGCGCGACATCGCCTCGGTGACCACCACCGGCGCCGCCTTCGCGAGCGCGGCCGAGGGCGCGGTGCCGAGCTTCTGGAGCACGCCCAGCTCGACGCCCGCGGACACCGTCGCGAGCACCTTCGCGATCGTGCGCGAGGCGGTGCGCCCGACGAGCACGTTGCTCATGTCCACCGCGGCGAGGATCTCGGCGCGGCGCCCGCGCTTCAGGTCCGCCGAGAAGCCGTCGGGCACCAGGACCACGCCCGCCAGCGCCCCGCGGTCGAGCGCCTCCTGCGCGGCCTCGAGCGTGGGGGGCGGATCCGTGAGCACGCGGAGCTCGGGGGTGGCGTCGAGGTACCGGGCCACGGTGCGGGAGGGGCCGGTGCCGTCCAGGTCGAGGACGGCGATCGGGAGCTCGCGCATCACGCCCTGCCGATAGGTGGCGATGGTGAGCCAGCTCGCGCCCAGGAACACGGCCAGCATCAGCCGGTAGCGCGGGCTGGCGGCGAGCGCCCGCAGGTGCGCGAGGAAGGCGGCGCGGAACCCCACGGCTCACCTCCGGGCCGCGGGCAGGGCGGGCGCGAAGCGCGCGGTCATGCCGGGGCGCAGCTCGGGGTCCGGCTGGCGCGGCCGGGCCTTCACCTCGAACGTGCGCAGGTCGAAGCTGCCCTTCTCGCCGGTCGCGCGCCAGGTGGCGAAGTCGCCGAGCGGGGCCACCGAGAACACGGTCATGGGGAGGCGCCGGCGCAGCGCCGGGACCTCGACGTCGAGCTCGGTCCCGACCTTCACCGCGCCGAGCAGGTCCTCGCGGACCGGGAACACCGCCCAGGCGTCGCTCCGGTCCACGAGCGTGAGGATGGGGTAGCCGGTGGCGGCGAGCTCGCCGCGGTGGACCAGGATCTTCGCCACCTCGCCGCCGATGGGCGCGGTCTGGACCGTCTCGCGGCCGTAGCTCTCCACCTCGGCCAGGCTGCCCTGGCCCTGGCGGACCAGCGCGCGCAGCGCCTCGACCTCCTCGGCGCGGGCGCCCTTGATCACCAGGTCGTGGCGGGCCTGCGCCACCGCGAGCTGGTCCCGGGCGGCCTTGAACTTGAAGTCGGCCTCGTCGAAGGCGGCCTGGGTGATGGTCCCGGTGGCGAGCAGGGCGGTGGCGCGCTCGTGCGCCTTGGTGGCGACCTCCAGCTGGCTGCGGGCGGTGTCGAGCGCGCGGCGCGCCTGCTGCCGCTCCTCGGCGCGCGCGCCGCGCTCGGCGATCTGCAGCCGGGCGCGGGCGGCGTCCACCGCCGCCTTCACCTGGTCGATCTTCGCGGCGACCTCCTGGCTCTCGATGGTGACGAGCTCCTGGCCCTCCTTCACCGGGTCGCCCTCGCGCACCGCCAGCGCCTTCACGCGGCCGGGGATCTTCGAGGCGACGTCGATCTCGGTCGCGTCCACGAGGCCGGTGATGGGCGCCGGCGCGCGCTGGCCGCAGGCGGCCAGGAGCGCGACGGGCGCGAGGAGCAAGGGGAGGAGGCGGCGGGTCATCTCAGGCTCCGATTCCGTCGAGCAGGAGGCGCACGAAGTCGCGCAGCACGGCCTCGCGCGCGCGGACCGCGCGCAGGTCGGTGGACCACAGCGCCTCCAGGAACGGGCGCTGCATGAAGTAGCCGAGGAACAGCGCGCCGACGCTCATGGTGAACGTCCGCGGATCCAGGTCGGCGCGGAAGGCGCCCTGGGCGACGCCGCGCCGGAGCACCGCGTGGATGGCGTCGAGGTTCGCGGCGATCCGGTCGGTGAGGAGCCTGCGGCCGCGGCGGGCGCGCGAGAGCGCCTCCCAGCCCATCAGCCGCACGAAGTCCTCGTGCTCGGAGAGGAACGCGAAGAAGCGGCGCACCAGCGCCTCCACCTCCTCGCGCGGCGCCGCGCGCGCCCCGGCGGGCGTGGGATCCGCGGCCGCGAGCGCGAGCGTCAGGTGCGCGTCGAGGACGGCGCGGTACAGGCCGTCCTTGTCGCCGAAGTAGGCGTAGATCATCCGCTTGTTCACGCCGGCGCGCGCCGCGATGTCGTCGATGCGCGCGCCGTCGTAGCCGTGCTCCGCGAAGGCGCGGCCGGCGGTCTCCAGCAGCCCGGCCCGGGTGGCCTGCGCGTCGCGCCTGCGTGGGGGAGCCTTCGCCATGCGGGCAAGTATATAACCAGTTAGTTACTTCGTGCGCACGCGGCATCGTGGCGCAGCCCTGGTCGGCAGCACGGCCCCAGCCCTCGTCAGCAGGGAATCTCGAAGTAGAACGCCGCGCCGCGGCCCGGCTCGCTCTCGACCCAGGCCTGGCCGCCGTGCGCCTCGACGATGCCGCGCACGATGAACAGGCCCAGGCCGTGGCCGCGCTTCTGGCTGCCGGCCGGCTGCCAGTAGCGGTCGAACAGGTGGTCGCGGACGTCCGGCGCGACGCCGGGGCCGCGGTCCACCACCGCGAAGCGCACGGCGCCGCCGCGCCGCTCGGCGGTGATCACGACCTCCTCGCCGTCCGGCCCGAACTTCAGCGCGTTCCCGACCAGGTTCGCGATCACCTGCGCGATGCGATCCGGATCCCAGGCCGGCACCGGCAGGTCGGGGGCGAGGCGCACCGCGATCCGCTGCCGGCGCTCCGCGGCCAGCGCCTCGAGCGGCTCGGTCGCGCGGGCCACCACCGCGGCGGGCGGCTCGGCGCGGCGATCGAGCTGCAGCCGCCCCGCCTCGATGCGGGCGAGGTCCAGCAGCCCCTCGATGAGCCGGTTCATGCCGCGGACGGTGCGCTCGAGCTTCGCGAGCAGCGCGTCGCCCTGCGGGCGGCGCGGCTCGTCCACCAGGCGCGCCAGGCGCTGGATGCCGAGCAGCAGCGCCGACATCGGGTTCTTGAGGTCGTGCGAGACGATCGAGAGCGTGTCCTCGCGGGCCCGGACCGCGCGCTCGACCTCCTCGAAGAGCAGCGCGTTCTCGAGCGCCATGGCGGCCCGCGCCGCGAGGTCCTCGGCCAGCGCCAGGTCGTGCGCGCCGTAGCGCCGCGTGGACTCGGCGAACGCGAGCGTCATCACCGCGCGGGTCCGGCCGCGCACCCGCAGCGGCACGACCACCCAGGACCGCGCGCGCAGCCGGCGCAGCGCGGCCACGTCGGCCGGCTCGCCGGCGCGGGGCGGCGGCGGGTCGGGGACCAGCTCGGCGCGCCCGCTCGCCACCACCGCGGCGACCCCGTGCGCCGGCGCACCGCCGAGCGGGACGGCGCGGGGCAGGGTGCTCGCGAGCGGCGCGAGGTCCGGGTTCCAGTGCTCGGCGGCCACGCGCTCGGCCTGGTCGTCGCGGATCAGGTGGACCAGGCACCAGTCGGCGAGGTGCGGCACCACCAGGCGGGCGAGCTTGCCCAGGGTGGCGCGGTGGCCGCGCGCGTCCTCGAAGAGCGCGCCGGTGACCTCGTACAGGAACGCGAGGCGGCGCTGCGTCTCCTCGAGCTGCGCGCGCGCGTCGAGGCCGGCCGCCGCCTGGGAGGCGGCATCGGGCGCACCCGAAGGGGGCTGGGTGGCGTCCATTTGGAGGCGACTCTAGGCCGCATGTGGGACGAACACAACCTGTCGGGGAGGCCAGGGTCGTCAGCGCCGGAGCCACAGCGCGAGGCGGTCGGCGATGGCATCCGGCGCGAGGACCGCGTCGGCCAGCCCCGCGGCCCGCGCGGCGCCCGGCATGCCGTCCACCGCGCAGGAGGCGGCCTCCTGCGCCACGACCCGCCCGCCGGCCCGCCGGAGATCGGCGAGCCCCTCCACGCCGTCCCGGCCCATGCCCGACAGGATCACGCCCACCGCGCCGGCGCCGTAGGCCGCCGCCACCGAGCGGAACAGCGGCGTGCCGGAGGGCCGGAAGCCGCCCACCGGCGCCGCGTCGGTGACGGTCGCGCGGGTGCCGTCCGCGCTCACGCCCAGGTGCCGGTCGTCGGGCGCGACGTGCACCACGCCCGGCTCGAGGAGCAGCCCGTCGCGGGCGACGCGCGCCGGGAGCGGGCCGGCGGACGCGAGCCAGCGCGCGAACCCCTCCGCGAAGCCGAGCGCGATGTGCTGGACCACCAGCAGCGGCGCGGGGAGGGCGGCGGGGAGCCGGGCCAGGATCCGCTGCAGCGCGGCCGGCCCGCCGGTGGAGGCGGCCACCGCGACCACCCGGCCCCGGGGGACGTCGGGCGGCGCGGCCGGGGGCGGCGCGGCGGCGCGCGCCGGCTCGGGGCGGCGCAGCAGCGCCACGCGGCTCATCGCCTTGACCGTGGTGACGAGCCGGCGGGCGTCGTCGGCGAAGCCGGGGGAGCCGGGGCCGCGCGGCTTGGGCAGCGCGGCGAGCGCGCCGGCGGCCAGCGCCTTCATCGACAGCGTCACCTCGTTCACGTCGAGCGAGGTGACGATGACGATGGGCGTGGGCCGCTCGGCCATGATCTGCGCGGTGGCCTGGATGCCGTCCACCGGCATCATCATCACGTCCATGGTGATCGCGTCGGGCCGCAGCGCGCGCACCAGCGCCAGCGCCTCCGCGCCGTCCGACGCCTGGCCCACCACCTCGAGCTCCGGGTCGGCGGAGAGGATGCCCACCAGCAGCTGGCGGGCGGTGGGCATGTCCTCCACCACGAGCACGCGGATCATGGTCACCCCAGCAGGTGTTCCAGCGTGTCGAGCAGGCTCCGCTGGTCGAACGCGCTCTTCACCAGGTAGGCGCTGGCGCCGGCGGCCAGGCCGCGCGCGCGGTCGGCGTCGGCCTCCCGCGCGGTCACCAGCACCACCGGCATGGCCGCCAGCGTCCGCGAGGCGCGGACCGCCTCGGTGAGCGCGAAGCCGTCGAGGCGCGGCATCTCCACGTCCGCGACCAGCGCGTCCGCCCCCTCGCGCTCCAGGATGGCCCACGCCTCCGCGCCGTCGGCCGCGGTCGCCACCCGGTAGCCGGCGGTCTCCAGGATGGAGCGCTCCAGCGCGCGCGTGGTGGGCGAGTCGTCCACCAGCAGGACCCGCGGCCGCCGCCGCGGCGCCGCGGCGGCCGGCGCGAGCGAGGCGGTGGGCCGGCCCAGCGCCGAGGCCACCACCGCCGGCACGTTCAGCACGAGCGCCACGCCGCCGTCGGGGAGCAGCGCCGCGCCGGCGAGGTGGGGCAGCGCGCGGACCCGGGCGCCGAGCCCGCGCACGCGGAGCTCCTGCTCGGCCACGAGCGCGTCCACCGCCAGGGCCACGGGGCGCCCGCCCGCGGCCACCACCGCGAGCTGCAGCGGCGCGCGCCCGCCGGCCGGCGCCGCGGCGGGCAGGCCCAGCACCTCGGCGAGCGCGACCGCCGGCACCGGCTCGCCGTCCACCGTCACGGTGTCCCGCCCCCCCAGCGGCCGCAGGCCCTCCGGGTGGACCTGCAGCAGGCGCCGGAGCTGGCTCGCCGGGATGGCCACCGACTCGCCGCCGCAGGAGACGACCAGCGCGCGCAGCGCGAGCAGCGTGAGCGGCACCACCAGCACGAAGCGGGTGCCGTGGCCGGGCCGCGTCTCCACGTCCACCGCGCCCTGCAGCGCCTCCACCGCGGCGCGGACCGCGTCGAGGCCCACGCCCTGGCCCGACACCTCGGTGACCCGCGGCGCGGTGGTGAAGCCTGGCAGGAACACGCGCCGCGCCAGCGCCCGCGCGTCCGCCGCCTCGGGCAGCCCGGCGCGCGCGGCCCGGCGCCGGATCGCGTCCAGGTCCAGGCCGGCGCCGTCGTCCTCGACCGCGATCTCCACCTCGCCCCCGCGCAGCACCGCCGTCACGGCGATCCGGCCGCGGGCGGGCTTCCCGGCGGCGGCGCGCGCCGCGGGGGGCTCGAGCCCGTGGTCCACCGCGTTCCGGACCAGGTGCAGGAGCGGCGCCCGGAGCGCGTCCGCGACCGCGCGGTCGAGCGCGACCTCGCCGCCCGCGATCGAGACGTCCACCTCCTTGCCGGCGCCGCGGGCCACGTCGCGCGCGGCGCGCTCCAGCCCGGCGCAGGCCTCGGCGAACGGCACCATCCGCAGCGCGCGGAGCTCGTCCGCCAGCGGCTCGGCGGCCTGCGCCACGCGGCGGCGCGCCGAGGCGGCCGCCGCGGAGATCCGCTCCAGCTCCGACTCCAGCCTTGCCAGGCGCGCGGCCTGACGGCCCGCGGCGGCCCGGGCGGCGGGCGCGGGGCCGGCGCGGGCGAGCGCGTCGCGCAGCGCCCGCTCGTCCTCGGCCCACTCCGCCCGCCAGCGGCGGACCTCCGCCTGCAGCGCCTCGAGCGGCGCGCGCGCGCCCTCGCCCGCGTGGCGCGCGGCCCGCAGCTCGGCCTCGAGCGCCTGCAGCCGGTCGAGCCGGGCCGCGTCCAGGCGGACCGAGCCCGTCCCGCCGCCCCCGGGCGCCTCGGCGGGCCGCGCCACCGCCTCGAGCGGCGCGCCCTCGCGCTCGCCGCGGCCGCGCAGCCGCCGCCCGGCCTCCTCGATGGCGTCCACCGCGTCGAGCAGCTCGTCCACCAGCGGCCGCGCCTCGTCCGGCGGCCGCTCGCGCGCGGCCGCCAGCGCCCGCTCCATGCGCGCGGCCTGCGCCTCCACCGCCTCCACGCTCGCCGCGCGCGACGAGCCCTTCACGCTGTGCACGGTGCGGAAGATGCGCTGGAGCAGCTCGGCGCGGTCCGGCGCGGGCGCGCGCTCCAGCGCGAGCAGGTCGGCGGTCAGGCTGCGCACGTGGTCCTCGAGCTCGCCGAGGAACGTGGCGCGGAGCAGCGCCTGGAGGCGGTCGGCGTCCATGGCGGGCGCGGCGCGCTAGGCGGCCCGGTCCGGCTCGGAGAGCAGCTGGGTGAGCCGCACCGCGAGCGTGGAGAGGTCCTGGACCGCCTGCTCGGTCTGGCGGATGGCCTGGACCGTCTGGTCGGTGGTCTGCTTCACGTCGCGCATGGCCTGGTTGATCTGGCCGAGCCCCTGGGCCTGCTGGGTGGCGGTGGCGGACATGTGGCTGGAGGTCTCGGCCAGCTCGGCGATGGCCCCGGCCAGCGAGTGGATGGTCTCGCCGGCGCTGCGGGCCGCCTCGGTGGCCTGGGCCATGCCCTTCGAGTACTGCTCGGTCGAGACCACCGAGCGGCTCGCCATCTTCTGGATCTCGCCCAGGATGCGGCGCACCTCCACGGTGGCCTTCTTGGCCTGCTCCGAGAGCGACTTCACCTCGGCCGCGACCACCGAGAAGCCCTTGCCGTGCTCGCCGGCGCGCGACGCCTCGATGGCGGCGTTGAGCGCGAGCAGGTTGGTCTGGTCGGAGATCTCGTTCACCAGGTTGACGATGTCGCCGACCGCCTGCGTCTGCTCGGCGAGCCGGACGATGCTCTCGGCCACCGAGTCGGCCTGCTCCTTCGCCGCGGTCATGGAGCCCACCGCGCGCTCCACCGCGCGCCGGCCGTCCTGCCCGATCTCGTCGGAGCGCCGCGCCGTCTCGGCCGCCGCCTGCGCCCGCTGCGCCGCCTGCGAGGACATCTGCGCCAGCTCCTCGACCACCGCGACCGTCTCGGTGACGGCGCCCGCCTGCTCCTGCGCGCCGGTGGCCTGCTGGTTCGTGGAGGTGACGATCTGGTTCGTGCCGGTGGCGAGCCGCGTGGCCGTGTCCCGCACCGCCGCCAGCAGCGCCTCCACCTGGCGCCGCATCGACTGCTCCTTCGCGAGGCCGCTCCGGACCTTCTCGGTCATGGCGTCGAACGAGCGCCCGAGCGCGGCGACCTCGTCCTGGCCCGGCACCGCGGCGCGGGCCTCCAGGTCGCCCGCCGCCAGGCGGTCCGCCGCGGCGGCGAGGCGGCCGATGCGGCGCGTGGTGCCGCGCGTCACCGTCAGCACCGCCGCGAGCACGGCGATCACCAGGATCGCGAACAGCACCTGCACCACCAGGAACTGGCGCACCCGGCCGGCCGTCACCTGCGCGGCGACCGCCGTGTCGCCCTGCAGCTGGGTCAGGTAGCGCTCGTGGATCTCGCGGAAGCGGTCGAGGTCCGCCTGCGCCTCGGCGCGCCCGGGCGCGGCCATGACGCGGGCGAGCAGCGGGCGCAGCTCGTTCGTCCACGTGCCCTCGCGCGCCCGGAGCGAGGCCACCACGCGCGGATCGCGGATGGGCTCGGTGCCGGTCTCCGGGTCGCCCTGGAGCAGGATCCGGTAGCGCTCGTCCAGCGCGCTCATGGTGCGCACCAGCGCCTCGCGGGTGCGGGCGCGGTCGGCGGGCGCGTCGAACAGCCGCTCGGAGAGGTCCAGCGCCTGGTACCGCAGCACCGCGCCCTCCACCAGCTTGGCGGTCCACTCCTCCTCGCCGTGCAGGCCGGAGAGCATCCACAGGTTCAGGCCGATGAGCCCCGCGGCGGCGGCGAACAGCGCGAGGGCGGAGCCCCCGAGCCGGAAGCCGAGCGAGCGGGTCCGGCGGATCTCCATCTGCATCAGGTCACCTCGGTCGGGAGGGAAGGGGCGTCCACGGCGAGCCGCGGGTCGCGGAGCAGGGCCGCGCCGTCCAGCAGCGCCAGGCCCGCGGCGGTGACGCCGAGGACGTACTCGGGCCGCGCGCGGCGGGGGGCGGCGGGGGCGGGGAGGAGGTCGCCGGGGACCAGCTCGTCGAGCCCGTCCACCTCGTCGGCGAGGAGCGCCAGCTCGGCGCGCTCGCCGCCGAGGACGAGCAGGCGGGTCCGCTCGCCGGCGGGCGCGGGCGGGGCGCCCAGGTACTCGCGGACGTCGAGCACGTCCACCAGCTCGCCGCGCAGGTTCGCGAGGCCGGCCACGAAGGCGGGCGCCCCGGGCAGCCGCGCCAGCCGCGGCGGCCGCGCCACCTCGCGGACCACCCCGGTCTCGAGCGCGTACCGCTCGCCGCCCAGGCGGAACGCCAGCACCGGGCGCGCGCCGGCCGGGCGCGGGGCGGGCGGCGGCGCGGCGAGCGCGCGGGCGCGGGCCTGGAGCGCGGCGCGGGCGGCCTCGCCGGACGGGCGCGCGCCGGAGCCCAGCGCCGCCGCGGCGCGGGCCAGCCGCTCCTCGAGGTCCTTCCAGTCGATCGGCGCGCCGGCGCGCCTTCGTTCACCCGCGGTCATCGCCTCCGCCGAGCAGCTCGAGCTGCGCCGATGCTACCTCGGAAAGGGGGCCCGCGCACCGCCCGTCGCCGAGCGGCAGCGGCGCGTCGGGCGGGAGGGCGGCGCAGATGCGCCGGACGCTCCGCCACGCACGCCGGGCGCCGGCCTGGTCGCCGGCGCGCGCCAGCAGGCCGGCGAGCTGCGCGTGCGCCACCGCCAGCCCGGCGTCGAGGTACAGGCACCGGCGTAGCGCCTCCACCGCGCCCTCGAGCCGGCCCGCGTCGGCGAGGACCGCGGCGTGGAGGAGGTGCAGCTCCGCGGCGAGCGGGTGGGCCTCGGCGGCGCGCGCCGCCAGCGCCTCCGCGCGCGGCGGGTCGCCGGCGTTCGCCGCGGCGTGGACCAGCGCGGCCGCGCCCTCCGGCGTGGCGAGGAGCGCGCCGGCCCGGTCCAGCACGGCCCCCCAGTCGCCGCGGCGGAGCGCGTCGAGCGCGCCGGCCAGGTCCGGCGCCGGGGCCGCCGCGGGGAGGCGCGCCGCCGCCGGCGCCGGCGGGGGAGGCGGGGGAGGCGGCGGCGCGGCGGCGGGGGGAGGGGTCGCCGGCGCCTGCGGGCGGCCGGGGCGGCGCGGTGGCCGGGCGCGCGGCGCGGCCGGCTCGGCCTCGGCGGGCCGGTGGTAGACGACGCCCGCCGCGGTGGACACCGGCTCGAACGGCGCGAGCCCGCCGAGCGGCGGGTCCGCCAGCCCGGTGAGCAGCCAGCCGCCGGGCGCGAGCGCGGCGTGGAGGCGGCGCGCCACGGCGGCCACGACCTCGCGCTCGAGGTACATGAGCGCGTTGCGGCAGAGGACGAGGTCCACGCCGGCGGTGCCGGTCCCCGGCGACGGGTAGGTGGCGTCGGCGAGGTTCAGGTACTCGAAGCGGACCCGCGCCCGGATGCGCGACGGCACCTTCCAGCGGCCGCCCTCGCGCCGCAGCAGGCGCGCGGCGGTGGCGCGCTCGGGGCCGCGCAGCGACCAGTCGCCGTACGCGCCGGCGCGGGCGCGGGCCAGCGCCGGCCGCGAGATGTCGGTCCCGAGCACCCGCGAGCGCTCGCCCACGCCCGCCTGCTCCAGCGTGAACGCGAGCGTGTACGCCTCCTCGCCGGTGGCGCACGCGGCGCTCCATGCCCGGAGCGCGTGGCCGGCCGGGCGGCTCGCCGCGAGCGCCGGGACGACGCGGTCCCGCACCAGCGCGAGCTGCGGCGGATCCCGGAAGAAGTAGGTCTCACCCACCGTGACGGCGGCGACGAGGTCCGCCACCGCGAGCCGCCCGTCGCGGAGCCGATCCGCGTACGCGCGCGGGTCGGTGAGCCCGGCCGCGCGCATGGCGCGGCGCGCGGCCTCCTCCACCTCCGGCCGGCGGTGCGCGGGGATCCGGAGGCCGGCGTGGCGCACCACCTCCGCCGCGATCTCGGCGAAGGCCGGATGCGACCAGGCGCCCGGGGGGGACCCCGTGCTCATGGCCGGCGGCCCGCGGCCGGGGCACCGGGCGGACGTTCCGGAGCGGACATGGGCGCGCAGTCTAGCCGAGCCCGGGCCGCGGCGGGCCGCGTGCGCGCGCCGGCGCTGCGCCCGCGCCGCGCAGCCCCACCGGTGAGCACCCGTCGTGCTTGCCTCGCGGGTGCGCGGGGCGTTTGCTCGCCCCCAGGGGGCAACCGTGGACACGCCGTTCGAGGGCGGCGAACGAGGGACCGTCGATCGGCTGCGGCAGGACGAGGCGACCCTGGAGCAGCAGGTCGCCGAGGCGCGCAGGCAGGCGGCGGCCACGCTGGAGCGCGCGCGGCGCGAGGCCGAGGCGCTGGCGGCGAGCGCACGCCACGAGGCGGAGCGCTCCGCGGACGCGCTGCGGGCGACCGCCGCCGAGGCCCAGGATCGCGCGCAGGAGGCGGCGCGCGCGGCCTGCGAGGCGGACCGGGCCGAGGTGGCCCGCCGCGCGGCCGCGAACCGCGCGCGGGCGCTGGCGTGGTTGCGCGCGCGGGTGCGGGGGGAGCCGTGATCCTGCCCATGGCGCGCGTGGAGGTGCTCGGGCCGCGGGACCTGCTCCCGCGGGCGCTCGAGCTGCTCCAGGTGCGCGGCGCGGTGGAGCTCCGCCCGGCCCCCGCCGCGGCGCGCCCGGCGGCGCCGCTCCCGGGCGCGCCGGAGCGCGCGGTGCGCCTCTCCGAGGCGGTCCGCCAGATCGACGCGCTCGCCGGACGGCTCCCGCCCGCGCGCGGGGAGGCGGCGCCGCTGGAGCTGCCGGAGCCGGGCACCCAGGCGCTCCTGGATCGGCTCGCGGCGCTCGAGTCCGAGCTGGCGCGGATCGAGGCGCGGCGCGCCGCGCTCGCCGAGGAGCGCGAGGCCACCGCGCGCTTCGCACGCCTGGTGGTCGCGCTCGCGCCGCTGACGCACGGCGTGGACCCGGCGGCCGAGCCGGAGCTGCACGGCCTGGTGCTGCGCAGCGACCCGGCGGCGCTGGCGCTGCTGGAGTCGGAGGTGCGCCGGCTGTCGGGCGGCGCCTGCGAGGTGAAGGCGCGGCCGCTCGACGCGGAGCACACCGGCGTGCTGGTGGTGGTCCCGCGGGCCGCCGGGCGCGCGCTCACGGCGCTGTTCTTCGAGCGCGGCGTGGACGAGGTGCGCCTCCCGCCGGCCTACGGCGGGCGGCGGCTGCTCGACGTGCTCCTGCTGCTCTCCGCGCGGGCGCGGGCGCTCCCGGACGAGATCGCCGCGGCGGACGCGGCGCTGGCGCGGGTCGCCGCCGGGCTGGCCCCGGCGCTGGCGCGCGCGCGGACCCGGGCCGAGGGCGAGCTGGCGCGCCTCCAGGCGATGGGGAGCTGCGGCGAGACCCGCTTCGCGTTCGTGGCCGTCGGCTACATGCCGGCCGACCAGGTCGCGGCGCTGCGGGCGGCGGTCGCCGCCGAGCTGGGCGACCGGCTCACGGTGCTGGCGGAGCGGCCCGGGCGGTCGGAGTGGTCGCAGGTCCCGGTGGTGCTCCGCAACCACCGCTGGCTGCGCCCGTTCGAGCGGCTCCTCGCGCTGGTCTCGCTGCCGCGCTACGGCTCGGTGGACCCGACCCCCTGGCTGGCGCTGTTCTTCCCGCTGTTCTTCGGCCTGGTGCTGGGCGACGTGGCGTTCGGCGCGGCCGGCGCGGCGGTGGCGCTCTGGGCCCGCCGGCGCGGCTGGGGCGGGCGGGTCGGGCGCGACCTCGCCTGGGTGGCGCTGTGGTGCTCGGCGGCGTCGGCGCTGTTCGGCCTGCTGTACGGCGAGGCGCTGGGCGAGCTCGGCGTGCACCTCGGGCTGCACCCGCTGCTGCTCGACCGCCGGCGCGGCTTCATGGCCTTCCTCGGCGGCGTGCTCGCGCTCGGCGGCGTCCACGTGCTGCTGGGGATGGGGCTGGGCGTCGGGTCGGCGCTGCGCGAGCGGCACCTGCGCGAGGCGGTGGGGCGGGGCGCGAAGCTGGTGCTCCTCGTCGCCGCCGCGGCCGCCGCCGCCGCGCTCGCGGGGAAGCTGCCGCCGGCGGCGCTGCGGCCGGCGCTGTTCGGCACGGTGGGCGCGCTCGCGGTCGCGGTGGCGGCCGAGGGCCCCATGGCCGCGCTCGACCTGGTGCTCGGGCTCGGCAACGTCCTGTCCTACGCCCGCCTCATGGCGCTCGGGCTCGCCTCGGCGATGCTCGCCGAGGTGGCGAACCTCATCGCCGGCACGCTCGAGCCCGCGCCGGTCGGGATCGCCATCAGCGTGCTGCTGCACGCGGTCAACTTCAGCCTGTGCCTCATCAGCCCGATCGTGGCGGCGCTGCGCCTCCACTACGTGGAGTTCTTCGAGAGGTTCTACGAGGAGGGCGGCGAGCCGTTCCGGCCGTTCGCCCTCGACGCATGACGAAAGGGAGGACGACGTGGACAAGGTGCTCATCACGCTGGCCGCCGCGCTCGCCGTCGGCGTCACCGCCCTCGCCACCGCCTGGGTCCAGTCGCGCATCGGGTCGGCCGGCGCAGGGGCGCTGGCCGAGAAGCCGGAGGTGCGCGGCGCCGTGATCGTCATGCTCGCCATCCCCGAGACCCTGGTGATCCTCGGGTTCGTGGTGGCGGTGCTGATCCTGACCGGAGGATGACCGTGGGCTACGGCGACCTGCTCCGCGTGCTGGCCGAGGAGGCGGAGCGCGAGGGCCGGGAGCTGCGCGCGGCCGCGGAGCGCGAGGCCGCGCGCGTGCTCGAGGAGGCCCGGGCGGCCACCGCGGCGGCGCGCGACGCGCTGCTGGCCCGGGCCGCCGCCGACGCGGCCGAGGCCGCGCGCGCCGGCGGCGACGCGCTCGGGCGCGAGCGGGAGCGGGTCTCGCTCCTGGCGCGCCGCGAGGCCCTCGAGGCGCTGCACCGGGCGGCGGCCGGAGGGCTGGCCGCCGAGGGCGACGCGGCGCTCGACGCGCGCCTGCTCGCGGAGCTGCTGCCGGAGGTGGGCGAGGCGCCGTTCGAGGTGGAGGTGGACCCGGGCGCCGGCGAAGCCTGCCGCGCCGCGCTGGCGCGGCTGGATCCCGCCGCGGCGGCCCGCGCGACCGTGCGCGAGGCCGCCGCGCCGCGGGGCGGCGTCCGGGTGCGGGTGGGCCGGCGCGAGCTCGACGACACGCTGCCGGCGCGCCTCGAGCGCCTGTGGCCGGAGGCCGAGGCGGAGCTGGCTGCGATCCTGTTCGCGGAGGCGGGCGCATGGCCCGGCTCGACCGCCTGAACGCGCGCGTGGGCGCGCGCCGGCCGCTCCTGCTCGACGCGCCCGGGCTGCGCGAGCTGCTCACGCGCCCGTCCACCGAGGCGCGGGTGGAGCTGCTCCGCTCCCGCGCCGCCGGGGCGGGGCTGCCGGCGGACGCCGCCGCGCCGCCGGTGGCGCTGGCGCGCGTCGAGGCCGGGCTGCGGGCGGCGGCGCGCGCGGAGGCCGAGCGGCTGGTGGGCCTGGCCGAGGGGCGCCGTGCGCGGGCCCTGCTCGCGGCGTTCGTCGCGCTCGACGAGGCGGCGGCGGTGAAGGCGGTGCTCCGCGGCGTGGCGCTGGGGGCGCCCATCGACGCGACGGTCGCCGCGGCCCCGGCGGTGACGCCCCCCGGGCCCGAGGCGCTGCGCGCCGCCGCGGCCGCGCCGGCGCTCGCCGACGCGGTGGCGGCGCTGGAGGCGGCCGGCTCGACGGTCGCTTCCGCGGTCCGGCCCGCGCTGTCCCAGGTCGGGAAGGCCGGGCTGGCGCCGCTGGAGCGCGCCGCGGACCGCGCCGGGCTGGCGCGGGCCCGCGCCGCGTGCCGGCACCGCGGGGAGGACGGCGAGATCCTGGCGCGCCACCTCGCGGACCGCACCGACGCGCGCAACGCCGAGACGCTGCTCACGCTGGACGGCGCCGCGCCGGAGCCGGGCACCTGGCTCGAGGGCGGCCGGCGCTGGGACGCGGCCGCGCTCGACGCGCTGGCGCGCGCAGGGGCCGCGGCGGCGCGCCAGGCGGTGGCGGCCGGGTTCGGCCTGCCGGCCGCGGCGCTCGGGTCGCCCTGGGCGGCGGAGCGCGCGCTGGAGGCCGCGCTGCTGGTGCCGCTGCGGCGCGAGGCGCGGCGGCGGCCCCTGTCGATCGCGGTCCCGCTGCGGCACCTGCTGGAGCGCCGGGCCGAGGTGGCCCGCGTGGCGGTGCTCCTCCGCGGCGCCGCGGTCGGGATCTCGGGCGACGAGCTCCTCGACCTGGTGGAGGCGTGACGTGGCGGCCGGGGCGGGCGAGCGCGCGGGGGTGGCGACGGGCGCGGCCGGCGCGCTGCGGCTCGCGGTGGCGGTGCGGTCGGCGGACGCGCTGGGCTTCCGGCTGGCGGGGGCGCCGGTGGAGGCGGTGGAGCCGGGCGAGGAGGCCGCGGCGTTCCGGCGGCTCCTCGGGGACGCGGAGGTCGGGGTGCTCGCCGTGGAGGAGGAGCTGCTGCGCGCGGTCCCGGAGCGCCTGCTGGCCCGCGTGCGCGAGCGCGGCCTGCCGGTGGTGCTGCCGTTCGCCCTGCCGCGGCGCCTGGGCGAGGAGGGCAGGGGGCGCGCCTACGTGGCCGCGCTCATCCGCCGGGCGGTGGGCTACGGCGTGAAGCTCGGCAGCGCGGGCGGGGGAGGGGCGCCATGAGCGGGACGCTGGTGCGGATGGCCGGGCCGACGGTGGTGGCGGAGGGGCTCGCCGGCGCCAGCCTGAACGAGGTGGTGCGCGTCGGCGAGGAGCGGCTGCTCGGCGAGATCATCCGGATCGAGGGCGACCGCGCGACCATCCAGGTCTACGAGGAGACGGCCGGGCTCGCGCTGGGCGAGCCGGTGGAGGCCTCCGGCGAGCCGCTCGCGGTGGAGCTCGGGCCGGGGCTGCTCGGCTCGGTGTTCGACGGCGTGCAGCGGCCGCTCTCCGAGCTGGCCGCGCGCGAGGGCGACTTCCTGGGCCGCGGCGCCTCGCTGCCGGCGCTGGACCGCGCCCGCGCCTGGGAGTTCGAGCCCGCCGTGGCGCCGGGCGACCGCGTGGAGGGCGGCGTGCGCCTGGGCGTGGCCCGCGCCCCGGGCGCCCCCGACCACCCGGTGGTGGTCCCGCCCGGCGTGGCCGGGCGCGTGGCGGAGGTCCGCGCCGGCGCGCGGCGGGTGGAGGAGCCGGCGGTGCTGCTGGAGGGGGGCGCCACCCTCGCGCTGCTGGAGCGCTGGCCGGTGCGGCGCCCGCGCCCGGCGCGGCGGCGCCTTCCGCCGGACGTGCCGTTCCTCACCGGCCAGCGGGTGCTGGACTGCTTCTTCCCGGTGTCGGCCGGCGGGACGGCGGTGGTGCCGGGCGGCTTCGGCACCGGCAAGACGGTGCTGGAGCAGAGCCTGGCGAAGTGGGCGGCCGCCGACGTGGTCGTCTACGTGGGCTGCGGCGAGCGCGGCAACGAGATGTCCGAGGTGCTGGACGAGTTCCCGCGCCTCGAGGACCCGCGCACCGGCGGGCCGCTGCTCGCGCGCACCGTGATGATCGTGAACACCTCGAACATGCCGGTGGCCGCGCGCGAGGCGTCCATCTACACCGGCGCCGCCATCGCCGAGTACTTCCGCGACATGGGGCGCTCGGTGGCGCTCATGATCGACTCCACCTCGCGCTGGGCCGAGGCGCTGCGCGAGATCTCGGCGCGCCTGGAGGAGATGCCCGGCGAGGAGGGGTACCCGACCTACCTCGCCTCGCGGCTGGCGCGCTTCTACGAGCGCGCGGGGCGGGTGGAGACGCTGGGCGGGGCCGAGGGCGCGGTGACCATGGTGGGCGCGGTGTCGCCGCCCGGCGGCGACCTCTCGGAGCCGGTCACCCAGTGCTCGCTCCGCGCCACCGGCGCGCTCTGGGCGCTCTCGGCCGACCTGGCGCACCGGCGCCACTACCCGGCGGTGGACTGGAGCGTCTCGTTCACGCTGGAGGGCGACCGGCTGGCGGGCTGGTTCGAGCGCGAGGCGGGCGACGGGTTCGGCGCGCTGCGCGACGAGGCGCGCAAGCTGCTGCAGCGCGAGCGCGAGCTGGCGGAGGTGGCCGAGCTGGTGGGGACCGAGTCGCTGCAGGACGCCGAGCGGCTGGTGCTCGAGTCCGCGCGGCTGCTGCGCGAGGGCTTCCTGCGCCAGAGCGCGCTCGACCCCGCCGACGCGACCTGCCCGCCCGCGAAGGCGTTCGAGATGCTGCGGCTGTTCCTGGAGTGGCACCGGCGCGCCGGCGCCGCGATCGGCGCGGGCGTGCCGCTCCGGTCGATCCTCGACACCGGCCTCGGCGCGCGGCTGCTGCGCCTGGGGCAGCTCCCGGCGGCCGAGGTGCCTGCGGCGGCCGCCGCGCTGCGCGCGGATCTCTCGGAGGCGCTGGCCCGCATGGAGGCGGAGTGATCATGGACCTCGTCACCCGCCGCATCCGCGGGGCGCTCGGCATCGCCGGCCCGCTGCTGTTCCTCGAGGGCGTCCCGCGCGCGCGCCTGGGCGAGGTGGTGCGCATCCGGGGCGAGCCGGAGGCCAGCGGGCGTGCCGCCGAGGAGCGGAGCGGGCAGGTCATCGCGCTCTCGCGCGACCGGATCGCGGTGCAGGTGCTCGAGGAGACGCGCGGCCTCGCCCCGGCGCGCTCCGAGGTCACGCTCACCGGCCAGGTGGCGCGGCTGGGCGTCGCGCGCGGCATGCTGGGGCGGGTGCTGGACGGCCTCGGCCGGCCCGCCGACGGGCTCCCGCCGCCCGTGCCGGAGGCGCGTCCGGCCATCCACGGCGCCGCGCTCAACGTCACGCGGCGCGAGAAGCCCTCGGACTTCATCGAGACCGGCGTCTCCGCCATCGACGGGATGAACACGCTGGTGCGCGGCCAGAAGCTGCCGGTGTTCTCCTGCGCCGGCCTGCCGGCCTCCCGCCTCGCGGCGCAGATCGTGTGCCAGGCGCGGGTGCGCGGCGGCGAGCCGTTCGCGGTGGTGTTCGCGGCCATGGGCTCGCCGTTCCGCGAGTACCACGCGTTCCTGGAGGCGTTCCGGGCCGCGGGCGTGCTGGATCGCACGGTGGTGTTCCTGAACCGCGCCGAGGATCCGCCCATCGAGCGGCTCATGACGCCGCGGTGCGCGCTCACCTGCGCCGAGCACCTGGCGTTCACGCACGGGCTGCACGTGCTGGTCGTGCTCACCGACGTGACCAGCTACTGCGAGGCGCTGCGCGAGGTGGCGCTGGCGCGCGAGGAGGTGCCGGGACGGCGCGGCTACCCCGGCTACATGTACACCGACCTCGCCACCATCTTCGAGCGCGCCGGGCGCGTGCGCGGGCGGCCGGGCTCGCTCACGCAGCTCCCGGTGCTCACCATGCCGGACGACGACCTCACCCACCCCATCCCCGACCTGACCGGCTACATCACCGAGGGGCAGATCGTGCTCTCGCGCGACCTCGACCGCCGCGGCGTGTACCCGCCCATCGACGTGCTGCCCTCGCTGTCGCGGCTCATGGGCCTGGGCGCGGGGCCGGGCAAGACCCGGGACGACCACCGCCCGGTCGCCGATCAGCTCTACGCGTTCTACGCGCGCGGCCGCGACGTGCGGCGCATGGCCGCCATCGTGGGCGCGGCCAACCTGGGCGAGGAGGAGAAGCGGCTGCTCGCGTTCGCGGACGCGTTCGAGGACGGCCTGGTCGGCCAGGGCGGCACCTTCCGGACGATCGAGGACACGCTCGAGGCCGGCTGGCGGCTCCTGTCCGGCTTCCCGCCCGCGGCCCTGACCCGCATCCCGGAGCGCCTGCTGCGCGCCCGCCCGGCCCAGCCCGCGGCCGCGGCGACGTCCGGCGGAGCGATCGCATGAGCCGCGCCGCCACCACGCGGATGGGCCTGCTCGAGGTCCGCGCCCGGCGCGCGGTGGCGGGCAAGGGGGCGCGGCTGCTCCGCGCCAAGCGCGAGGTGCTGGCGAGCGAGCTCTGGAGGCTGGTGCACGACGTGCTCGAGGGGCGCGCCCGGCTGGACGAGGCGCTGCGCCGCGCGGTGAAGGCGCTCGAGCTGGCGAAGGCGCTGGAGGGTGAGGAGCGGCTCGCGTCGCTGGCGCTCCCGGCGGCCCGCGCCGTCCCGCTCGCCGTGACGGTGCGGCGGGTGTGGGGCGTGCCGACCCCGTCGGTGGCCGCGCCGCCGCTGGTGCGCGCGGCCGATCAGCGGGGCAGCTCGCCGGTGAGCTGGGGGCCCTCGGGCGCGGCCGCGGCGCGCCACCACGAGGAGTCGCTGGAGGTGCTGCTCACCATCGCCTCCAAGGAGCTGCACCTCGCCCGGCTCGGGGAGGAGATCCAGGAGACCTCGCGGCGCATCAACGCGCTGGAGCAGCTCGTGCTGCCCGCGCTCCGGAGCGAGGCCTCGCGGATCGCGGCGGCGCTGGACGAGCGCGACCGCGAGGACGCGGTGCGCCTGCGGCGCTTCCGCGCCCGCCACCCGCGGCCCGCCTGACCGGGCCGCTCAGCTCGGCCGGCGCCACAGCGGCAGCAGCTCGGGCGGGAGCAGGCGCCCGACCTCCTCCGCCTGCTCCTCCGGCAGCTGCGCGCGCAGCGCCGCGAAGACCGCGCGGGCGGCCGCCTCGGCGCCCCCCGGCGACGGCCCCAGGTCCTCGGCCACGTGCGCCTCGAATGCCTCCGCGGTCAGCGGCTCGCGCGGCCGCACCGCGGCGGTGCCGCGGTGGCGCTCGCACAGCGAGAGCTTCCCGCGGAACGGCTCGGGCAGGACCTCGCGGAGCGGGGCGAAGTCCGAGGAGCGCGTCCGGTCGGCGAGCGCGCAGGCGACCGCCTCGACGGCCCGCGCGGCCTCGGCGCGGCGGGGAAGGCCCTCCCGGGCGAGCGCCTCGACGAGCGCCCGGAAGTCTGCGTCGATGAGCGGATCCGCGAGCCTCGGCATGCCCGGAACGTCGTCACCGGGCGCCGGGGCGTCACCCCGGCCTCCCCGGCGCGGGGCCGCCATATTGCCGGGTGCGGGGGGCGATGCGGCTCGGAAGCGGGAGGACGGGGCGGGAGCGCCCGCGCGACGCGCCGGGGCTGGCGTCCCGCGCCCGGGCGTCGATCTGGCCGGCGGCGCTCGCCCTCGGGGTGGTGTCGGTGCTCGGGGTGGCCGCGCTCGGCGTGCGCACGCAGCGCATGGCCAGCGAGGCGTGGGACCGCCTGCTCGACGAGAACGTGGCCGCCCTGGTGGACGCCGAGCGGCTCGCCACCGCGAGCGAGCTCGGCCTGCGGCTGGCGCGCGACGCGGCCGTGGACGGCGAGCCCGCCACCCTCCGCGCCCTGGGCCGCAACCAGGCGGAGGTCGCCGACCTGCTCGGGCGCGCGGCGGCGCGCGCGCGCACCCCCGAGGAGCGGGACCGCGTGGTGGCGCTCGCCGAGGACCACGCGCTCCTGTGGCGGCTCGGCGAGCGGGCGGCCGTGGAGCGGCTGCGCGGGCAGCCGCCGGGCGCGGTGGCGAGGCGGCTCCAGGCGTCGGCCGGCCCGGTGCGGCGCCGGATCGACGACGGCGTGGCGGCGCTGGTGCGGGCGCACGAGCAGGACCTGACCCGGGCGCGCCAGCAGGTCGCGGCGGGCGAGCGGCGCGGGCTGCTGGCCCTGGCCGGCGCCGCCGCGGTGGCGGTGGCGCTCGCGGTGCTCCTCGGCGTGTGGCTGCGCCGCAGCCTGGGCGCGCTCCGGCGCAGCGAGGCCCGGTTCCGCGCCACGTTCGAGCACGCCGGCGTGGGCATGGCGCACGTCTCGCCGGACGGCCACTGGCTGCGGCTGAACCGCCGCTACCGCGAGCTGCTGGGCTGCGAGCGCGAGGACCTGCGGGCGGCCACGGTGCTCGACCTGACCCACCCCGACGACCGCGCCGCCGAGGCGCAGCGGAGCGCGCGGCTGCTCGCCGGAGAGATCGACGGCTACGCCGCGGAGGAGCGCCTGCTCCGGCGCGACGGCGAGACGCAGTGGGTGAACGTGACCTGCGCCATCGTGCGGGACGGCGCCGGGCGCACGCGCTACCTGGTGCGGTCGGCGGAGGACGTGTCGGCGCGCCGGCGGGTCGAGGAGGAGCTCCGGGGCGCCGTGCGCGCCCGCGACGAGTTCCTCCAGGTGGCCTCGCACGAGCTGCGCACGCCGCTCGCCACGCTGCGCCTCCAGGTCGAGTCGCTCCGGGCGGCGCTCGCGCGCGGCCGGGCCGAGCCGGCGCGCGCGGTCGCCCGGGCCGACGCGGCGCTGCGGCAGACGGCGCGCCTCGACGCGCTGGTGGACGCGCTCATCGAGGTCTCGCGGGCGGGCCGGGGCGCGGTGGCCCTGCAGCGCGAGCGGGTGGACCTCGCCGAGGTGGCGCGGCGCGTGCTGCGCCGGAGCCTCGACCCGGCGGTGCACCACGGCATCGAGCTGCACCTGCGCTGCCGGAGCGTGCTGGCGTGGGCGGACCGGGCGCGGCTGGAGCAGGCGCTCGGGCACCTGCTCTCGAACGCGCTCCGCCACGGCGCCGGGCGGCCGGTGGAGATCCGCGTCGAGGGGGAGGGCGCGCTCGGCCGGATCGTCGTGGTGGACCATGGGGCCGGCGTGGACCCGGCCGACGCCGAGCGGATCTTCGGCCGGTTCGAGCGGGCCACCTCGTGGCGCCACCACGGCGGCCTCGGGCTGGGCCTGTTCCTGGCCCGGCGCATCGCCGAGGCGCACGGGGGCACGGTGCGCCTCGAGCGGGCGGACGGGGACGGGACCGCGTTCGTGCTGGAGGTCCCTCGGGAGCTGCCACGGGAGGACCTCGCCCCCCGCGACGCGGGCGAGCCGTCCGGCGGGGACCAGCCCGGCCAGGCGCACTGACCCGCCCCGCGCCCGCGCTACCAGGGGATGAGCCGTCCGTCGCGGAAGAACCCGCCGCTCGGGCCGTCGTCGGGCAGCGTGGCCAGCCAGACGATCCCCTCCGCGCCGCGGTCCACCGAGCGCGGGGCCTCCTCGCCCCCCATGCGCGTCCGGACCCAGCCCGGGCACGCCGCGTTCACCTTCACCGCGGGGCCGGTCACGCCGGAGAGCTTGAGCGTGAGCGCGTCGAGCGCCGCCTTGGAGATGCAGTACGGCGCAGGCCCCTCCAGCCCCTCGCCGAAGGAGCCGGACCCGGAGGAGACGTTCACCACGCGCCCCCACCCGGCGCGCTGCATGGCCGGCACCAGCGCGCGGCAGAGCCGGAGCGGGCCGAACAGGTGGACCTCCATCGCCTCGCGGAACGCCTCGTCCGGCGCGCTCAGCACGCCGCCCTGCGGGTAGACGCCGGCGTTGTTCACGAGCACGTCCACGTGGACGCCGTCGGCGGCGAGCTGCGCCAGGGCGGCGTCCACCGACGCCGGGAGGGAGAGATCGAGCGCGAGCGCGCGGGCCGCGTGGCCGTGGGCCGCGAGCGCAGCGGCGGCCTGGGCGCCCGCGGCGGCGTCGCGCGTCCCCAGGAGCACCGCCATCCCGCGCGCCGCCAGCGCCTCGGCCACCGCGAGCCCGATCCCGCGGTTCGCGCCCGTGACGAGCGCGGTCCGGCGGGGCGGGCGATCGGATCCGGTCATGCCGACGGCATGCGCCGGATCCGGCCGCGAGTAAAGCCCCCGGGCGCGGGCCCGCGCGCGCCCGCGCAGGAAGGTCTCCCGCGCGGCGAGGCCGCGCCCGCGGGGACCTCGCGCGGACCCGCGTCAGCGGGCGCGCGAGGTCACGGGACCCGCGCAGCAGGGGTGGGGCCCCGACGCCCTTCGGCAAGCTCAGGGCGGCGGGGCGAGGGCGCAGCCCTCGTGAGATCAGTTCGGCGCCGTGATCGTCTGCGTGGTCGCGTACGCGCCGCAGGTCGTCGTGATCGTGGCGGTGAACTGCGCGCTCGCGCCGGGCGCCAGCTCCACCGTCGCCGGCGAGACCGACACGCCGAGGATGCGGTCGCTCACCGTGACGGCCGCGACCGCGCTCGCGGTCCCGCTGGCCTGGCTCGTGGCGATCACGTGGTAGGTGCCCGCCGCGTTCGGCGCGGTGTAGACGCCGCCCGAGGTGATCGACCCGCCGGCCGCGCCTTCCTGGACGGACCAGGTGACCGCGCCGCTGGCGGCGCCGGTGACGGTGGCCGTGAACGTGAGCGTCCGGCACGCGTCCACCGTGCCGCTCGCGGGCGAGACGGTCACGGCGACCGGGCCCGGGGGCGTCGGCGCGCTGACGGTGACCGCCGCCTCGGCCGTGGCGGCCGGATCCGCGACGCTCGCCGCCACCACGTGGCAGGTGGCGGCCGCGCCGGGGGCGGTGTAGACCCCGCCCGCGCTGACCGTGCCGCAGCCCGCCTCGCGCACCGTCCAGGTGACGCTCGGGTCGGTGGCGTTGCCGACCGTCGCCGTGAACGCGACGGTGCCGCCCGCGCCGACGCTGGTCGAGGCCGGGGAGACGCTCACCGTGATCGGCGCCGGCGTCGGGGTGACGACGACCTTGGACCGGCCCTTCGCCAGCCCGTTGCCCCGGCTCGTGGCGCTGACGGTGTACGTGCCCGCGGCGAGCGGCGCGACGTAGCTGCCGGTCTGGCTGATGGTGCCGCCGTCGGTTTCCCACGTGACCGTCGTGTCGGCGGTGCCGGTCACGACGCTGGTGAAGTCCACCGTCCCGCCGGGCGCGACCTGGATCTCCTTCGGGCGGACCTCGACGGTCACCGTCTGCCCGGCCGGGGGAAGCGGGCCCTGGGTGGAGGGGGAGCCTCCGCCTCCGCATCCGGCCACGGCGGCCAGGACGGCGGAGGCGAGGAGCAGGCGGGTGATCGGCATCTCGCTTTCCTTGCGGGCTGGGGAGCGGCGGGACGCCTTGAAACCCTGAGCGCGTCCCGCGGTCCGGTGTCGTTGAGTCGTGGGGCAAGTTCCCACGACGCGCCGGGTCGCAACAGCCGCCAAAGCAGCGGCGCCGCCGTGGGTGGTCCGCACACATCCCCCCGTAGCCCTTTGGTTTTCCCCATCCGCCGCGGACGGCGCGCGCCCGCGGAACGCTCCCGCGCTCGCCCTGGGAACGCGTCCTCGGGCACCGGCTCCCGGGGGATGGATCGCGGCGGAGCCGGAGCATACAGTCGCACCCCCATGAGGGACTTCCGGCGTGGCGGCATGTACGCGCTGTTCTTCGTCTCCGGGGCGGCGGGCCTGGTCTACCAGGTGGCCTGGTCGCGCCTGCTGAACGAGATCTTCGGCGTCACGGCGCACGCGGTGACCGCGGTGCTGGCCACGTTCCTCGGTGGCCTGGCGCTCGGGAGCTGGATGCTCGGGCGCGCGGCGGACCGCTGCCGCGACCCGCTGCGCCTCTACGCGCTCCTCGAGCTCGGCGTCGCGGCCACCGCGCTCGCGGGCACCGCGGCGGTGCGGGCGCTCGACCCGGTCCACCTGTGGGCGGCCTCGCGGCTCGCGCCGGACTCCGTCGCGCTGCTGCTGGTGCGCGCGGGGCTCGCGGCGGTGGTGGTGCTCCCGCCCACCGTCCTCATGGGCGGCACGCTCCCCGCGATCACGCGGGCCCTGGTCCGCCGCATCGGCCACCTCGGCCGCGAGCTGAGCTTCGTGTACGCGCTCAACACCGCGGGCGCGGTGGCGGGGAGCGTCGCGGCCGGCTTCGCGCTCATCCGCGCGCTCGGGGTGCACGGGACGCTCTGGGCCGCCGCCGCCGCCAACGTGGCGGTGGGGCTCGGCGCGCTGGCGCTCTCTCGCGCGCGCGGCGGGTCCGGGGCGTCGCCGCCGGCCGCCGCGGCGCCGGCGCGTTCGCCCGCGCCGGCGGCGGGTCCCGAGGCCGGGGCCGGCTGGATCCTCGCCGTCATGGCGCTCTCCGGCGTCTCGTCGCTCGCGCTGGAGGTGATCTGGACCCGCATGCTGGTGCTGGTCGTCGGCACCTCCACGTACGCGTTCGTCACCATGCTCACCGCGTTCCTGGTGGGCATCGCGCTGGGGAGCTTCGTGGCGCGCGCCTTCGTGGACCGGGTGCGCAGCCCGCGCCGGGCGTTCGGCTGGGTCCAGGCCGGCATCGCCGCGTCCACGCTCGCGACCCTGCCGCTCATGGGCGCGCTGATGGGCGGCGCGCAGCGGTGGGTGGACGGCCTGGAGCTGCGGTGGGAGGCGCTCCTCGCCGGGCGCTTCGCGCTCAGCTTCCTCGTGATGATCGTCCCGACCACGCTCATCGGGATGACGTTCCCGCTCGCGGCGCGGATCTGGGCCCGGACGCTCGACACGCTGGGCGGGCGCCTCGGGCAGCTCTACGGCGCGAACACGCTCGGGAACATCGCGGGCGCGGTCCTGGGCGGGTTCGTGGTGCTCCCGGCGGTGGGGATGCAGCGCGGGGTCGCGCTCATGGCGGTCCTGAACCTCGTCGGCGCCGCCTGGGCGCTCCTCCCCGCGCGCGAGGACCACCGCCGGCCGGCGGTCCTGCTGCGCGCCGCGCCGGTCTCCGCCGGCCTGTGGGCGTGCGCGCTGCTGGTCGCGCTCTGGCGGCCGGCGCCGTTCGGCTCGGCGGAGGAGGGGCCCGACGACCCGGTGCTGTTCTACCGCGAGGGCCTGGTCTCGACGGTGAAGGTGATCCAGCGCGCCGACGACGGCCGCCAGCGGGTGATGCTGGTGGACGGGGTCCGGATCGGCCAGAGCAGCGACGGCGTGGACCGCAAGCAGCAGGTGCTGGCGCACTTCCCGATCCTGCTGCGCGACCGGCCGCCGGCCCGCGTGCTGACGATCGGGCTCGGCACCGGCATCCTCGCCGGCGAGGTGGCGCGCCACCCCGGGGTCGAGCGGGTGGACGTCGTCGAGCTGTCACCCTCCGTGATCGAGGGCGCGCGCCTCTTCGACCGCTTCAACGGCGCGGTGCTCGACGACCCGCGGGTGCGGGTGGTGAACGACGACGGCGTGGCGTTCCTGCGCCGGAGCACCGAGCGGTACGACGCGATCGTCTCGGACGGCAAGTCGCGGTCCGGGCACGCGGGCAACGCGCAGTTCTACTCCGACGACTACTACCGATCCGCGCGGGCCCACCTCGCCCCCGGCGGCGTCATGATGCAGTGGGTCCCGCTGGACGTGCCCGCGGCGGACCTCCGCGTCATCCTGCGCACGTTCGAGGGCGCGTTCCCCGACACGTACGTGTGGATCGCGCAGTCCTCCTGCTTCCTGGTGGGCCTCGATCGCCCGCTGGCGCTGGACCTCGCGAAGGTCCAGCGGGTGCTCGACGCGCCGGAGAGCGAGGACCTGCGCCGGCACGGCTGGCGGACGGCGGCCGAGGTCGTGGCGCTGCTCGCGGCCGACCGCGAGACGCTCGCGCCGTGGCTGGCGCAGGAGGACGCCGTCAACACGCTCGAGCGTCCCATCCTGGAGTTCTACGCGCCCGCCGGGCTCGCCGTGCCCGCCGGCGTGCGCGCCGCCGCGAACCTCGCGACGCTCGGCACGCTCGGGCGAGGGGTCCCTCCGACGGCGCGGGTCACCGGCGCCGACGCGGCGACGCTGGCGGACGGCGCCCGGGCCGAGCGGCTCCTGGTCGCCGGGATCGGGGCGCTCGGCCGCGGGGACGCGGCGGGCGTCGCCGACCTGGAGGAGGCCGCCCGGGCGGCGCCCGAGGACGGCGTGATCCGCCAGGCCGTGGCGGAGGCCCTGGTCCAGCTGGGCGTGGACGCCGACGGCGCCCGCGACGTCCTCCGCGCCGAGGGCCTGTACCGCGCCGCCATCGCGGCGTGGCCGCGCTTCGAGATCGCCTGGGTGAACCTCGGCCGCGCGCTGGCGCTCGAGGGCCGCGTCCCCGAGGCGCTCGCGGCGGAGCGCCGGGCGCTGGAGCTGAACCCGGAGTCGGGCGGCGCGCACCGATGGGCCGCCGACCTGCTCCTCGCCCTGGGCCGGCCGGGCGAGGCCATCGCGCACGCGCGGGAGGCGGTGCGGCTCGCCCCCGGCGCCGCCCGGCTCCGGGCCGGGCTCGGCACGTCGCTCGCCATGGCCGGCCGCTTCGACGAGGGGCTGCGCGAGCTGCGCGAGGCGGTCCGGCTCGACCCGCGCGCGCCCGAGCCGCTGGGCCGCGCGGCGCTGCTGCTCGCGACGCGGCCCGGCGCCACCGGCGCCGACGCCGAGGAGGCGGTGCGGCTCGCCTCGCGGGCGCGCTCGCTCACCGATGGCCGCGATCCCGCCGCGCTCGAGACGCTCGCGGCCGCGTACGCCGCCGCGGGCCGGTTCGGCGACGCGGTCGCCGAGCAGGGCAGGGCGGTGGAGCTGCTCGAGCGCGCGGGCGGCGCGCAGGCGGACGACGCGCGCGCGACCCTGGCGCGCTACCGGGCGGGGCAGCCGCTCCGCCTGGAGGCGCCCGCCGCCCGGTGACCGGGGTCGCGGGGCGGGCGCCGAGCCCGCGCCCATCGGGCGACTCGGCCGGCCCGACGACCCGTCCGTGTGCTTGCGAGCGTATGACCGAGGCGGCATATAACGCTGCGTGGAAACGTCCTTCGCCGCCATCGCCGAGCCGAACCGCCGGGCCATCCTGGGCCTGCTCGCGTCGTCGGAGCGGTCCGTCGGCGAGATCGAGCGCCGCCTGCGGATGCCGCAGACCTCGGTCTCCAAGCACCTCCGCGTGCTGCGCCAGGCGGGCCTGGTGGAGGCGAGGGTCGAGGCCCAGCGGCGGGTCTACCGGCTGCGGCCCGAGCCGCTCCGGGAGATCGACGCCTGGCTCGAGCCGTTCCGGCGCCTCTGGACCGCCCACGTGGACGCGCTCGAGCGCCACCTCGATCGCATGGAGCGAGCCGAGAAGGAGAGGAACCGATGAGCGGACGCGAGTACGAGCCCGGCCCCGCGGCCGGGGCAGAGGTCTGGAAGGACGGCGAGCGCTGGACGCTGGTGCTGGTGCGGGACCTCCGTCACCCGCCCGCGCGCGTGTGGGAGGCGCTCACCGAGCCCGCGCACCTGGTGGAGTGGGCGCCGTTCGACGCGGACCGGAGCCTCGCCGCGGCGGGGCCGGTGACGCTCTCGACCGCGGGCGTGCCGACGCCGCAGCTCTCCGCGTCCACGGTGAGGAGGGCGGAGGCGCCCAGGGTGCTGGAGTACACGTGGGGTGACAACGAGCTCCGCTGGGAGCTCGAGCCGCACGGCGCGGGCACGCGCCTGACGCTGTGGCACGCCATCGACCGGCGCTTCGTGTCGTGGGGCGCCGCCGGCTGGCACGTCTGCCTGGACGTGCTGGACCGGAGCCTGGCGGGCGAGCCCATCGCACGGATCGTCGGGCCCGAGGCGATGAAGCTCGCCGGCTGGCAGCGCCTGGTCGGCGAGTACGCGGCGCAGTTCGGCGGCGAGTCCGCCTAGGAGGGCGAACGTGGAGACGGCACAGGTGAGCCCGTGATCGCGCGCGCACCGCGGACCCGCACGACGAGGCCTGCGCCGGCCGGATCGGCCTCCGCGCGGATCGACCGGAAGATCGCGTCGCTCGGGGACTGGCGCGGGGAGACGCTCTCGCGGGTGCGCGAGCTCGTCCACGAGGCCGACCCCGAGGTCGTCGAGGAGCTGAAGTGGATGGGGACGCCGGTCTGGCCGTACCGGAGCGTGGTCAAGCTCACGTTCGCCCGCGGCGCCGCGCTGCCGGACCCGGCGGGCCTGTTCAACTCGAGCCTCGACGGGAAGGTCCGGCGGGCCATCGACCTCCGCGAGGGCGAGGAGATCGACGCGATGGCGCTGAAGGCGCTCGTCCGCGCCGCCGTGGCGCTCAACCTCGAGGCGACGGCGAGGCCGAGGGCGCGGCGACCCGCGCGCCGGCGCGCCTGAGCGACCCGGGCTCAGGTCGTCGCGACCAGCAGCTCCTCGGAGTTGCTGGGGAGGCGCAGGCCGTCCGCACGGTCCGCGAAGTAGCGCGCGGTGAGCGCGTCCGCCGAGACGTGCGTCGCGCCCGGGAAGCCCGCCGCGCGCGCCAGCGCGAGGATCTCCTCGGGCTCGAAGAAGCTCAGCCACGGCGTGCCGTTCGCGCGCGCGCCGCGCGCGGCCGCCTCGATCCCGGGGCGGATCGCCGGCTCCGCCCGCTCGATGGGCAGCATGAAGGACATCACGAACGTCGAGCCCGCGGCGAGCGACGCGGCGGCGCGCAGCGTGGAGGCGATGGCCTCCCGGGTGAGGTACATGCTCACGCCGGTGGACGCGACGACCGCCGGGCGCGCCGCGTCGAAGCCCGCGCCGGCGAGGCGCGCCAGCCACGGGTCTCCGCGCTCGAAGTCCACCGGCACGAAGCGCAGGAACGGCGGGACGCCGAGGCCGAGCTCGCCGAGGCGCCGCTGCTTCCACGCCTGCGTGGCCGGCTCGTCCACCTCGAACACGCGCAGCCGCGCGCCGAGCTCCGGCCGCCGCAGCGCGAACGTGTCCAGCCCCGCCCCGAGGACGACGTACTGCGCCACCCCGCCGGCGACCTGCGCCTCGACGAGGTCCTCGACGAACCGCGCCCGCGCCACGATCGACGCCCGGAACGGCCGCGTGAACGCGCCCATGTCGGGCCGCTGCTGCCAGCCTTCCTCCGGGCCGGCCAGCGCGAGGCCGACGGTGTCCTCGAGCACGTGCGGCGGCGGATCGGCGAGCACGTGCAGCGCGCGCCACAGCGCCACCCGCACGGCGGTGTGGTCGGGGACCTGCCTCGGCGCGTCGGCCATGAGAGGGCTCCTCGGGCGCCACGAGCGGCCGGGCGCCACGCAGGTGTAATCGTCGCCTGGCCCGGTGCGCCCGCCTCGCCTCGCGCGCACGCACGAGGGGATGATCGAGCCGGCGCGGCGCGGCGGGGTCGAGGGCGCTGGCGGCGCGCTCCTCTGGACGCACGCCCGCCCCATCCTCGAGTCGCTGCTCACGCCGCGAGCGTGATCCGCGCGGCCAGGCGCGGACGCCCGAAAAAGCGAGAGGGGCCCCGCGGTTGAGCGAGGCCCCTCCCGGAATGGCTCCCCAGGCATGACTCGAACATGCGACCCGGTGATTAACAGTCACCTGCTCTGCCAACTGAGCTACTGGGGAATGGCAGGGGCGCGAATCTAGAGAACGGCCGGGGCGTCGTCAAGGGGGTAGCGCCCCCGGCCGGTGCATCGGTCGCCGGGGTGCCCGGCGCCGCGCCGAGCGACGCTCGGCCTGCGGTCCGGAAGTCGTGCGGCGTGCCCCGGCCGCTATACTCCTCCGGTGATCCTGCCCGGCTTCGAGCACCGGCCCGGCCTGCACTGCGGCTCCACCGCGCTCGCGGACGCGCTGCGCGTCCGCGGCGTGGCGCTGTCCGAGCCCATGGCGTTCGGCCTGGGGGCGGGCCTGGGCTTCTACTACCTCTCGGCGCCGGAGCTGTCGCCGAGCCACCTGTTCGTGGGCCGGTCCGCGCACCTGGAGCGCGCCGCCTGCGAGGTGCTCGGCCTCTCCGCCGTGGAGCGGAGCGCCGACGACCCCGCCTCGGCGTGGGAGGGTGCGCGCGCCGCCCTGGAGCGCGGGCTCGCGCCGATCCTGTCCACCGACCTGGCGGAGCTGCCGTACTGGGGCAGCCGCACGCGCTTCGGCGGCCACCGGGTGGTGCTCGCCGGGCACGACGCGACGCGCGGGATCGCCTGGCTGGCCGACACCGATCGGCCCGGCCTCGAGGCGGTCCCGCTCGACGCGCTCGCCCGCGCCCGCGCCTCCATCGCGCCGCCGTTCGGGACGGGCGGCAACCCGTGGCTGGAGGTGGACGCGCCGGCGCCGCCGCGCCCGCTGGGCGAGGCGGTGCGGGAGGCGCTGCGCCGGCAGGCGCGCGAGATGCTGCTCGATCCGGACGGCTTCGCGGGCGTGTCGGCGATCGAGCGCTTCGCGGCGGAGCTGCCGGACTGGCCGGCGCGCGCGACGGGCGAGGCGGATCGGGCCTGGTGCTTCCGGTACGCCTGGCAGGTGACCGAGAAGCGCGGCACCGGCGGCGGGCTGTTCCGGGCGCTGTACGCCCGCTTCCTGCGCGAGGCGGAGGCGGCGCTCCCCGGGCTCGCGGCGCTCCGCCTGCCGGACCGGATGGACGCGCTCGCGGCCGGGTGGAGCGCGCTCGCCGAGGGGATGCGCGCGGCGGGCGAGGTGCCCGGCGGCGCGGTCTCCCCGGAGCTGGCGGCGCAGGCGCGCGCGCTGGCGCAGGCGGAGCGGCGGTACCACGAGGACGTGGCGGCACGGGTGCCTTGATGACGCTGACGCTGACGCGAGATCTGGAGGGCCGCGCGCGCGCGCGCTTCGCCGAGCTGCTGGGGCGCGACCTGGTCCCGCTCGACGAGGCGGCGCTGGCGATCGCGCAGGAGGAGTACCCGGCGCTCGAGCCGGAGGCGTACCTGACCCGCCTCGACGACCTCGCCGCGCGCGTCGCGCGCCGCGTCCCCGGGCCGGCGCGGGCCGCCTCGGCGCTCCGGGCGCTCCGCGAGGTGCTCCACGACGAGGAGGGGCTCCGGGGCAACGACGACGACTACTACGACCCGCGCAACTCGTTCCTCAACGACGTCCTGGATCGCCGCCTCGGCATCCCCATCACGCTGGCGCTGGTCTACGTCGAGGTCGGGCGCCGGGCCGGGCTGCGGCTGGAGGGGGTCGGCTTCCCCGGCCACTTCCTCGCGAAGTACGTCTCGCCCGGCGGCGTGGAGGTGTTCGTGGACGCCTACCACGGCGGCGAGATGCTCTCGGCCGACGAGTGCGTGGCGCGCTACAAGGCGCGCACCGGCGGCAAGGACCTCGACCCGCGCTACCTCGCCGCGGTGTCGCCGCGCCAGATCCTCGCCCGCATGCTGCAGAACCTGAAGCGCGTCTACGCGGAGCGGAAGGACGACGTCCGGCTGTTCTGGGTGCTCGATCGCATCCTGCTGCTCGCCCCCGGCCAGCGCGAGGCGCTGCGCGACCGGGGCCTCGCCGCGGCGCGGCTGGGCGGGGCGGCCGCCGCCATCCGCGACCTGGAGGCGTACCTGGCGCTCGCGCCCGCGGCGGCCGACGCCGACGAGGTGCGCGCCACCGTGGCCGGGCTGCGCTCCGGGCGCGGCGCGCTGCTCAACTGACGGGGGGCTCGCGCCCCTCCAGGCGCGGGAGCCGCAGCCGCTCCACCGGCGTCCCGCCCACCAGGTGCCGCTCCACGATCTCCGGCACGTCCGCGGGCGACACGTGCCCGTACCAGACGCCCTCCGGGTAGACCACGATCGACGGCCCGAACGCGCACGCGTCCAGGCACCCGGCGCCGTTCACGCGCACCTGCGCCTTCAGGCCGCGGCGGGCGACCTCCGCCTTCAGCGCCGCGCGGATCGCCTCGCTGCCCTTGTTGCCGCAGGCGCCGCGCGGATCCGACGGGTCCCGGTGGTTCTCGCAGACGAAGACGTGGTGGCGGAAGCGCATGGCGGCGATCTAGCGCCGGCCCCCGCGCGCCGCCAGATCAGGGATCGCGGGGCACCAGCTGGCCGCGCGGCACCACCAGCAGCGCGCCGCCGGAGACGGCCAGGTCCTCGCCGACGAGGTGCCCGGACGCCTCGCTCGCGAGGTACAGCACCGCCTGGACCACGTCGTCCACCTCGCCGAGGCGCCGGTTGGGCAGGGTGGCGGCGATGGCGGCCCCGGTCTCGTCGAGCGCGGCCGCGGCCATGGGCGTGCGGATCCAGCCGGGGGAGACGAGGTTGACGCGCGTGCCGGGGGCGAGCTCGACCGCCAGGCTCATCGCCAGCGACTGCAGCGCGCCCTTCGACGCCGCGTAGTGCGCGTGCCGCGCCTCGCCGCGCTGCCCGGCGGTGGAGCCGATGAAGACGACGTTGCCGCGCCCGTCGCGCCCGAGGTGCGGGACCGCCTCTCGCACCAGGTAGAACGCGCTGAACACGTTCACCCGGAAGATCTCCTCCAGCCGGTCGGCCTGGGTCGTCGCGACGGGCGCCTCGTTCCAGATCCCGGCCGAGTGGACCAGCTGGTCGAGGCCGCCCAGCGCGGCCGCGGCCTCGCGCACGCAGGCGACGCAGCCGGCCTCGGTGCCGAGGTCGGCGCCGATCGCCACCGCCTGTCCGGGGTGGCGCGCCGCGAGCGCCTCGGCCGCGGCCCGGTTCGACCGGTAGTGGACGGCGACCCGCGCGCCCTGGCCGAGCAGCGCCTCGGCGATGCCGAGGCCGATGCCGGAGGACGCGCCCGTGACCAGCGCCCGCCGCCCGGCGAGATCCGAGTACCGCGCCACCACGGTCATCGCCGCCTCCTGCCGCGCGGGGCCGGCGCGCGCCGGCCGGGGCCCCAGCGCGCGCCCTCCAGCACGTCCACCACCTGCACGAAGCTGGAGACGGCGAGCGGCCAGCGCCCCTGCGCCTCGTCGGCCACGTGCCGCTGCGTGATCCTCCGCGCCGAGATGACCGCGAGCCGGTCGCGGTACTCCTTCGACACGTAGGTGCCGTACTCCGCCCACACGCCCACCGCGCCGCACGCCTGCGCCACCGCCATGTCCTTCTTGACGTTGTCCCCGACGTAGATCACCTCGGGGCCGCGCAGGACGAGGTCGGCGAGGATGCGCCGCAGGCCGGCCGGGTTCGGCTTCTCGGCGTCGCGCGGGAGCTCCACCACCGGCGTCTTGCCGCGGTAGTGGCCCTCCTCCTCCTTGCGCCGGATCTCCGGGGCGACGTTCTCCGGGAGCGGGAAGAACGGCAGCGTGTACAGCGCGTCGAAGTGGCCGTCGAGCTTCAGGTGCTTCAGGCGCAGCTCGGCCGCGTTCCGCGGCGCGTCGGTGAGCGCCACCACCTTCAGCCCCCGGGCGCGGAGCTGGTCGAGCGTCTCGCGCACGCCGGGGTAGGGCTTCAGGTACCGGTCGCGCGCCGCGCGGAACGCGAGCCGGGCCGGGTCCACCACCAGCGCGTTGAACGAGTCGAAGTCCGCCTCGTACGGCCGGAAGATGTCGGACAGCTGGATCGCGAACGGGTACTCGTTCGACTCGTACTGCGCGTACACCGCCTTCAGCGACTGGACGATCCGGATGCGCGGCAGCCCGGTGGTGGCCACCAGCGAGTCGATCATCGCCTCCAGGGCGGGGACGATGTAGTCCACCCACGGATACAGCGTGTTGTCGAGGTCGGTGACGACCGCCCGGATGCTCGGCACGCGCGCATGGTAGCCGGGTGGGGCCGCAGCCGCCACCGGGGACGCGCCTTCCGGCGGTCCCTTGCTAATATCCGCGCGTGACCGCGAACGAACGCTTCCAGGTGATCACGCCCCTGCACGACGCCGCCGGCTGGCGGCGCGCCCTCGCGGTGGACCGGCGCGGGGGCGCCCCGCGCGCCGTGGTGCTCGCGTACGCGCCGGCCGCGCTCACCGACGACCCGGCGCGGCTCGCCGCGCTGGTGCGCGACGCCGAGGCGGCCGCGCGGGTGCACCACCCCAACGCCGTCCCGGTGCTCGGCCTGGAGACGCTCGGCGAGGCGCTGGTGGCGGTGGAGGCGCACCGGCGCGGCGCCACGCTGCGCGCGCTCCTGGACGGCGGGGGCCGCCTGCCGCCGGAGCTGGTCCTCCGCGCCGGGCTCGACGCGTGCGCGGCGCTCGCCGCCGTCCACGCCGTGGACGCGGGCGAGGGCCAGCCGCTCGCGCACGGCGCGCTCGCGCCGGAGCGGGTGCTGGTGGCCGACGACGGGTCCTGCCTGGTGTCGGGGCTCGGCACCGGCGGCGCCGGGTGCCCGGCCGGCGACCTGCGCGCCCTCGGCGCGATCCTGCACGAGTGCCTCGCCGGCGAGCCGCCCGCGGCGGTACCGGCGCCGCTGGAGGGGCCGGGGATCCCGCCGGCGCTCGCCGCGGTCGTGGACCGCGCGCTCGGCGCCGGCGGCCAGGAGCCGTTCGCGTCGGCGGAGGCGCTGGGCGAGGCGCTGGCGGGCGCGCTGCCCGCCGCGCCGCCGGAGGCCATGGCGGCGTACCTCGAGGCGATCCTGCCGGCCGGGGAGGGCGAGCGCGGCGAGGTGCTGCGCATGGTGGCCCGCGCGCTCTCGCCGGCCGGCGCCGAGCGCGCCGTGCCGGTGCGGCCCGCGCCGGAGATCACCGCCGAGGTCTCGGCGGAGCTGCTGGCGCCGGCCCCGGCGCGGCGTCCGGCGGTGGTGGCCCAGCCGCCCTCGGTCGCGGTCGCCGCCGCGGCGACCGCCGCGCCCGCGCCGGCGCCGGCGTCCGCGATGGCGTCCGGGATGGCGCCCGCGACGACGGCCGCGACGCTCGCGGCGCCGGTCAACGCCGCCGTCCCGGCCGGCAACGCAGCGGCCGCGGCCCAGCCTGCGATCACGCCGGCGCAGCCGCCCGCGCCCGTGTCGCTCGCGCCCCCGCCCGACGCGGCCATCACGTTCGCCGCGCCCGCCCCGCCCCCGCGGTCCGCGCTGCCGGTGGTGCTCGGGATCGCGGTGGCCATGGCCGGCGTCGGCTTCGGCATCGGGTTCGTGCTGTCCCGCGGCCAGCCGCGCGCGACGCCCGCCGCCGTCGCGCCGGTCGCCGCCGCCCCGGCCCCGACCCCGGCGGCCGCGGCGCCGCCGGTCCCCCGCGCCGAGGCGCCCGCCCCCGCGCCCGAGCCTCCGTCCGACGCGGCGCCCGCGCAGGCCGTGCCCGCCGCACCCGAGCCGCGCCGCGCGGCGCCGGCCCCGGCGCCCTCGCTCGCGATCACCGCCGAGCCGGAGGGAGACGTCTACGTGGACGGCAAGCGGGTGGGCCGGAGCCCGGTGACCGTGCCGGTGCCGAGGGGCGACCACCGGGTCCGGCTGCGCAACGCGGCCGAGGGCGTGGACGTGCAGAAGCGCGTCACCGCGCGCGGGCCGGGCACGCCGGTGCGCTTCGCGCTCGGGCGCGGCGTGCTCGCCGTGACGGCGCCGGCCGGCACGGAGGTCCGGGTGGACGGGCGGCGCGTCGGGGAGGGGAGCGTGAAGGTCCAGCTCTGGGAGGGCGCCCACCAGGTGGAGGCCCGCCTCGGCGACGCCCGCGTGCAGGAGCGCTTCGAGCTGCGGCCGAACGAGACCTGGACCTACGCGGTCACGCCGACGCCGTGAGGCCGCGGTCGCCCGGCGCGTCGCCCGCTCGCCCCTCGACAGGCTCGGGGTGAGCGGGCGTCATCGAGCTCCGCTCAGGGTGAGCCCCGTCGAGCCATGAGCGAGGCGCGCGGTCAGTGCTCGTGCCCGTGGCCCTCGGGACCGTGGGCGTGGCCGTGCTCCAGCTCCTCGGCGGTCGCGGCGCGGACGTCGCGCACCTTCACGTCGAAGTGCAGCGTCTTGCCGGCGAGCGGGTGGTTGAGGTCGATCACCACCGACTCCGGCTTCACCTCGCGGATCGCG
Source organism: Anaeromyxobacter dehalogenans 2CP-C (assembly GCF_000013385.1). Classification (GTDB taxonomy): domain Bacteria; phylum Myxococcota; class Myxococcia; order Myxococcales; family Anaeromyxobacteraceae; genus Anaeromyxobacter; species Anaeromyxobacter dehalogenans_B. The sequence goes on from NC_007760.1 coordinate 1,412,937, forward strand.
AACGGCACCGGCTCGCCGTCCGCGCCCTCGGCGGTCAGCTCCATGCCGACCTGCGGATCGAAGCCGGGCGGGAACGCCTTGCGCGGCACCTCCTGCACGCCGCGGGGATCGTGCTCGCCGTAGCCGTCGGCCGGCGCGACCACCACCGTGCGCGACTCGCCCACGTCCACGCCCTCGAGCGCCGACTCCAGGCCGGGGACGATCTGCCCCTCGCCGTGGAGATAGGTGAGCGGCTCGCCCGGCTCGGACTGGTCCACGACCTTCCCGTCCCCGAGGTGCAGCGAGTAATCGAGGCCGACGACGCTGCCCTTCGCGATCTTCATGGGCCCTCCTGAGGCCGTGGAGCTCGGGACGGCGGTGCGCCTCCCTGCGGCCGGTATTTCCCGGTCGGGGCCCGCCTGGCAAGCAAATACGACGATGGGTCCGCGGCCCGCCTACCAGTAGCCCCACCGCCGGCGGAGCACCCACTCGGCCGTCAGCACCGCCGCGAGGCCCGCGAGCGTCCACCAGCGATCCCAGATCGGCACGGCCTTCCGCCGGCCGATCTCGACGACCTCCGGATCAGCGAGCGCGAGGTCGGGCAGGTCGCCGCCGGGCAGCGCGGAGTACGCGCCGCCGGTCGCCTCCGAGACCGCCTGCAGGAGCTCCGGCCGCGGCGCCGCGTCGGCGTCCTCCGGCCCGGCGCCGCGCACCGCCACCGCGGCGCTGGCCGGGTCCGCGACGCCCTCGGCGCGCGAGACCACCCGGTAGGCGCCCGGGCCGGGCGGCACCAGCTCGATCCGCGCCGTCCCGTCCTCGCCCGCCACCGCCTCGCCGTGCGCCACCGTGCGCCCGTCCTCGGAGACCAGGTCCGCCGAGACCTTCTTCCCGGCGGCGGGGCCCCAGTCCGGCCCGCGCGCGGTGACGGTGAGCCCCACCGGCGCGCCGGGCTCGACCGACGGCGCGTCGGGCTCGACCTGCAGCGGCCCGAGCGACGGATCGCGCACCAGCCAGCGCAGCGCGCCGTTCCAGAAGCGCAGGTACGCGCGGTTGCCCTGGCCGCCCTCGGCGGCGAGGAAGCCCCAGCGCCAGGTGGCGTCGGTGGCCACCGCCAGCGTGCGCCCCTGGCCCACCTCGCGCACCGCCACCAGCGGCGCCGCGCGCCCGCCCACGCTCACGGCGGGCGCCTCGAGCAGCACCGACGCGCCGGCGCCCGCGGGCAGCGCGCGGGTGAGGTTGACCGCGGTGACCGGCGGCAGGCTCGCCCACGCGGCCTCGTTCGGCCCCTCGCCCGGCGCGAGCGCCGTGACCGGGTGCCGCTTGCCCTCGGCGGTCAGCCGGGGCCGGAACTCGCCCTCCGCCTCGCTGGTGCCGTCGAGCGGGGCGACCGGGAGCACCTCGGCGAGCGGCGTCTGCCCGTAGCGCCCGTCGCCGAAGCTCTGCTCGCCGCCGACCATCGCGAGCGCGCCGCCGCCGCGCACGTAGTCGCGGAGGTTCGGCAGGTAGCGATCGATCTCCAGGCCGCGGTACGGGCCGTAGGCGAAGTCCACGAACAGCACCGCGTCGAACGTCCGGAGCTGCTCGCCGAAGATCTCCCCCACCGGGAACGGGATGAGCGAGAGGTCCTCCTGCGGGCCCGGCTGGTCGGCGTTGGTCCGCAGGATGAAGAAGCTCACCAGGTCCACGTTGGGATCCTGCTTCAGGAGCCCGCGCAGGAAGCGCACGTCCCAGCTCGGCCGGCCCGCCACCATCAGCACGCGGACGCGATCGCGGATGACGCGGAGCACGAACGAGCGCTGGTTGTTCTCGGTCACCGCCTCGCCGGGCAGCACCGGCGCGGCCAGCGTGAACACGAAGGTGCCGGTCTGGTCGGGCGCGAAGGAGAGCGGCACCGAGTAGCGCTCCTTCCCCGGCTCGAGCCGCACCGTCGCCTGCGCCACCACCGCCCCCTCGCGCCGGAGCACGACGCGGACGTCCTGGGCCTCGAGGCCGCGCGCGCGCAGCGTCGCCTCGACGGTCACGGTGTTGCGGACGAACGCGAAGTCGTCCACCGCCACGCGCTCCACCGCCAGGTCGCGCGGCGCGCTCCGCCCCACCGCCACCGCGCTCACCGGCACGCCGAGCGCGCGCAGCCGGGCGCGCGTCGCCCCCGAGAGCCCGTCCGCGAGCGCCGCGTTGTCCGCGCCGTCGGACACCACCAGCGCGCCGGCCAGCCGGCGGCTGGACGCGCCCGCGCCCGAGGTCACCGCCTCGAGCGCGCCGAGCAGGTCGGTGCGGCCGGCGGCGGGCTCGAGGCCGCGCACCGCCTGCGCCGGATCCACCGGCGCCACCTCGCCGCCGAACCCGTACCACTCGAGGTCCACCCGGTCGGCGAGCCGCTCCAGCTCGGCCCGGTGGTCGCGCAGGAACGCGCCGGCCGCCGCCGCGCGGGAGGGCCCGCCCGGCTCGAGCGGGAACGCCATCGAGCGCGACGCGTCCACCAGCACCGCGAACCGGTTGCGCACCCGCGCGGTCTGGAGCAGCTCCAGCGCGGGCTCGGCGAGCAGCGCCAGCGCGAGCAGCGCCGCCAGCGCGCGGAGCGCGACGAGCGCGGCCTTGCGCGCGCGGCGCGGCTCGCCGGCGAGGCCGCGCCAGGCGAGCGCGATCGAGGCGAGCGCCGCCACGCCGAGCAGGGCGAGCGCCCAGGCCGGGAGCGGGGTGAGGGCGGTGAGCCGCCAGGCGTTGAAGGTCCCGCCGTCCACCGCCGCCTAGCTCCGCCGCCGGAGGATGAACGGCAGGTGCACCGCGTCGTCCTTGTAGTCGGTGCAGAGCGCGTACATCGCCAGGTTCACGCCGGCGCGGAACGCCGCCTCGCGCTGCGCCTCGCCGCCGGGGGTGCACGGGTACTCCCAGTCGCCCAGCTCGCTCCGCGCCCAGGCGCCGCCCAGGTCGTTCTGCGAGTAGACCACCGCCAGCCGCCCGTCGATGGCCTGCGCCTCCAGCCACGGCTTCACCAGCACGCGGCCGCCCTGCCGGTCGAGCAGGTAGAACGTCTTGTGGAGCACGTGCTCGCGCGCCACCGGCTGCAGCGGCGAGGCGGGCAGCACCTGCGCGAGCTCGCGCCGCACCGCCGCGTCGAAGCCCGCGCCGTCCGACGCGTCGGCCGAGTCCACCAGCAGGAACCCGCCGTACATGAGGTGGCGCCGGAGCGCGGCCCGCTCCGCCTCCGAGAACGGGGGCAGCCCGCCGGAGCCGGCCAGGTAGAGCATGGGGTGGCGGTGCAGGCCCGGGCGATCGAGGCGGACCGGCGCCGCGTCGGCGGCGGGCTCGATCGAGGTCCGCCGACCGAGCTCCCAGCCCAGGCGGCGGAGCGCGGTGGGCCGCGGGTTCCAGTTGCCGCCGTGCTGGACGTGGCCGATCTGGAGCATCGCGTCCGGGGTGAGCGCGCGCGCGCCGCGGGGCAGCGCGGCCGCGACGGCCGCGGCGGCGGCGCCCTGCAGGAACCGTCGGCGCGAGGTGGGGCGCGAGGGGCGGGGCATCGGGATGGGTCAGCATCGCCGGCGGCCGGACCGCGCCGCGGGCCCCCACAGTCTAGGCCGGGTCGCGCCGGGACGCCCGCACAACCCGCGCCGCGGCCGGGCCCGGCGGAGGCCCGTGCTACAGTCCGCCGCCATGTCGCGCAGGGACAGGGGGAGCACCGGCCCGGCCGGGCGGATCGGCGAGCTGCTGGGGGCGGGGGACCACCGGGGCGCCGCCGTCGAGGCGCGGCGGGTGCTGGCCGATCCGGGCGCCGGCGAGGCGGCCCGGCGGACGGCCGGGGACGCGCTGGCCTCGTTGAGGCCCGACCCCGCCGCGGTGGCGGTCGGCGCCGCCGGGGTGCTCGTCGCCGTGGCGCTGACGCTCTGGACCGTGCTGGGGGCGGGCGGGTGACGCCGGCGCTCGCGGCCTCGGTGCCGGCTGGGCCGGTGGCCGACGCGCTGGCGGCGCTGGTGCGGCTCGCGCTGGCGGCCCGCGCGTTCGGCTGGCCGCTGGGCCTGGCGCTGGTGGTCGTGGGCCTCGCGGCGCTGCTCGCCTCCGACCGCCTGCGGCGCCCCGCCGCGGCGGTGGGCGGCGCGGCGGTGGGGGTGCTCGCGGCGCTGGCCGCCCGGCGGCTCCTCGGCCCGCAGCTCGAGCTCTCCCCGGCCGCGTCGGCCGGGCTGGGCGCGGCCGTGCTGGGCGCGGCGTGCGCGGCGATGCCGCCGCTCTTCCCGGCCGCGGCCGCGGCGCTCGCCGGCGCGCTGGCCGGGGTTCACCTGCCCATCGGCGGGCGGGCGGCGGTCGGGGCCGGGCTGGGCGCGCTCGCGGCGGCGCTGCTCGCGCTGGCCGCGTCGCGCGCCGTCGCGGTGGTGCTGTGCGCGCTCGCCGGCGGCCTCGCGCTCGGCGTCGGCCTGCTGGCGGCCGCGGGCACGCGGCCGCTCGCCGCGGAGCTGGCGCTCCGGCCGTTCGCGCTGCTCGGGTTCGCGGTGGTGGCGGGGGTGGCCGGCGCGGCGTTCCAGCTCGCGCGCGGCGCCGACGCGGCGCGCCCGCGGCCCGGCGCGCTGCGCGAGTAGGCGCGGCGGCGGCGGTCAGGACTCGGGCGGCCCGAGCAGCTCGAAGTCCGGGATCTCGGCGCGCAGGAACTCGCGCAGCCGGCCGGTCAGCTTGGCCTCGATCTGGCGGGCGCGCTCGCGGGTGAGCCGGAAGTGGTCGCCCACCTCCTGCAGCGTGAGCGGCGGCGTGCCGTCGGGCGGGAGCAGGCGGTGCTCGAAGATGTACCGCTCCTTCTCGTCGGTGAGCGTCCCGGAGAACGCGTCCAGCTTCTCGCGGAAGATCCGCCGGAGCTGCTCGTCGCCGAGCGCCGCGTCGGGCGCCTGGCCGCCGTCGTCGGCGAGGCGGTCGAGGCGGTTCTGGCGCCCGTCGTCGCCCTCGGTGCCGACCGGCGCGTCCAGCGAGAGGTCGTCCGCGGCCATGCGCGCGCTCATCTCCTCCACGTCCTTCTCCTCGACCTGGAGGTTCTTCGCGAGCAGCCGCGGCGTCGGCTCGATGCCGCGCGCGAGCAGCTTCTCGCGCTCCTTGGAGAGGTTGAAGAAGAGCTTGCGCTGCGCCTGGGTGGTCCCGAGCTTCACCAGGCGCCAGTTCTCCATGATGAAGCGGATGATGTACGCGCGGATCCACCAGGCCGCGTAGGACGAGAGCTTCACGCCCTTCCACGGGTCGTACTTCTTCACCGCCTGCATGAGCCCGAGGTTGCCCTCCTGGACGAGGTCCAGGAGCTGGAACGCGGTGCGGCGGTACTCGTGCGCGATCTTCACCACCAGGCGAAGGTTCGACGCGACCAGCTTGTAGGCGGCGTCCACGTCCCCGGTCTCGCGGTACTGGACGGCGAGCGCGTGCTCCTCGTCGCGCGAGAGCACCGGGTGGCGCGCCACCTCGGCCATGTACGCGCGGAGCGGGTCGTAGCGGACCAGCCCGCCCTCGGAGCGGTCGCGCGCCTCCCCGGCGGCTGGGAGCGCCGGGCGGCCCTGCGTGGAGCGGTGGCGCCTCTCGTCCGACATGGGGAGTCCGGGCCTGCCACGGGAACTGGCGGCCGCGCAAGTGCGTTGTGATATAGGTGTCGCGCCTCGCGCGCAAGGCGCGAGACGACACGTCGGCGCATGGCGGTTTTCGCGGAGCGGCGCGGGCCCCGATCACGCATCGGGGCTGGCGCGGTACCAGGCGAGCCCGCCATGCGTCGCTCCCAACTCCAACGGAGTGAGTGACAGCATGGAAGAAGTCCACGGCGAGGCGCCCTCGGCGGCGCCCTCTGACTACGTCTCCGAGGCGTCGTTCGACGACATGGGGCTCTCGGAGCCGGTGCGGCGCGCGGTCGCGGAGCACGGGTACACCAAGCCGACCCCGGTCCAGTCCGCGACGTTCCGGCCCATCCGCGACGGCAAGGACGTCATCGTCCGGTCCAAGACCGGCACCGGCAAGACCGCCGCGTTCACCATCCCCATCCTCGAGCGCATCCCCGACGGCCGCCGCAAGCCCTCGGCGCTCGTCATGTGCCCGACCCGCGAGCTCGCCATCCAGGTGGCCGAGGAGGTCACCGCGCTGGCGAAGCACCGCGACCTCGGCGTGGTGACGATCTACGGCGGCGCCTCGATGGGCGACCAGCTCGACAAGCTGAAGGCCGGCGCGGAGATCGTGGTCGGCACCCCCGGCCGCATCTACGACCACATCCGCCGCAAGACCCTCCGGCTCGAGGAGGTGATGGTCTGCTGCCTCGACGAGGCGGACGAGATGCTGAACATGGGGTTCTTCGAGGAGGTGACGCGCATCCTCGACCACCTCCCCGCGGACGTGCAGCAGCTGCTCTTCTCCGCCACCGTCCCGGCGGACATCGAGCAGATCATCCACGACTACCTCACCGACCCGGAGACGATCCTGCTCTCCGGCGACGAGTACAAGGTCGAGAACATCAACAACGTGATGTACCCGACCGTGGACGCGTACCCGAAGCCGCGCAACCTCCTCTACATGATCGGCATGGAGGAGCCCGAGGCGGCGATCATCTTCTGCAACACGCGCAGCGACACCTCGCTCGTCACCGCGGTGCTGAACCGCAACGGCTACGACGCCGAGCTGCTGAACGGCGACCTGCCGCAGAAGGAGCGCGAGCGGGTGATGGCCAAGGTGAAGCGGGGAGAGGTCCGCTTCATGGTCGCGACCGACATCGCGGCCCGCGGCATCGACATCTCCGACCTCTCGCACGTCATCAACTACTCGCTGCCCGAGGATCCGGCGGTGTTCCTGCACCGGGTGGGCCGCACGGGCCGCATCGGCAAGAAGGGCACCAGCCTCTCGCTCGTGTCCGGCGGCGACCTGCACACGCTGACCGCGCTGCAGAAGAAGTACGAGATCGTCTTCGAGAAGAAGGCGCTCCCCACGCCGGAGGAGGCGCGGAAGATCTGGACCGACCGCCACGTCGCCGTCCTGAAGGACGCGATGAGCTCGTCGATCTTCGAGGCCTACATCCCGCTCGCCCAGGAGCTGCGCAACCGGCCCGACGGCGAGTACCTGATCTCCTTCGCGCTCAAGTACTTCTTCACGCACCAGCGCATGGAGAAGGCGCAGGACCGCGAGAAGGCCGAGCACAAGCGCACCGAGCACGAGCGCCGCGTGCAGCCCGAGGTCCGCGAGGCGGCCGAGGGCCGGCGCGAGGGGGGCGAGGGCCGGCACGACGTCGGCCGGGAGCGCTCGCGCGACCGCGACCGCGGCCGGGATCGGGAGCGCGGTGAGCGCGGCCGCCGCGGCGGGCGCGATCGCGAGGCGAAGGCCGGCGTCCGGGGCGAGTCCCTGCCGGCAGCCAACGGCGAGGTCACCCCCGCCGTCGAGGTGGCCGCCGAGGCCGGATCGTCCTCGGCGCCGCCGCGGGCCCGCGTGTTCGTGACGCTCGGCGAGCAGGACGGCGCGGACGAGGCCAGGGTGCGCGAGGCGCTCCGGGCGCTCGCGCCGGAGCTCGAGCCGGTCGCCGTGGAGGTGCGCCGCTCGCACAGCTACGTAGACGTCCCGCCCGCCGCGCTGGAGGCCGCCGTGGCCGCCCTGGACGGCAAGGAGTGGAACGGCAAGAAGCTCGCCGCCGAGAAGGCCCGCCGCCGGCGGCGCTGACCCGGAGGCGGCAGGGACGCCACGCGTCCGTGGGGCTTGGGGGAACACCCCGGATCGGTATGATCCGGAGACCCCCATGCCCTTCGCCACCACCCCCGAGCTGCTGCGCGAGCTCGCCACGCTGTACCGCCGCATCGCGGAGCTCGAGGCCGGCGCCGGCATGCGCGCAGGCTCCGGCGCGCCGGCGGACGCCGCCCGCGACGTCGATCACCTCGGCGACGGCCTGCACGCCGCGGTGGCCGAGTTCTCCGACGACGTCATCGGCGTCCTCACCCCCGCCGCCGACATCCTCTACGTGAGCGACGGGATCGAGCGGCTCCTCGGCTACCGCGCCGGCGAGCTCGTCGGCCGCAACGCCTGGGCGTTCGTCGAGCCGGAGGACGTCGCCAGCATGGCGAGCGCGCGGTCCACGCCGCTCGACGACGGCGTGCCCATCGAGGTCCGCGCGCGCCACGCCGACGGCTCGGTCCGGTGGCTCGAGTTCGCGGCGCGGGCCTGGCCGCGGGGCGCGCCCCGCCTCATCGTGGCGCGCTGGCGCGACGCCCAGCGCCACCGCGAGCCCGCAGCGGCCGGCTCGGACGAGGCGAGGCGCGCGGCCGAGCTGCGCCGCAGCGCCGCGGTGTCGCGCATCTCCCAGCTCGCGCTCGGGCTCCCCGAGGTGCAGGACGTGCTCGACGCGGCCGCCGCGCTGGCGGCCTCGGCGCTGGGGCTGCCGGCGGGCGCGTTCCTGGAGGTGGCCGACGGCGGGCTGCGCGTGCGCGCGGCCTCGGGCTTCCCCGACGGCGCGCGCGGGCGTGGCGTGCCGAGCGTGATGACGCTGGCGGGGCTGGCGCACGCGAGCGGCGCGCCGGCGCGGGCGCCGGACCTGGCCCGGGACGGGCGGCTGGCGGACGCGCTCCTCGCCTCGGCGGGCGCGGGCTGCGCCCTGGCGGTGCCGGTGCGCGGGAGCGGGCGCGCCCACGGGGTCCTGCTGGTGGCCGGCCCGGCGCCCCGGGCGTTCGAGCGCGAGGAGCTGAGCTTCCTCGAGACGGTCGCGAACGTGGTGGCCACCGCGGTGGACGCCCGGGCCGCGGCCGAGGCGCTGCGCGGGCGCGAGCGGCTGGCGCGCGCGGTGTTCGCGAGCGCGCGGGACGGGATGATCATCGTGGACGGCGAGGGGCGCTGCGTGGACGCGAACCCGGCCGCGGAGCGGCTGCTGGGGGCGTCGCTCGAGGCGCTGCGCGGGCGCCGTCCGGCGGAGGTGCTCCAGAGCGCGCTCGACCTGTCCGGCGCGGCGGCGGACCACGGCGTCGCGACCGTGGCGACGCCGAGCGGCGCGCGCGCGCTGGAGTGGACGCTGGTGCCCGGGATGCTCCCCGGGCTCTCGCTGGCGGTGCTGCGCGGCCGGAGCGGCTAGTTGAGCGCCACCGGCTCGCCGGCGAGGCGGGCCCGGGTGGGCGCGATCTTCTCGGCGAAGTCGGCGGCCCACTTCGCCGGGATGGGCGCGTCGCGCGGGATCTGCAGCCGGAGCGGGTTCACGAAGGACCCGCCGCGCTTCACCGCGAAGTGCAGGTGCGGGCCGGTCGAGAGGCCGGTGGAGCCGACGTACCCGATCACCTGCTTCTGCGAGACCGCCTTGCCGGCCGAGACCGCGACGGCGGAGAGGTGGCAGTAGACCGACTCCAGGCCGTTGCGGTGCTTCAGCACCACCGCCTTGCCGCAGCCGCCCTTCCAGCCCGCCTCGCGGACCTGGCCGTCCCCGACCGCCCAGACCGGCGTGCCGGTGGGCGCGCCGTAGTCCACGCCCTGGTGGGCGCGGACGTACCCGAGCAGCGGGTGGTTGCGCATCCCGAAGCCGGAGGTGACGCGCGCGAGCTTGAGCGGAGACTTCAGGAAGCCGCGCCGCGCGCTGTTGCCGTTGTCGTCGTAGTAGCTGGTGTGGCCGTCCGGATCGGTGTAGCGGAACAGGCGCTTGCGCCCGGCCGCCTCGCCCTTGTACTCGGCCGCCAGCACCTCGCCGTAGCGGAGCAGCTTGCCGTCGGCGAGCACCTTCTCGACCACCATGGTCATCGCGTCGCCGGCGCGGACGTCCTGGTAGAAGTCCACGTCCCATGCCAGCACGTCCGAGGCGAGCACCGCCAGCTCCGGATCCTCGCCGGCGCGCTCCAGCGACGCCCACAGCGAGCCCTCCACCTTCACCGCCACGCGGGCCACCTCGGTGGTCAGCTCGACCGGGCGCTTGCGGGCCTCGAAGGAGCCGTCCTCCTTGCGCTCCACCGTCCACTCGTCCGCCGGGCCCTGCCGGTAGCTGAACCGGTGCAGCTCGCCGTCGTCGTCGCGGCGCTCCACCCGGAGCTGGTCGCCGGGGCGGGCGCGGTGGAACGGGAACAGGCCCTTCAGCGAGGCCACCACCGCGTTCACCTGCGCCATCGGGACGTCGAGCTTCACGAGCGCCTGCGCCAGCGTCTGGTTGCGCGCGAGCCGGACCGTCACCGCCCGGAACCGCTCCGCCGGCGTCGGCTTGTGCGGCGCGAGCGTGGCGGTGGTGGGCGCGGGCACCATGGCCGCGGCCTCGGGCGCCGCGGCGGCGGGCGTGCCGGGAACGGTGCGGAGGCCGCCGGTGGCGCCGGCGAGCGCGACGATCAGGAGGGCGAGGAAGCCGGCGCCGGCGAGGAACACGGGGAGCCGCCGGCGGCCGGGGGCGTCGTCGAAGCGAGGTACTTGCATCGGCGCGGGAATCTAGCAGGCGAGGAAGGGAACCGGAAGCTCCGAGTCGACCACCTCGGCCTACAGGTCGGCCCGCCGGTCCGAGTGCTCCTTGCCGTCGAACCGGAAGATGGTGCCCCGGCCCTCCACCTTCGTGTGGAGGTTGACCGGCCTGCGCCACAGGGACTGCACGTGGCGGAGGGTGTCGCGGGCGTAGTCGAGCTTCAGGTCCACCCCGTCGTGCTTGTGGACCAGGTAGAGCTCGCCCCGGTTCTCCCAGTTGCCGTCCTCGACCGCGATGAGCGGCTGCCCGAAGTTGGTGAGCATGTGGAGGAGCTTCTCCTTCACCTTGCGGAACTCGCGCTCCATGATCTCCCACCGCTGGTGCTTCTCGTTGTAGCCGAAGGTGAAGAGCCGCTGCTGGATGCAGAACTCCAGGCTCAGGAACTCGTCGATGAAGGTGACGTCGTTGTAGTGCTTGCGCACCTCGAAGATCTTCTCGCGCCCCACCCCGAGCTGCTTGTCCCAGTGCTTGCGCGCCACGAAGGAGTCGCACTCGTCGTACTCCTTCCCGAAGCGCCCCTTGTTCCAGCGGTCCTCGATGTCGCGCCACAGCTCCACCCCCAGCTTGTACGGGTTGAGCTGGCCGGGGTGGGTGGCGAGCGTGCCGGAGTGGTGGTCGGCGTAGTCGATGACCTCGGAGGCGTCGAGCGCCTTCTCGGTCATGATCTTGGAGTGCCAGTAGGTGGCCCACCCCTCGTTCATGATCTTGGTCTGGCCCTGCGGCGCGAAGTAGTAGGCCTCCTCGCGGATGATCGAGAGCACGTCGTGCTCCCAGCGCTCGAGCGGCGCGTGCTCGAGCAGGAACAGCAGCACGTCGCGCTCGGCCCGCTCCGGGAACTTCTTCTTGCGCGCGGCCTCCTCGTCCAGCTTCCGCTGCTGCTCCTGCATGAACTCGCGCGGGTTGATGTACTCGCGCATGTACTCGCGCTCGTTCTTGAACCCCTGGGCCACCTGCCGCTCCGCGCCCTCGCCCTCGACGTCGGGCCGGTCCGGCCGCCGCTTCACGTACGGTGACTGGTAGTCGATCAGGTTCTCGATGGAGAGGCAGCGGTCGATGAAGTCCTCGACCAGCTCGACGCCGAGCTTGTCCTGGTAGCGGCGCACGCGGGTGGCGTGGTTCGCCATCTGGTCCATCATCTTCCGGTTGGTGTGTCGGAACATGAAGTTGTTCTTGAAGAAGTCCACGTGCCCGAAGACGTGGGCCATCACCAGCTTCTGGTCCACGTCCATGTTGGACTCGAGCAGGTACGCGTACGAGGGGTCGTTGTTGATGACCATCTCGTAGATCTTCGACAGCCCGTACTCGTACCCCTTCGACAGCCGCTCGTAGTCCATCCCGAAGCGCCAGTGCGGGTAGCGGTTCGGGAAGCCGCCGTACGCGGCCACCATGTTGATCTCGTCGAACCCGAGCACCTCGAAGACGGTGTCGAAGAAGTCGAGCCCGTAGGCGCGCGCGTAGCCCTCCACGCGGTTGCGGATGTCGTGCAGGTGCGACGGGAGCTGGGTGTGCTTGTCCATGCGCGCCTACTTCCCGGTGCCGAGGAACGTCTTGATGGAGGCGTAGATCGCGTCCTTGTCGGCGATCTCGGAGAGCGCCACGTTCTCGCGCGGCCCGACGGTCTCCTTCAGGTCCTTGATGAACTGGCCGGAGCCGTACGGGCTCTCCACCTGCCCGTAGCAGAACAGGTTCACCGCCGGGAGGATCCGCTTCTGCAGCAGCTCCACGCACAGGCGGGTGTCGTCGGCGCTCCAGTTGTCGCCGTCGGAGAAGTGGAACGGGTAGACGTTCCAGGAGGTGGGCGCGTACTCGGTCTCGATCATCTCGAGCGCGAGCTTGTAGGCGGACGAGATCATGGTCCCGCCCGACTCGCGCGTGTGGAAGAACGTGTCGCGGTCCACCTCGCGCGCCACCGCGTCGTGGATGATGTAGCGGCTCTCCAGGCCCTTGTAGTGCTTCCGCAGCCAGGTATCGATCCAGAAGGACTCGATGCGGACGATCTCCTTCTGCTCGTCGCCCATCGAGCCGGAGACGTCCATCATGTAGATGACGACCGCGTTGGTCTCCGGGAGCGGGACCTGCTTCCAGGTGCGGTAGCGGCGGTCCTCGCGCACCGGGACGATCACCGGGCGGCGCCAGTTGTACGAGCCGCTCGCGATCTGGCGCCGCAGCGCCTGCTTGTAGGTGCGCTTGAAGTGGCGCAGCGACTCCGGGCCGCTGGGCGCGACGCCGGTGTACTTGAGGCGGGTCGCGATGATGCGGTCCTTGCCGCGCGGCTCGATGCGGGGGAGGGCGAGCTCCTCGCCGAGGATGTCGGCCAGCTCGTCGAGCGGGACGTCCACCTCGAGGATGTGCTGCCCCTCGCCCTGGCCGGCCTGGCCGCTGCCGGCCTGCCCGTCGCCGGGCGAGAGCGGGTCGCCGGGCTCGCCGTCGCCCTGGCCGACGCCGCCCTGCGAGCGCTCGCCGAAGCGGAAGTGCGGGATGTCGATGGTCGGGATCGGGATGGTGATGAAGTCCTTCCCCTTCTTCCCGACCATCTCTCCCTTCTGGACGTACTTCTTGAGGTTGCTCTTGATCCGGCCGCGCACGATGTCGCGGAAGCGGGCGTGGTCCTGCTTGATCTTCAGGGACATGGTCGGCCCGTCCTCGCTGTCGTTCCTCGCCCGGTCCTATCCCCGCTCAGCCTGAGCTCGTCGAAGGCCGCTCAGCCTGAGCCTGTCGAAGGCCGCTCAGCCTGAGCCTGTCGAAGGCCGAGGGCCGCTACTCCTTCGCGTCGCCGCGCGCGAAGATCGACGCGACGAAGTTGAGGACGTCGGTGGAGCACACCTCGCAGTAGCCGTAGTTCTTGATGAGCCGCTGCTTCACCACGTCGATCTTCTCCTGCGTCTCCCGGTCCACCACCGAGGCCACCAGGTTCTTCAGCTTGATCGAGTCCTTCTGGTCCTCGAACAGCTTCAGCTCGAGCGCCTTGTGCAGCCGCTCGTTCGTCCGGTAGTTGAAGGTCTTCCCCTCGATGGCGAGCGCGCCGATGTAGTTCATGATCTCGCGGCGGAAGTCGTCCTTCCGGCTCTCCGCGATGTCGATCTTCTCCTCGATCGACCGCATCAGCCGCTCGTCGGGCTCCTCGTACTGGCCGGTGTACTTGTTGCGGACCTTCTCGCGCTGCGTGTACGCCTTGATGTTGTCGATGTAGTTGGCGCAGAGCTTGGTGATCGCGTCCTCGTCCGCGCTGATGGCGCGCTGGACCTCGTTCTTCACCACGTCCTCGTACTCGCGCTTCACGTCGGTGAGCAGCTCGCGGAACCGCTTGCGCTGCTCCTCCGAGGAGATGAGCGAGTGCTGCCGGAGCCCGGCCTCCAGCTCGTTCAGGACCATGAACGGGTTCACGCACCCGTCGCCCTTGTCCGAGACCAGCGCGTTCGAGATCTTGTCCTGCACGTAGCGGGGGCTGATGCCCTCCATGCCCTCGCGCAGCGCCTCCTTGCGCAGCTCCTTGATGTTGTCCTCGGTGAAGTTCGGCAGCGACTTGCCGTTGTAGAGCTTCAGCTTCTGGACCAGCGTGAGGTTGTGCTTCTTCGGCTCCTCGAGCCGGGTGAGCACGCCCCACATCGCGGCCATCTCCAGCGTGTGCGGCGCGATGTGCTTCCCGCGGATCTTGTGGCTGTTGTAGTCGCGCTCGTAGATCTTCACCTCCTCGTCGAGGCGGGAGATGTACGGGATGTCGATCTTGACGGTGCGATCCCGGAGCGCCTCCATGAACTCGTTCGACTGGAGCTTCTTGTACTCGGGCTCGTTGGTGTGCCCGATGATGACCTCGTCGATGTCGGTCTGCGGGAACTTCTTCGGCTTGATCTTGTGCTCCTGCGTGGCGCCGAGCAGGTCGTAGAGGAACGCCACGTCGAGCTTCAGGATCTCCACGAACTCGATGATGCCGCGGTTCGCGATGTTGAACTCGCCGTCGAAGTTGAACGCGCGCGGGTCCGAGTCGGAGCCGTACTCGGCGATCTTCCGGTAGTTGATGTCGCCGGTGAGCTCGGTCGAGTCCTGGTTCTTCTCGTCCTTGGGCTGGAACGTGCCGATGCCGACGCGGTCCTTCTCGGAGAGGATGAGCCGGCGCACGCGCACGTGCTGCATCACCTTCTCCCAGTCGCCCTTGTACTCCGTCATCAGGTCCTTGAAGACGAAGCGGCAGGCCGGGCACAGGTCGCCGGTGTCCGGGATGGCGTAGCCGCCCTCGGGCGCGGCCAGCTCGGCGATCACCTTGCCGCGCCACTCGTGCGGCACGAGGTGCAGCGGCTCCTCGTGCATGGGGCAGGGCATCACCTCGCGGCGCTTCTGCCCGTCGAGGTTGGTGCGCTCGATGTCCCACGCGAACGTGTAGAGCGCGCCCTCCGGGGTCTTGGAGTACGCCTCCAGCCCCTTCTTGAGCAGGCGCGCGATGGTGGACTTGGACGAGCCCACCGGGCCGTGCAGCAGGATGACGCGCTTCTCGGTGCCGTAGCCCTGCGCCGCGCTCTTGAACACGTTCACGAGCTTCATGAGCGCGATGTCGAGCCCGTAGATCGCGTCCTTCCCGCCGAAGTCCGGGTCGGTGAAGAAGTTGTACCGGATGAGCTTCTTCTTGTTGTCGATGTACTCGGTCTTCCCGTGCGACAGGATCATGTCGTAGACGCGCTGGAAGGCCGTGCGGGTGACCTTCGGGTTCTGCCGCACGATCCCGAGATAGTCCTCGAACGAGCCCTCCCAGTGCTGCTCCGAGTACCCCTGCCGGTCCTGCAGGGCCGCGATCCGGTTCACCCACCCCGACGTCGTCATTTCCCGAGGCTCGCGCATCTCGCTCCCTCTGTGTCTGGGCTCGGCGCACGCGCGCCGACCCAAGGAGCATAAGGAGCGGAGGAGCGGGCTGCAGACCGCGGGGCCGGCGGGAGACGCACGCCCAATGGGGCCTGCAGGCAGGCGGCGAGGCGGGTCCCCCCGTGCGCGGCACCGCGCCGGCGAGGCGGCCGGCGGGGGTCAGCGGGCGCGGCGGAAGAACTCGACCTGCCACGCGCGCACGGCCGCGTTGTGGCAGGCGAGCGTCGGGCAGAACACGTGGGTGCCGTCGTTGCGCGACACGAAGTAGAGGTCGGAGCAGGTGGCCGGCGCGAGCGCCGCCTGCAGGGCCGCGGCGCCCGCGTTCGCGATCGGGCCGGGCGGCAGCCCGGCGGTCGTGTACGTGTTGTACGGGTGGGTCGCCAGCAGGTCGGCCTTGGAGATGTTCTTGGACCAGCGGCCGGTGCGCAGGAGCGTGGCGTACATGACCGTCGGGTCGGTCCCGAGCCGCATCCCGAGCCGCAGCCGGTTGTGGAACACGCAGGCGATGCGGGCGCGCTCCGCCGGCTGCCCGGTCTCCTTCTCGACGATCGAGGCGAGCGTCGCGGCCTCGCCCATCGACAGCGTCACGCCCGGTCTCCGGGCGGCGTCGGCGCGCGCGTACTCCTCCTTGAACCGCTCCACCATCTCCTCGGCGATGGTGCGCGCGGTGACGCCGCGCGCGAACGTGTACGTGTCGGGGAAGAGGAACCCCTCCAGGTTCGCGTAGGGGAGCCCGAGCGCGCGGGCGGTGCCGGGATCGTGCGCCACCGCGGCAAAGTCCTCGGCGCGCGCGAGGCCGCTGCGCCCGACGATCTCCGCGATCTCGTCCATGCGCAGCCCCTCGGGCACCGTGAAGCGGTAGAGCTTCACCTGGCCCTGGTAGACCTTGTCCAGCACCTGGTCCGGCGTGAGCGGGCCGGAGAACGCGTACTCGCCCGCGCGGAGCCGGCGGGGATCGCGCTTCACCCACCGGAAATACCGCCAGGCCCGCGTCTCGTCGGAGAGCACGCCGGACTGGGCCAGCGACCGGATCACCGCGCGCGCCGGGGCGCCGCTCGGCACCACCACCGTCTTCTCCTCGGGGCTGCCGTACGCCGTCGCCGCGAACGACTGCAGGTCGCGCCAGGCGAGCGCCGCCCACGCGGCGGCCGCGAGCGCGAGGAGCACGAGCAGGGTGACGAGCTTCCTCATGGCGCCCTCCGGTCCAGCCAGCCCTGCAGGATGACGGCCGCGGCCTCGGCGTCCACCTGGCCGCGCTGGTCGCGCGCCGATACGCCGCGCGCGCGCAGGCGCGACTCCGCCTCGAACGACGAGAGCCGCTCGTCGAACAGCTCGACCGGCACGCCGAGCGCAGCCTCCAGCCGCGGCGCGAACCCCCGGGCCAGCCGTGCCGACGGGCCCTCGGTGCCGTCCATGTTGAGCGGGAGCCCCACGACGGCGCGGGTGACCTCGTAGTCGCGGGCCACCTCTGCGATGGCGGCCAGGTCCTCGGCCTCGCCGCGGCGGACCACGGTGGTCACCGCGCGGGCGGTCCGCAGGATCTCGTCGGCCACGGCCAGGCCGATCCGGACCCGCCCCAGGTCGACGCCGAGCGTGCGCATGGCGCGGCAATCTAGGCGCCGTCCGCTCCCGGGTCAAACGGTCCGCGCCCCGTCCCGGCGGGCTCCGGCGCGGCCGGTCGCCCCGCGCAACCGCGCGGGATCCGGGCGCGCGGGGGTGGCACGCGGCGCGCTCAAGGGAACGGCGGGCGCCGCGAGGCGCACCGCCCAACCCATCCGAAAGGAACCCAGATGATCCCCTCCGTCCGCACCGGCGCCGCGCTGCTCTCGCAGGGCGCCGCGCTCGCCACCGACCTCGCCCAGGTCGCCGCACCGCGCACCGTCCGGGCCGCCGCCACGGCCGGCGTGGGGAAGGGCGGCGCCGTGATCGCCGCCGCGGCGGCCGCGCTCCCCTCCGCGAAGAAGGCGTCGGCGAAGAAGACGCGGCGGAGCTCGGGGACGGGCTACGCCTCGGGCTCGAAGGGCACCTCGAAGTCCGCGGCCGCGAAGAAGCCGTCGTCGTCGCGGTCCACCGGCGCGCTCGCGTTCCTCGACGATCCGAGGCTCTCGATCGAGGAGAAGCTGTTCCGCTTCATGATGTACGTGCAGGACCGCTTCGACCGCGACGTCGAGCAGAAGATGAAGGAGGCGGCGGGGAAGGCCTCCAGCACGGGCGGCTCGTCCGGCGCGAAGAAGAAGAAGGGCGGGCCGTTCGCGAAGCTGGCCGGCGCGCTCAAGACCGCGTTCCCCGCCCTCGGCATGTCGATGGACATCCTGAACGACAAGAACGTCCAGGCGCTGGTGAAGACGCTGGGTGGCCCCGCGCTCGCGGCGGGCGCCGCCGCGATGGGCTTCCCGGGGCTCGCGCCGGTCCTCGCCAAGGCCGGCCCGCAGCTCGCGGGCGTGGCGTTCGACCTGGCCGCGGCGTTCAAGGAGGCGCCGGCGAGCGGCTCGACGGGCGGCTCGAGCACCGGCGGCACCGGCAGCACCGGCTCGGCGGACTCGCCGGAGATCGACCGCAAGAAGATGATGGAGCTGCAGTACGCCATGGAGAAGCAGAAGGAGATGTTCACGCTCGTCTCCAACGTCCTCCGCTCGCTGCACGACATGAAGATGTCGGCGGTGCACAACATCCGCTCCTGAGGGCCGCCATGGACGACGCGATCGAGACGGCGGCCGAGGGACGCACGCCCACGCTGGCCGAGGTGCAGGGGATGACCCAGGAGCTGGGCGACGCCATCGCCGCGCTGGCGGAGGCGGAGCTGGAGGCGGGGAGGGTGGAGACCGCCCGGGCCATCCTGGAGGGGTTGGTGGTGACGAACCACGAGGACGCGGCGGCGTGGGCGCTGCTCGCCTCGGCGCACCGCCGGCTGGGGCAGCCGCTCGCGGCCCGCTTCTGCGCCGAGGTGGCCGTGCGGCTCGCCCCGGCCGATCCGTGGATCCGGCTGGCGCGGGCGGAGGCCTTGCTGGCCGACCCGGCCGGCCGGGAGGCGGCGCGCGGCGAGCTCGCGGCGCTGGTCGCGGACGGGGAGGTCGGAGGCCGTGCGCGCGCGCTCCGCGCCGCGCTCGGAGAGTGAAGGGGCGGACGCGTGGCGGACCCAACAAGTCCACATTTTCCGCACGGTTGGGGCACCACGTCCCCTTGACGGTCCCTGCAGGTTTCGGGGATATTTCGCGGCCGAGTCGAGGGTCCGTGCCCCACGACTCCGCGGGTCGGCGGTCGGCCCGGGACACACGAAGGAAGCGTGAAGCGATGGCACTTGGTACCGTGAAGTGGTTCAACGACGCGAAGGGTTACGGTTTCATCTCCCAGGAGGGCGGGGAGGACGTCTTCGTTCACCACACGGCCATCCAGATGGATGGCTTCCGCACCCTGAAGGAGGGCGAGCGGGTGGAGTTCGACGTCACCCAGGGCCCGAAGGGACTTCAGGCGGCGAACGTTCGCCGTCCGTAGCGCATCCGGTCCGCTGGGTGACGAGCGGCCTCGGGTGACCGAGGCCGCTCGCGCTTATGAGCCGGGCCTGCGTCAGCCCGCGCGCGTGCCGAGGAAGGTCCGATGAGCGAGAAGGAAGCCGGCATCGAGGTACAGGGCACCGTCGAGGAGGCGCTCGCCGGGGGCATGTACCGGGTCAAGGTGGACCAGGGCCCCGTGGTCCTCGCATACGCGTCGGGCAAGATGAAGAAGTTCCACATCCGCATCATCCCCGGCGACCGCGTGAAGCTCGAGCTGTCACCGTACGACCTCAGCCGCGGCCGCATCACCTACCGCGACAAGTGACCGCCCGGCGGCGCCGGCCGGCCGCCCGAACCACCCCCGGCGACCCCGCACCCCGACCGGCCCGCCCCCGTGACCCCTCCCAGACGCAAGCTCTGGCTCGACTGGCAGCGCGGCCTCGCCGTGCTGTTCATGGTCGAGGTGCACGTGCTCGACGCGTGGCTCGCCTCCTCCGCGGCGCACGGCCACGGCTTCGGCGCGCTGCGCATGCTCGGCGGCCTCGCGGCACCGGCCTTCCTCTACATGGCCGGCCTCTCGCAGTCGCTCGGCGACGCCGCGCTGGAGCGCAAGGGCGTCGCGCCGGGCGCGCGCCGGTCGGCCGCGCTGCGCCGGGCGCTCTGGCTGCTCGGCGTCGCCTACGGCTTCCGCGCGGTGGAGTACCTGCTCGGCTACGCGCCCGCGCTCTGGCACGGGTGGTGGGACTCGGCCTTCGCCGGCCTCGCCGACGTGCTGAAGGTGGACATCCTCAACGTCATCGCCGTCGGCCTGGGGCTGTCGGCGCTGCTCACCATCGGCGTGCCGCGCCGGCTCGGGCCCGCGCTCGCGGCGCTGGCGGCGATCGCGGTGGTGCTCGCCACGCCGGGCGTGGCGGGGACGGCGCACGCGCCCAGCCGCGTGCTCGACTACGTCTACATCGCGTCCGCCGACCTCGGCCGGCGCGGGAACTTCCACCTGCTCAACTGGGTCGCCTTCCTGCTCGCCGGCGCGGCCCTCGCGCCGCTGGCGCGCGGCCCGGACCGCCCGCTCCTGTGGCTCGCCCTCGGGGCGGCGCTCCTGGGGGCGGGGCTCGGGCTCGACGCGCGCGCGCCGCTGCGCGGCGACGCGTTCTGGCGCGCCTCGCCGGCCTGGTTCGCGATGCGGCTCGGCGCCTGCGTCGCGCTCACCGGGCTCACCCAGCTCATCCCGCTCGCGGCGGAGCGGGCGCTGCGCTGGCTCACCGTGCTCGGGCGGCAGTCGCTCGTCGGGTACATCGCCTCGGTCGAGCTGACCTACGGCGGCGTGGCGCGGCCGCTGCGCGGCCGGCTCTCCTTCCCGGCGACCATCGCGGGGATCGTCGCGATGGTGGGCGTCACCTGGGCGATCTCGATCGGCTGGGAGCGGCTGCAAGCCCGCCGCCGCGCCCGCCCGCGGCCCGCCGCGCCCGCGACCGCGTAGCGCGGGACCTCGTCGCGCCCGCCGCTGCGCGCCGCTCGCGCCGCCGCCGCCGCGCTACGGCGCCGGCGTCGCGCCCGGGCCGACCGCCGCGCCCGGGCGCGCGAACGCGAGCGGCTCCACCAGCGCGGCGTCGAGCGTGTCCGGGTCGAGCACCTGCTGCGCGGCCATCTTCAGCAGCAGGTCGTCCACGCGCTGGTCCCAGGCCTGCGTCGGCGCGCCGCGGGCCCACATGAAGTGGAAGCGCACCGGGTTCGGGATCACGGTGGCGAGGAACGCGGCCTGGCGCGGCGTGAGCTCGGCGGCGGGCACGCCGAACCAGTGGCGCGCGGCGGGCCCGATGCCCCACAGCCCGGGGCCCCACTCGGCCACGTTCAGGTAGATCTCGAGGAGGCGCGCCTTGGGCACCGTGGCCTCGAGCGCCACCGTGAGCGCCGCCTCCCGCACCTTCCGCGCCAGCGTCTTCTCGCGCGAGAGGAACAGGTTCTTCGCGAGCTGCTGCGAGATGGTGGACCCGCCGCGCACCAGCCGCCCGCGCTCGGCGGCCGCGGCGAACGCGTTGCGCAGCTCCTCGAACTCGAAGCCGGAGTGGCCGTAGAACCCGGCGTCCTCGCTGGCGGTCACCGCCCGGATCACGTGCGGCGGCAGGCTGGAGAGCGGGACGAAGTCGGGGTTGCGCGGGCCCACCAGGATCTCGGGCGGCGTGCCGCGCTCGACCTCGGGGCGGTGCACGAACGGCGCGCGGAGCGCCACCGGCGGCGCGCGCCGGGCCGCCTCGCGCATGCGCGACAGGTCGAGCCCGGCGTCCAGCGTCCAGGCGGCCGGCGCGAGCAGCGGGCCGGCCAGGTCCACGTGCGCGTCGAGGGTGCCGGCGGGCCGCGGCGCCTCCGGCGGCAGGCCCAGGGCCGGCGGCAGCGCGGCGACCGCCGCGGCGAAGTCGAGCCGCTCGAGCCGCACCGAGAGCTCGAAGGGGAGGCCGGGGCCGAGCCGCGCCTGGCCGGAGACGGCGGCGGGGATGGCGCCGAAGAGCACCACGCGGCCCCCGGAGAGCGACACGCGCCGCTCCGCGCCCTGCCAGGCGACGTCGCCCTCGGCGGTGGCGGAGATCGGCCCGAGCGGCTCGGCGCCGATCCGGTCGCCGGCCACCGTGGCCCCCTCCACCGCGAGCACCGCGCGCCCGCCGAACCGGGACAGATCCGGCGGGGCGTCCAGCGTCGCGTCGAGCGAGAGCGTGCCGTCGCGCAGCGACACCGCCTCCGCGCCCAGGGCCTCGGGGATGGCGGCGGGCCCGAGGTGGCGCACGCCCAGCGTGACGCGCCAGCCGGAGGGCTCGCGCCGCGCGTCCACCGAGGCGGTCGCGCCGCCGGGGAGGCGCAGGTCGGCGCGGAGGCGCTCGTCGCCGTCGCCGCGGTCGCGCGCGAGCCGCGCGTCGAGCGGGCCCAGCTCCACGTACCGGCCGTGGACCGCGAAGGCGACCACCAGCTCGCGCACCTGCACCGACGGCCACGGGGCCTCGTCCGCGTCCTGCGCCGGCTCGGGGGCGGGGACGGCCGGGGCGCGGGCCGGCGCGGCGGCGCGGCGCGCGGGGGCTCCGCGCAGGCGCTCGCCCAGCTCCAGCAGCGATCGTCCGGAGCGGCCCGCCTCGACGCGCACCCCGGCCAGCCGCACCGAGGCGAGCTCGGCGCGGCCGGCCAGGAGCGCGAGGAGCCGCGGCCGGGCCTCGACGCGCTCGACGCGCAGCACCGGCGGAGCCCCCGGCCGCGCGCCCGCGATCGCGAGCGGGCCGAAGGAGACGCGGAGCAGCGGCGAGACGTGGACGTCGGGGCCGAGCGTGACGTCGCCCACCGACGCGCGCAGGCCGGCCAGGATCCTGCGGCGGAGCGCGGCCTCCGCGGCGGGGCGCGAGAGCGCCACCAGCGCCACCCCGTACAGGCACGCCAGCGCCAGCGCGCCCGAGGCCGCGGCGCGCCAGAGGGGGCGCAAGGCGGCGCGGGGGCCGGAGGGGGTGGGGGAACCGGAAGCCATGGAATCGCGCGCTCTTTACCGGGCGGGTCGCAGGGGGTCAACCGGTTCCCCGTCCGGCCCGTGGACGCGCACTCGAGGGGATGAAACCGCCGTCCTGGCTGTTAACATCCCGGCGAATGGCGTTCCTGGGCCCCAGCCTGCGACGGAGGAAGGTGGACGAGCGGCCGGGTAGCCGGACGACCGCCGCCATCCTGCTGTCGCTCGCGCTCAACGCCTTGATCTTGCTGATCCTCGGCCGCATCGGCGCGTTCGACATCGGCAAGCCGGCCGCGGTCCGCCCCGTCGCGCTCGCGCCGCTCACGGCCGACCAGTGGGCGGCCAACCGGGCCATCGTGGGCGGCCAGCCCCCGCCCGCCGCCGCCCCGCGGCCGGCGGAGCTCCCGAAGATCCCGCCGCCCCCGCCGCCGCCGGAGGAGCGCCGGGCGCACGGGCAGATCGTGGACGTGGCGCCGTCGAAGGACTCGCGCCCGCCGAAGGACTCCCGCTTCCTCTCCGATCGCGACAACACCGTCGAGAAGGAGTCGCGCTCGCGGTTCGCGGGGACGCAGGCGTTCGAGAACACGCTGCCGGCGCCGTCCGACGGCCTGAAGCGCAAGGCGCCGCCGCCGCCGCCGGAGGCCGGGGAGAACGGCCAGGCGGCGAGGAGCACGCCGGGCAAGGAGGGGCCGGCGGCGCCGCGCGGCACGGGCGCCGAGAAGCTGGTCGTCCCGGAGCAGCGGGCGCAGGAGCGGCTGGCGGTCGCGCCGAGGCCGGACGAGCCCGGCGCCGGCGACGTCCCGGTCGCGCCGCGCGCCGACCAGCAGCGGCTGAACGGCGGCGGCCCCGCGCTGCAGGTGCCCGGCGGCGCCGGCGCGCAGGGCGGCGGCCGCAAGTCCGGCATCGACCGGCGGCTCCTGCCGGATCCGCAGAACCTCGCCCGCATCGCCGGCGGCCCCAGCCCGGACCGGCTCGAGGGCGTGGACGAGGGCGACGCCACCGCGCTCAACACCCGCTCGTTCAAGTACGCCACCTTCATCAACCGCGTGGGCATGGCCATCTACCGCGAGTGGGATCCGAACCGGGCGTACCAGGCGCGGGATCCCGACGGGAAGGTCTACCCGGCGCGCGACCGCACCACGTCGATCGAGCTGGTGCTCGACGGCGACGGCACGATCCGGTTCGTGAAGCTGCTCGACTCGAGCGGCCTCGACTTCCTCGACCAGGAGGTGGTCCGGGCGGCGCGGGCCGCCGGGCCGTTCCCGAACCCGCCGGCGGGGCTGGTGGACGCGAGCGGGCAGATCCACCTCGCGCTGGCCTACACGCTGGAGATGCGGCGGGCCTCGCGCGTGCAAGTGCTCATGCCCTCGCTGCCGTCGCAGCGGCCGTACCCGGAGTGATCCGCCGCGCCCGCGTCCGCGGGCCGGCCCGTTCCACAGGAGGAGTCCCGATGCCGCAGGTGCAGCGCGTCCCGATGCGCGCGGTCAAGAACGTGGTCCTCATCGCGCACGACAGCCGCAAGCAGGACCTGCTGGACTGGGTGAAGTACAACCGGCCCGTGCTGCGCGAGCACCGCCTGTTCGCGACCGGCACCACCGGCGGGCTGGTGCAGGCGCAGACCGACCTCCCGGTGACCCGCTTCAAGAGCGGCCCGCTCGGCGGCGACCAGCAGGTCGGCGCGAAGATCGCCGAGGGCGAGCTGGACGTGCTGGTGTTCTTCTGGGATCCGCTCGAGCCGCAGCCGCACGATCCCGACGTGAAGGCGCTGCTCAGGATCGCGGTGCTCTACAACATCCCCACCGCGTGCAACCGCGCCACCGCCGACTTCCTGGTGGCGTCGTCGCTCTTCCACGGAGAGTACGAGCGCATCGTGGAGGACCACGCCGCGAAGCGGCAGGCCTGGCTGGCCGGGCAGGGCCGCCGCTAGGCAGCCCCGCCCGCCCGGGACGGCGTCGAGGGGGCCGCGCGCTACAGCTTCAGCGTCCCCTTCACGCCGATCTGGAACCAGCTGTGGAAGGCCCGGTCGTGGATGCGGCCGGACTGGTCGCCGAAGCCCGGCACCGACACGTCGTAGCTCGTGTACTGCCCGGCGCTCCACGAGACGAACGGGCCCATGGTCACGTACGGCGAGAGCGCCAGGTCGAGGCCCGCCTCCAGCATCGGGAACTCGAAGCCGGCCCAGCTGAACTCGGTGATGGTCCCGGTGCCCGGCTCGTACGCCTCCGCGTTCAGCACCTCCAGGCCCATCCCGAAGCCGACCCACGGGTCCACCACCTGGTACGGCTGGAGGTGGAACTGCACGTCGAAGCCGAAGCGGATGTCCGAGCCGTCGCAGGAGCGGCCCGGCACGCAGAAGTCCTTCGAGATCGAGGTGGGCGCGAGCTCGAGGTAGATGCCGCCCCACACCGCCGGGTTGAAGCGGTAGCCAAGCTCGAGCCAGATCGGCACCTTGTGCCGGACGAGGTCGTCGAGCTTCGGGTAGAGCGGCGCGCCCGTCGCGTCCACCTCGTCGGAGATGTCCCCGGACGGCGCGCCGTAGGCGAGGCGCGCGGACAGCGTGAGCCCCTGCGCGCGCGGCCCGGCGGGCTGGCGCGGCGGCGGCCGGCGGGGATCGTACTGGCCGGCGGCCAGCGCGGGCAGGGCGGCGACGACGAACAGGGCGAGCAGGCGGTTGCGCATGGTTCCTCCGCGGCGCCACGGGGCGCGCCGCGATGATAGCGCGACCGCCGGCCGTCTACTCGACGTTCATGCCCGGCTGCCAGCGCAGCACGGGCTTGCGCGCCGCGCGCGTCTCGTCCAGGCGTGCGCGAACGGGCCGGGTGGGCGCGGCGCGCACCGCCTCCGGGTCCACCTTCGCCTCCTCCGCGATGGCCTTCATGGCGGCGACGAACGCGTCCAGCGTCTCGCGCGACTCGGTCTCGGTCGGCTCGATCATGAGCGCGCCGTGCACCACCAGCGGGAAGTAGATGGTGGGCGGGTGGAACCCGTGGTCGATGAGGCGCTTCGCCACGTCCATGGTCGTGACGCCCGAGTCCTTCTGCTGGGCGTCGTCGAACACCACCTCGTGGAGCGAGTCGGTGGCGTAGGGCAGGTGGTAGGTGCCCTCCAGCTGCTTGCGCACGTAGTTCGCGTTCAGCACCGCCAGCTCGGCGGTGGCGCGCACGCCCTCCGGCCCGTACTCGCGGATGAGCGCCCAGGCGCGCACGAACATGCCGAAGTTGCCCCAGAACTCGCGCAGCTTGCCGATGGTCGCGGGCCGCTCGCGCGCCTCGGTGACCAGGCGGTAGCGCTCGCCCTCCTTCACCACCATCGGCAGCGGCAGGTACGGGACCAGCGCCGCCTTCACCGCCACCGGGCCGGAGCCCGGGCCGCCGCCGCCGTGCGGCGTCGCGAACGTCTTGTGCAGGTTGTACTGCATGACGTCGAAGCCCATGTCGCCGGGCCGCGCCACGCCGAGCAGCGCGTTCATGTTCGCGCCGTCGCCGTACACCAGGCCGCCCTTGGCGTGGACGATCGCGGCGATCTCGGCGATGTGCGACTCGAACACGCCCAGCGTGTTCGGGTTCGTGATCATGATGGCCGCGACGTCCTCGTCCATGGCCGCGCGGACGGTCTCCGGGTGGAGGCGGCCGTCGGGGCCGGAGGCGAGCTGCACCACCGCGTAGCCGTTCAGCGCCGACGAGGCCGGGTTGGTGCCGTGCGCGGTGTCGGGGATGAGGACCTTCTTGCGCGGGTTGCCGCGCGCCTGGTGGTACGCGCGGATGAGCATGAGGCCGGTCAGCTCGCCCTGCGCGCCCGCGGCCGGGGCCAGCGTGGTGGCGTCGAACCCGGCGATCTCGGAGAGCGCCCGCTCCAGCCGGTACATGAGCTCGAGCGCGCCCTGCGCCAGCTCGGCCGGGGCGAGCGGGTGGAGGTCGGCGAAGCCGGGCAGGCGCGCCAGCGCCTCGCTCGACTTCGGGTTGTACTTCATGGTGCAGGAGCCGAGCGGGTAGAACCCGGTGTCGATGCCGTGGTTCCAGGAGGAGAGCCGGGTGAAGTGCCGGACCACCTCCAGCTCGGACAGCTCCGGCAGCCCGTCCACCGCCGGGCGCACCAGCGCGGCGGGGAGGTCGCTCGCGTCGAAGTCGGCGGGGGGCGGGGGCAGCGAGACGCCGCAGCGCCCGCGCGAGCCGTGCTCGAACACGAGCGGCTCCTCGTACGCGAGGCCGCGCACCGCGCCGCCCAGGCCCGGGGCCTCGGCCGCGGCGCCGCCCCCGTTCGCGTCCTGCTCCATGCTGGGCTTCCAGCCAGTCGGGTTCGCCATGGCTCAGCTCCTCACCGCGCCCGCGAAGAGCTGGATGAGCTCGGGGCCGTGCAGCTCCGTCGCCGCGCAGAGCAGGGCGCCCTTCGCGCTCGGCGCGTCCGGGAACCAGCGCGCCAGCGGCGCGCCGGCCACGATGCCGCGCTTGGCGAGCTTCGCCACCACCGCCTCGGCGTCGCCCACGTCGAACACCTGCTCGTTGAAGAACGGCCCGGAGAACACCGGGCGGCAGCCGGCCCGCTCCATCGCGTCGCGCAGCATGCGGGCGCGCCCGTGGTTGAGGCGGGCCAGCTCGGCCAGGCCGCGCTTGCCGAGCAGCGACAGGTGGACGGTGGAGGCCAGCGCGCACAGGCCGGAGTTGGTGCAGATGTTGGACGTCGCCTTCTCGCGGCGGATGTGCTGCTCGCGCGTGGAGAGCGTGAGCACGAAGCCGCGCCGCCCCTGCTTGTCCACCGTCGCCCCGGCCACGCGGCCGGGCATCTGGCGCACGTGCTTCTCGCGGGTGGCGAAGAAGCCCGGCGCCGGGCCGCCGAACGACATGGGGTTGCCGAAGCTCTGGAACGTGCCCACCGCGACGTCGGCGCCGAGCGCGCCGGGCGCCTGGAGCAGGCCCAGCGAGACCGCCTCGGCGGTCGCCGAGACGGTGAGCGCGCCGGCCTTGCGGGCGATGGCGGCCGCCTCGGGCAGCGCGTCCACCACGCCGAGGAAGTTCGGGTAGCCGAGGATGACGCAGGCGGTCCGGCCGTCCACCGCCTGCTGCAGCGCGGCGAGGTCGGTGCGGCCGTCCGCGCCGAACGGCACCGTGACGATCTCGTCGCCGGTCGAGCGCAGGTAGGTGGCGAGCACCTTGCGGTACTCGGGGTGGAGCGCGGCGGAGACCACCACCTTGTCGCGCCCGGTGATCCGGCCGGCCATGAGCGCGGCCTCGGCCGTGGCGGTCGCGCCGTCGTACATGGACGCGTTCGAGACGTCCATGCCGGTCAGCAGGCACACGAACGTCTGCCACTCGAACAGCGCCTGCAGCGTGCCCTGCGAGATCTCCGGCTGGTAGGGCGTGTACGCGGTGAAGAACTCGCCGCGGAGCAGGAGCTGGTCCACCACCGGCGGCACGTGGTGCGGGTAGCAGCCGGCGCCCACGAACGGCGGGTGGGCCGTCTCGTTGCGCGCCGCCAGCCGCCGCAGCTCGGAGAAGAGCGCGATCTCGTCCGCCGCGGGCGGCAGGTCGAGCGGGCGGTCGAGCCGGAGCGCCTGCGGGATCGAGCGGAACAGGTCGTCGACGCGCTCCGCGCCGACGACGTCGAGCATGGCGCGGACGTCGTCCGGGGTGTGCGGGTGGTATCGCAAGGCTTGGCTCCGCGGCGACCTCGCCGCGAGGGAGGGGGACCGCCCGGCGGGCGGCGCTCGGCGCTACTCCTGCTCCTCGACGAACGCCTTGTAGGCGGCGGCGTCCATGAGCGTCTCGAGGTCCTTGGGATCGGACGGCTCGATGGTGATCATCCAGCCCTCCTCGTACGGATCCTCGTTGATGGTCTCGGGGGCGTCGGAGAGCGGGTCGTTCACCTCGATCACCTTGCCGGAGATCGGGGCGAACAGCTCGGACACGGCCTTGGTGGACTCGACCACGCCGAACGACTCGCCCTTCTTGACCGGGTCGCCCACGTCCGGCAGCTCGACGTAGACGACGTCGCCGAGCTGCTCCTGGGCGAAGTCGGTGATGCCGACCACGATCGCGCTGCCCTTGCGGCGCGCCCACTCGTGCTCGCGCGTGTACCTGAGGTCCTCGGGGATTTCCATGGTCGTCTCCGTCACTTCCGCGTGTAGAACGGCGTCTTCACGGCCTTGGCCGCCGCGGCCCGGCCGCGGATCTCGACTGCGAAGGTGGAGCCCTCGGCGGCGAGCGCGGGGGGCACGTAGGCGAGCCCGATGGCGGTGCCGAGCGACGGGCTCTTGGTGCCGCTGGTCACCTCGCCCACCTTGCGGCCGTCCTGCAGCACCGGGTAGCCGTGCCGCGGGATGCCCGCGTCGGTGAGCTGGAACCCCACCAGCTTGCGCGAGAGCCCCTGCTCCTTCTGCTTGAGCAGCGCGTCGCGGCCGATGAACTCGCCCTTGTCGAGCTTCACCACCCAGGCCAGCCCGGCCTCGAGCGGCGTGGTGGTCTCGTCCATGTCCGAGCCGTAGAGCCGGTACGCCATCTCCAGGCGCAGCGAGTCGCGGGCGCCGAGGCCGCAGGGGGCGATCCCCTCCGGCGCGCCCGCCTCCATGAGCGCGTCCCAGAGGCGCGGGCCCAGGTCGGCGCGGCAGAACAGCTCGAACCCGTCCTCGCCGGTGTAGCCGGTGCGCGCCACCATGCAGCGGACGCCCGCCACCTCGCCCTCGCCGAAGCGGTAGCTGCGCATGGCGGAGAGGTTCACGGTGGTGAGCCGCTGCAGGAGCTGGGCGGCGAGCGGGCCCTGCAGCGCGAGCTGGGCCCAGTCGTCCGACTCGTTGCGGACGTCGGCGCCGGCGGCGTGGCCCGCGAGCCACTCGAAGTCCTTCTGGCGGTTGCCGGCGTTGACGCAGACGAGCAGGTCCTCGGCGCCGCGGCGGTAGACCACCACGTCGTCCACGATGCCGCCGGAGTCGCGGCACAGGCAGCCGTACTGCGCCTGGCCGTCGGCGACCTTGGAGAGGTCGTTCGTGAACACGCGTCCGAGCGCGGCGAGCGCCCGCGGGCCCCGGAACACGACCTCGCCCATGTGCGAGACGTCGAACAGGCCGACGCGGGTGCGGACGGTCTCGTGCTCGGCGAGGATCCCCGAGTACTGGACCGGCATCTGCCAGCCGGCGAACTCCACGATCCGTGCGCCTGCGCGGACGTGCGTGTCGTAGAGGGGCGTGCGCAGGGCCATGGGCGCCTCGGGTGGAAATGGGCGGGCGGATTCTATCGGGGCTGACCGGAGGGTCAAGCGCGCCAGGACGCGGGATTTCGCGCCCGGCGCGCCCGAGCAGTAGCCGCTCGCGCGAGGGTCCGCAAGGTGCCATCGTGCGTCGCGGGCGGCACCGGAAGGGGCTGGGACACCGGCGCACGGCCGGACGGACGGCCGGCGCCCGGCTCCGGCGCGCTCACCGGCACGCGACCGGCTCGCAGCGACCCGTGCCCGCGGCCGCGCAGCAGTAGAGCGCGGTGCCGTCGTCCGACTCGAAGCGGTAGCGCCAGCCGCCGTCGCCCACCTCGAGCACGCCGAAGCCCCAGCGCACCGCGGCGAAGAGCAGCTCGGCGCCGGGCGCGGAGCGCTCGCGGAAGCGCTCGGCGCCGCGCGCGCGGGAGCCGTTGCCGGACACGAGCACGTCCACGCCGCCCGGCGTGCGCAGGTGCTGCAGGTCGTGATCGTGGCCGGCGAGCCAGGCCCGGATCCGGCCCTGGCCGGCCGCGAGCAGGCGATCGACGCGCGCGAGGTACTCCGGCGTCGCGTCGTCGTGGTGCGAGCCGGCGGTGACGGCGGGGTGGTGGCCGACCAGGAAGCAGGCGCGCCCGTCGCAGCCCGCGGCCGCCGCGGCCACGAACGCCTCCTCGTCGGCGAAGGTGAAGCCGGCGTAGTCGCCCCCGAGGAGGTTCGTGTCCACCACGATGAAGCGCGCGGGGCCGCGGTCCACCGCGTAGTGCCGGCCGGGCATGGACCAGAGCGGCGACGCGTGCGCCACCTCGAGGCAGGCCTTGCGCCGCGCCGCGGTGGCCGGCTCCACGCCCGGCACCGCGCAGCTCCCGGCGGTGGCGACGTCGTGGTTCCCGAGCGCGAGGTGGATGGGCACGCCCGCCAGCGGCGCGAACGCGTCCTCGAAGCGCGCGAAGCTCGGGTCGGCGGGGGCGGCGTACCCGGCGGCGACGCCGTTCCCGTCGTCGGCGAAGCGGCAGTCGGCCGCGCCGGGGAGGGTGGCGTCGGGCCCGCAGTTGTAGACGTTGTCGCCGGGCGCGACCGCGAGGTCGAACGGCGCCCGCCGGTGCGCCGCGGCCATGGCGTCGGAGACGGCGCGCTGCTGGCAGTTCGGCTCGCCGATGTCCGCGACGTGCAGCACGCGGAGCAGCGGCGAGAAGGGCGGGGCGGCCGCCGGCGCCCGGGCCGCGCCGCTCCGGTAGGTGTAGTCGAGGTCCACGCAGGTGCAGCAGCCGGAGGCGCCCACGAGCGCCACGGCCATGGCCGCGAGCGCCCGGGCGCAGCGCCTCACCGTGCGACCCGCTTCGCGAGCTCCACCGTGTTGACGAGCAGCATGGCGCGCGTCATCGGGCCGACGCCGCCCGGCACCGGGGTGATGGCGGAGGCGCGCGCGGCGGCCGCCGCGAACTCCACGTCGCCCACCAGCTTCCCGTCGGCGAGGCGGTTCATGCCGACGTCGATCACCACCGCGCCCTCCTTCACCCAGGCGCCCTTCACCAGCTCGGCCTTGCCGATGGCGGCCACCAGGATGTCGGCGCGGCCGACCTCGCCGGCGAGGTCGGCGGTGCGGGAGTGGGCGATGGTCACCGTGGCGTGCCGCTCGAGCAGCATCATCGCCATCGGCTTGCCCACGATGTTGGAGCGGCCCACCACCAGCGCGCGCTTGCCCTTCGGATCGACCCGGGCCTCGTCGAGCATGCGCATCACGCCGGCGGGCGTGCAGGGGCGGGGCACGCCGGCGATGCCGATCGAGAGCGCGCCCACGTTGAACGGGTGGAAGCCGTCGGCGTCCTTGGCGGGCGAGATGGCGTCGAGCACCGCGCGCTCGTCCACGTGCTTCGGCAGCGGCAGCTGCACCAGGATGCCGTGCACCGCCGGGTCGGCGTTCAGCCGCGCGATGAGGGCGAGCAGCTCGGCCTGCGTGGTGGTGACGGGGAGGTGGTGCTCCACCGAGGTGATGCCAACCTCCTCGCAGTCCTTGCGCTTCCCGCGCACGTAGATCGCGGAGGCGGGGTCGTCGCCCACCCGGACCACGGTGAGGCCCGTCTGCACGCCGCGGGCGGCCAGCGCGCGGACCTCGGTCGCCACCTCGCCCTTCACCTTCGCCGCGATCTGCTTGCCGTCGATGAGGTTCATGAGGCGCGCGAGTATAGAGCACCGCGCGCGCCCGTGTCCCCCATCCTGGACGCTTGTGGCGCGCGCGGCGCGTGCGAACCGTGCTCGGCGGACCACCCCTCGCTCCCGACCACGCCCGGAGGCCGCCATGGCTCTCTACCGCTTCCTGTTCGCGCCCGCGCTCCTGCTGGTCGCGGCCGCGCTCGGCGCGGGCGCGGAGCGGCGCCCCGCCGCCGCGCCACCGCCGTCCCCCGCCGCGGTGACGCCGCTGCCGGTCGCCGCGCCGGAGCCGCCGAGCCTGGTGCCGCCGGCCGCGCCCGCCGCGCCGCGCCCGGCGACGGCCGCGCTCCGGGCGCGCGCGGCCGGACGCCGCTGACGGACGCCGCGGCTCCCGCGCCCGGGGTATCATCGGGCCGCGCCCGGGTCCCGGGCCGCGGGAGGCGTCCATGGAGCGCTGCACCACCTGCTCGACCCCGCTCGCCGACGGCGGGCGCTGCGTGACCTGCGAGGCCGCGGCCGAGGGCCTCGCCGTGCTCACCCGCTCCGGCTACGCCTCGGTGCGCGAGGTCATGTCGCTCCTGGAGGCGGAGGGGCTGGCGCCGGAGATGGAGAAGGTCCCGCCGGGCCGGCCGGAGGAGGCGCACCACCCGCTCTGGAACCTGTACGTCCCGCGCGACGAGCTGGAGCGGGCGCAGGCGTTCCTGCGGCGCGACTGGGCCGGCCTGCTCGAGGATCCCGACGCGGCCGCCGCCGCGGCGCGCGGGGCCGAGGGGATCGACCTCGACGCGGGCGGCGAGATCACCTGCCCGGCGTGCGGCCACCGCTTCGCGGTGCAGGGCGCGGGGGAGGTCGAGTGCCCGGAGTGCGGCCTCGGGCTCGGCGCGCCCGGCGAGTCGTCGCCGGACGAGAACGGGTAGAAGCGTCCGAGAAGCGCTGGCGTGCCTGGCGGCGCGGCGGTATCTCGGGCCGATGGCACGCGAGCTCTCGGACCTGCACATCCACGTCGGCGGCGCCGTGGCGCCGCACATCCTCTGGTCCATCGCCCACGACCAGGGCTTCAAGCTGCCCGTCGCGAGCTACTGGGAGTTCAAGGAGCTGATCTCGGCGCGCCCGGGCAAGGTGCGGTCGCTCGACGAGTACCTGGCGGTGATGCACGAGTGGACCGAGAAGATCCAGTCGTCGCCGCAGGCCATGGAGCGCAGCGTCTACGAGGTCATCGGCAAGGAGTACCGCTCGTCGCGCGTCTCGCTCATCGAGCTGCGCTTCAACCCGATGAAGCGCAACGTCGGCGGCGAGCGCGACCTCGACCACATCATCCACGCGGCGCTCCGCGGCATGGACCGGGCGGTGCTCGAGTACGGGGTGCAGGCCGGGCTCATCTTCTGCCTGGCGCGCGAGTTCCCCGCGCACCTCAACGAGATCCTGGTCGAGAAGGCCATCAAGTACCGGCGGCGCGGGGTGGTCGGCATCGACCTCGCCGGCACCGAGCGCCACGCGCTCGAGCTGATGCCGGCGGAGGTCGGGCGCTACCGCGAGCTGTACGCGCGGGCGCGGCGCGCCGGGCTGAAGACCACCGTCCACACCGGCGAGACGGCCACCACCGGCGCCGAGGGCGTGCGGGCGGTGGTGGAGCAGCTCGAGCCCCACCGCATCGGGCACGGCATCTGCGCGGCGCGCGACGAGAAGGTCATGGACCTGCTCCGCGAGCGCGGCGTGGTGCTGGAGATCTGCCCCAGCTCGAACCTGGCCACGCGCGCGGTGGGGTCGATCGAGGAGCTGGGCCAGGTGCTGGCGCGCTTCTGGGATCGGGGCGTGCGGTTCACCATCAACACCGACGGCCCGTACCTGCTCGACACGAACATGCGCGCCGAGGTGCGCCTGCTGCGCGACGCGGGCGTCCTCGCGGAGGAGCAGATCGACCAGGCGCTGCGCTGGGCGCGGGAGGCGACCTTCATCGGCGAGATGCCCTGACGAGGCGCGCGTTGAATACGGCCGCGGGCACGCGCGTACCTCCTCAGCAGCGGGCGTGCGCGGATCGACCGCGGCCCCCGCGCCGGAGGTACCCCACATGAAGAACGTCCTGCGCATCGTCTCGGCCCTCGCCGTGCTCGGCCTCGTCTCGCCCGCCTTCGCCGAGGAGCCGAAGGCCGCGGAGCCGGCCCCTGCGGCGCCGGCGGCCACCGAGACCGCGAAGCCGGCCGCCAAGCCGGCGGCGCACAAGAAGCACCACAAGGCGACCGCGAAGAAGGCGACCCCGAAGGCCGCCGAGAAGGCGGCCCCCGAGGCGGCCCCGGTGGCGAAGTAGCCGAGGCGAAGACCAGCCGAGGGGCGCGGTCGGTGATCGCCGGCCGCGCCCTCCCGGCCCACCCCTCGACTCCGCCCCGCCGGCGGCGGGGCGACGCTCGGGATGAGCGAGGCCGGGACACCGGCTCGCTGGCGTGCTAGCTCGGGTCCCGCACCAGCACCGCCGAGAGGTGCTCGGGCCGCGCCGCCCCGCCCTCGGCGAGCGGCGCGAGCTCGGCCGCGCCCGCCCGCGCCAGCTCCAGCAGCAGCGCCCCGGCCTCGCCGCCGGAGGCGAGCCGCGGGTCGTCGATCGCGGCGAGCGCCCGCGCCGCGGCCGGCAGCTCCGCGCGCGCGAGCGGATCCGGCCGGAACGCGCGGCCCAGCCGCTCGTTGGCGAGCGCGGTGAGGTACAGCGTCGAGAGGCGCGGCGCGAGCGGCCCCTCGGCGTTGCCGCCGGCGAGCCCCAGCGCCTGCGCCAGCCCGGCCAGCCCCTCGGCCAGGCCGAGCGCGGCGACGGTGCGGTCCAGCTCCGCCGCGGCGAGGAACCGGCGCGGCTCGTGCCCGCCGGCGGACAGGGTGCCCCACTCGTCCCGGGGCGCCTCCAGGCCCGGGAAGTAGCGCGGGCGCTTCGCGGCGAGCGCCGCCACCGCCTCGCCCAGCGGCGCGTCGAGCAGCGGCGCCGCGCGGGTCCCCGCGCCGCCGCCGGCCAGCAGCCGCTCGGCGCGCCACTTCAGCTCGAGCACGCGCCCGAAGCCTTCCTGGAACAGCCGCTTCACCGGCGTCTCGGCCAGCACCTGGGCGGCGCGGTCGGGATCGGCCCCGGCGAGGCGGGCGAGGCCCAGCTCCAGCATGGCGCGGGCGGCGGCGAACGCGCCGCGCACCGCGTCGAGGTCGGACGGGTCCACCGCGTCGGCGACCAGCACCGCGTTGGCCGCCGCGACGATCTCGCGCTCCAGCACGTCGCGCTCGCCGGCGGGGAGCGCCGCGGCCGCGGCGTCCAGCGGCGACCCGGCGCCGAGCCTCGCCAGCAGGAACCCTGGCGGCCGCGCCGGGGGAGGGCCGGCGGGGTGGGCCGGCGCGCGAGGCGGCTGCGCGAACCACGAGAGCGCCTCCTCCAGCGAGGGGAAGCCGAGGTCGGCGAGGCGGCCGGTGCGCCAGCGCAGCGCCGTCTCCTCCAGCTCGCTGGGCAGCTCGCTGCGGATGGCCGAGAGGAGCCGCGTCGCCTGGAACGCGTCGCGCGCGTACAGATCGTCGAGCAGGCCGCGCACCGCCAGGTACTCGGTGCCCTCCACCTCGAACTCGATCACGAAGCGCCCCTCCGGCGTCCGCATGAACCGGTCGGACACCAGCTCGGGATCCGGGTCCTCCTCGAGGTCGTGCAGGCGGAGCGCGTCGCGCAGCACCAGGTACAGCACCTCGCGGTCGAGCGCGTCCAGCTTGCGGGCCCAGCGCGCCGCCGCCTTCGGGTCGAGGTGCGCGCCGGCGCGGGCGATCCGGAGCCAGGGGAGGGCGCGGCGGGGCTCGAACGCGCCGCCGCGCCAGGCGTCGAGGTCGAGGAAGGTCTTGAACTGCTCGGGGGAGGCGAGCTGGACGAGCAGCGCCGCGTCGCCGAGCCCCACGTCGCGGATGGTGAAGTAGAGCTCGTCGGCGGGCAGCGCGCGGACCAGCGCCTGCGGGTCCCGCGCCTCCAGCACCAGGTCGAGGCGCCGCTTCCCCTGCGCCGCGGCCAGCGCCGCCCGCGCGCGCGCGAGCTCCTCGGGTGCGAGCGCCTTCTCTTCCTTGGCCATCGTCCGTCCTCCTCGATCAGCGGCGTCGCGGGCGCGCCGCGGGCCGGCCCGCGCGATCCACCGCGTCGCGCACGCTCCAGCCGCACCCCTCCAGCAGCTTCCGGGCGCGCGCCTCGCCCACCCCGGCGAGCGCGGCGACGTTGCGCACCGCCCGGCGCCGCAGCTTCTCGCTGGCGGGCGCCAGCGCCACCATCCGGCCGCCGCGCACGGCGCCCAGCCGGACGAACGCGGCGGTGCTCACCAGCCCGAGCGCCATCTTCGCGGCGGTGCCCGCCTTCATGCGCGTCGAGCCCGCCACCAGCTCCGGCCCGGTCTCCAGGATCACGCGCACCCCGGCCCGCGCGCGGGCGGCCGGGTTCGAGGTGACGAGGGCGGTCCGGGCGCCGCGCCGGCGGGCCTCCTCCAGCGCGCCGAGCACGAACGGCGTGGTGCCGGACGCGCTCACCCCGACGACCAGGTCCCGGGACCCGGCGCGCGCGCGGCGCACCGCGGCGGCCCCGGCCGCCCGGTCGTCCTCGGCGCCCTCGACCGCGCGGGTGAGCGCGCGGCGGCCGCCGGCCACCAGCGCCACGACGCGGCGAGGCGACACGCCGAACGTGGGCGGGCACTCGGCGGCGTCGAGCGCGCCCAGCCGCCCGCTCGTGCCTGCGCCGGCGTACACGAGTCGCCCCCCCGCGCCGAGCGCGGCGGCGGCGGCCTCGGCCAGGCGGGTGAGCGCGGGCAAGGCGCGGCCCACCGCGCGCACCGCCTCCCGGTCGCCCTCGTGGAGACGGGCGAGGAGGCGGCCCGCGGGGAGCCGCTCGAGATCCGAGCCTCTGGGGTGGGGCGCCTCGGTGACCGGGAGGCTGCGCATCCCGCCGCGCGCGCCCAGGAACCTCGTTACGCCTGCGCGGACGCCGTCGGGCGCCCGCGGCCCGCCTTCACGACCTTGCCGGCCTTGAGGCAGCGCGTGCACACGCGGATGTGGCGGACCTCGCCGGCCAGGTTGGCGCGGACCGAGCGGAGGTTCGGCAGGGAGCGCGTCTTGTTCTTGTTGTTGGCGTGGGAGACGGTGTTCCCGACGAGCGGGCCCTTCCCACAGATCTCGCAGCGGCGTGCCATGGTCTCTACTCCGAAAACCAAAAGGAGCGCGGGATATTACAGAGTGGCCCGCGAAAGGCAAGGGCTCACTTCAGAACGTCCCGCCGCCCCAGCGCCGCGACCGCGTGCCCGGCCGCCTGGATGCCCGCGTAGAACTCGCCCTCCAGGCCGAGGCCGGGCAGCACCTCGCGCCCGGCGAAGAACGCGTTCTTCCACGGCGAGCGGACCGGCAGGCCGGTCACGCCGAGCGTGGACTCGAGCTCGGTGCCGTAGAGCGGATGGGTGAGGAGCCGCACCGCCTCCTCCGGCCCGACGGGCGCGTTGAGCACCGGGGACGACTCGTTCACCTGGTGCCGCTCGAAGAACGGGATGGCGTCCGCCACGGCCTCGCGGATCCGCGCCGAGGCCGCGGTCAGCGCCTCGCGCGAGGTGGTGCCGGCGTCCACGAACGCCGCGGCGCAGACCACCCGCTCGCCCGGGACCGCGTCCGCCGAGCCCTTCTTGCCGTCGCGCCGCGCCGGGAGGACCTGCAGGAACACCGCGTTGTCGATCCCGTCGCCGCCCTCCGCGCCGCGGAGCGCGAGCGCGTTCTCGCCCAGCGCGGGCGGGAGCGCGGCCTCCTTCACGATCAGGTTCAGCGAGACGAGCCGGCGCTGCGGGCGGATGGCCTCGAGCACGCGGGCGGCGCGGGCCTCGGCGGCGCCGGCCGGGAGGAGGCGGCGGATGGACTCCGCGTCGGCGGCGAGCACGAACGCCCGGGCCACGAACGCGTCGGGCGAGTCGGCCAGCCGGACCGCGGCGATGCGGCCGCCGTCCAGCTCCAGCCCTGCGGCGGCAGCGGGCTCGCCCGGTCCGCCCTTCAGCTCGCCGCGCGACTCCGCGATGCGCCGGCGGATCATCTCGCGGAGCGTCCCCTGGCCGCCGGCCAGCCGGTGCGTCCCGCGGAGCGCGCCGCCCAGCAGGCGCGCCAGCGAGAGCGGCGAGGGCGGGCCGTCCAGGTAGGTGAGGAAGCGGTGCGCGATCTCGAGGCTCCGCACCAGCTCGTGCCCGCGCAGCGCGTCGAAGGGCCGGGCCTCGCCGACCTCGCCGGCGGGCGCGTTGGGCAGGCTGGAGGCGACCTTCAGCGCCTTCTTGACCGCCCGCCGCTCGCCGAACCCGTCCGGCGGGAGCGGCGGCGCGGCCTTCAGGAAGAAGCCGGAGAACTCGTAGAGCGTGGACAGCTCGGCGAAGCCGGCCTCCAGCGCCTCGGCCTCGCCGGCCCACTCCCGGCGCAGCTCGGTCCGCAGCGCGGCGGGGTCGCGCGAGACGTCCACGCGGTGGCGGGGGAGCAGGATCTGGAGATCGGGGTCCGAGGGCTCGAGCGCCCGCCCGACGTCGGTGGCGAGCCCCAGCTCCGCGAGCACGGCCTCCGCCGCGGGCATCTGCCGCGGAGAGGGGATGACCGCGGGCGCCCAGGGCAGCACGTATCCGGCGTCCACGTAGCTCGGGCCCAGGTCGTCGTGGGCGACGTGCAGCACCCGGAAGCCGCGCCGGGCCAGCAGCGCGCCGGCGACGATGCCGCCGAGCTGCGAGCCGACGATGCAGACGTCGTAGATGCGCTGGGTTGCGGGAGGTCGGAAGGTCTGCGCCACGGCGGCGGAGTCTACGTCGAGGGCGCCCGGGCGCCAAACGATCTCGTCCCGCGGTCGAGGGACGATCCCACCCGGACGACCTAGCCGATCGTTCGGGGGCGGCGCGCGGCCGCGTCCTACCCTTCCAGCGGCGGGTTCCGCAGCGGCGAGGGGCCGTGCGGCGCGCAGCGGTCGAGCCTCACCCTGCGCCCCTCCAGTGAGAGCCGCCCCTGCGCGAACCACTGCACGGCCTGCGGGTAGAGGCGGTGCTCCTCGGCCTGGATGCGGGCGGACAGGGCGGCCTCGTCGTCGCCCTGGAGCACCGGGACCACCGCCTGCGCGATGATCGGCCCGGTGTCGGTGCCCTCGTCCACGAAGTGCACGGTGCAGCCGGCGACGCGCGCGCCGTAGTCGAGCGCCTGCCGCGCCGCGTGCAGGCCGGGGAACGACGGGAGCAGGGCGGGGTGGATGTTCATCACCCGCGGGCAGCCCCGGCTGGCGTCGTCCGGCCCGAAGGCGCGGAGGAAGCCGGGCGTGACCAGGCGCATGTAGCCGGCGAGGCAGACCAGGTCCACGCGGTGGGCGCGGAGCGCCTCGACCAGCGTGAGATCGTAGGCGGCGCGGTCGGCGACGCCCTTCGACGGGAGGACCTCCGCCGGCGCGCCCGCCCGGCGCGCCCGCTCCAGCGCGCCGGCGCCGGGCACGTTCGAGAGCACCACCGCGACCTGCGCGTCCACGCGCCCGCCCGCGCAGGCGTCGAGCAGCGCCTGGAGGTTCGTGCCGCCGCCCGAGGCGAGGACGCCGAGCCGGATCACCGCACCACCTCGCAGGTGGCCTCCCCGGGCCCGCCCGCCTCGATGGCGCCCACGGTCCACGCCTCGAGCCCGCGCGCGCGGAGCGCCGCGTGCGCCGCGGCCTCGTCGCCGGGCGCGACCACCGCCACCAGGCCCAGGCCCATGTTGAAGGTGCGGTACATCTCGTCGCGCGGGACCTGCCCCTCGCGCTCGACCACGTCGAAGATGGCCGGCCGCGGCCAGCGCTTCTCCTCGAGGACCGCCCGCGTGCCGTCGGGCAGGGTGCGCGGCACGTTGCCGGGCAGCCCGCCGCCGGTGATGTGCGCGAACGCCCGGACCGGCACCTGGTCCAGCAGCGCCAGCACGTCCTTCGCGTAGATGCGGGTGGGCTCGAGCAGCGCGTCCGCCAGCGTGCGCCCGCCCAGCCCCTCGAAGCGGTGATCGAGCGGGTAGCGGTCCAGGAGCGCCTTGCGCGCCAGCGAGAAGCCGTTGGAATGGAGGCCGGAGGACGCGATCCCGATCACGACGTCGCCCCGGGCCACCCGGGTGCCGTCCACGATCCGGGGCCGGTCCACGCAGCCGACCGCGAAGCCGGCCAGGTCGTACTCGCCGCGGGCGTAGAACCCGGGCAGCTCGGCGGTCTCGCCGCCGATGAGCGCGCACCCCGCCTGCCGGCAGCCCTCGGCGATCCCCTTCACCACCTCGGCGCCCTGCTCGGCGCTGAGCTTGCCGGTGGCGTAGTAGTCGAGGAAGAAGAGCGGCTCGGCGCCCACCACCGCGATGTCGTTCACGCACATCGCCACGAGGTCGATGCCCACCGTGTCGTGGCGATCGGCGGCGAACGCCACCTTGAGCTTCGTCCCGACGCCGTCCGTGCCCGACACCAGCACCGGCTCGCGGTACTTCTTCACGTCGAGCGCGAAGAGGCCGCCGAACCCGCCGATGCCGCCGAGGACCTCCGGGCGCAGGGTGGGCCGGGCGTGCGGCTTGATGAGGTCTACGAGCCGATCGCCCTCGTCGATGTCGACGCCTGCGTCGCGGTAGGTCAGGGACATGGCTGCGCCTTACCGCGACGGCGCGGCCGCTGCAAGCCGCGAGCGCTCGGGCGGCGTGGCCGGCTCGAGGGCGCGGCCCCGCGCAGCAGGGTGCGGTCCGCGGGCCCTTCGGCGGGCTCAGGGTCCGTGGGGCGGGGCGCAGCCCCGCTAGAATGCGACGGCCACGAGGAGGGCCGCGGCGAGGACGAGGACCGACAGGCGCATCGGGGATCCGGGGTTCTCTGTGGGTGACACCCACATCGTACCCGAGGCCTCCGACGTCGCAAGAAACCGGCCCGCGCGGCGCCACCCTCCTGACGCGACGTGTCGCCCGGCGGCGGGGGGCGATTCGTTGACAGCCCTCCGCGAGGTCGGCTAGGACCGCCGTTCGGCTCCCGGCACCCCGGCCTCGACGCGAGGCGGCGCCGGCCGGCCGCCCGACCCCATGCCAGACGATCAGCTCCTCCAGCGCTTCGGCAGGGAGTTCCCGCGCGGAGCCGTCCTGTTCCGCGAGGGCGAGCCGGGCCGGGAGATGTTCGTGGTGCAGCAGGGCCGGGTGACCCTCTCGAAGCGCGTCGGCGACCTGGAGAAGATCCTCGCGTCGATGGGGCCGGGCGAGTTCCTGGGCGAGATGTCGATCCTGAACAACCGGCCGCGCTCGGCCACCGCCACGTGCGCGGAGGACGCCCGGCTGCTGGTGATCGACGCCCTGACGTTCGAGGCGATGGTCCGCGGCAACGCCGAGATCGCCATCCGGATGGTCAAGAAGCTGGCGGACCGCCTGCAGGAGGCCGAGGAGCAGATCGAGAACCTGCTCTTCCACGACGCCTCGTCGCGGGTGGTCCACTTCCTCGTCACCGCGGCGGACAAGGCGTCCCGGGGCCCGGCCGGTCACGAGATCGAGGTCGCGCCGCGCGAGCTCGCCGGCCGGGTGGGGGTCCGGCCGGAGGAGGCCGACGAGGCGCTGGCCAAGCTGGTGAAGGCGAAGATCGTCGCCGTCCGCCCGGACGGCTTCCTGGTGCCGGACGTCTCGAAGCTCCGCCACTTCCTCGAGTTCCTTCAGGTGAAGGCGCAGTTCGGGGGCATCGCGTGACGGGGTGCGTCCCCGGCGCGCCGGGCGCGCTGGCGCCCTAGACTGGAAAGCACATGGCCTGGTTCTCCAAGCAGAAGAAGCTGAAGTCGAAGGAGTCCACCCCCGCCGCGCCGCCCGCGCCCGCCGCGAAGGGCGAGGGCATCTGGTACAAGTGCGACGCCTGCGGCGAGGTGGTGCCGCGCGCCGAGTACGAGCGGAGCTGGAACGTCTGCCCGTCCTGCGGCAACCACGACGCCCTGCCGGTGCGGCGCCGCTTCGACCTGGTCCTCGACCCGGGCACGTTCCAGGAGCTCGACGCGGAGCTCACGCCGCAGGACCCGCTCGGCTTCTCCGACTCCAAGAAGTACCGCGACCGGCTCAGGTCCACCTTCAAGGCCTCGGGCCTGCGCGACGCGTTCATCTCCGGCGTGGGCGCCATCGGCGGCCAGCCGGTGTCGCTCGGCTCCTTCGCGTTCGAGTTCATGGGCGGCTCGATGGGATCGGTGGTGGGCGAGAAGGTCGCCCGGGTGTTCGACCGCGCCTACGAGCGCCGCATCCCGGCCATCGTGTTCAGCTCCACCGGCGGCGCGCGCATGCAGGAGGGCATCTTCTCCCTCATGCAGATGGCGAAGACCTCGGCGGCGCTGCACCGCTTCCGCTCGGTGCGCAAGCCGTACGTGTCGGTGATGCTGCACCCGACCACCGGCGGCGTGGCGGCGAGCTTCGCCTGGCTGGGCGACGTGGTGATCGCCGAGCCGAAGGCGCTCATCGGCTTCGCCGGCCCGCGCGTGATCGAGCAGACCATCCGCGAGAAGCTGCCGCCCGGGTTCCAGCGCAGCGAGTTCCTGCTCGAGCACGGCATGATCGACGCGATCGTGCCGCGCCTGGAGATGCGCGAGAAGCTCCGCCAGCTCCTCTCGCTGGTGGGCTGAGCGCAGCACGCCGCGGCGGCCGCGCCGCCCAGAGACACCGTCGGTGAAGCCCCTCGATCCCCACGCCTACCTCTCCTCGCTCCAGCCGCTGGCCATGCGCTTCGGCCTGGAGCGCATGGAGCGCGCGCTCGACGCGCTCGGCCACCCCGAGCGCGGCTACCGCGTGCTGCACGTGGGCGGCACGAACGGCAAGGGCTCCACCTGCGCGATGGCCGCCGCGGCGCTGCGCCAGGCCGGGCTCCGCACCGGCCTCTACACCTCGCCGCACCTGGTCCGCTTCAACGAGCGCATCCAGGTGGACGGGGTGGAGATCTCCGACGCCGCGCTCGCCGCGAGGCTCGAGGCGGTGCGGCGCGCCTGCCCCTGGCACGAGGCGGGCGGGGAGGGCGACCGGCTCACGTACTTCGAGGTCGCCACGCTCGCCGGCCTGCTGCACCTCGCCGAGGAGCGGGTGGACGCCGCGGTGATCGAGGTCGGTTTGGGCGGCCGCTTCGACGCCACCAACGCCATCCACCCGGCGGTCACCGCCATCGCCCGCATCGGCCTCGACCACACCCAGCTCCTCGGCGACACCGTCGAGCGGGTGGCGTTCGAGAAGGCCGGCATCTTCAAGCCGGGCGTGCCGGCGGTGGTGCACGCGGCCCAGCCGGCCGGCGCGCTGGAGGTGCTGCGCGCCGAGGCGGCGCGGCGGGGCGCGCCGTTCGTGCTGGCGGGCGAGGCCTGGGACGGGCCGGTGGCGCTGCGCGGGCCGCACCAGCGCGCGAACGCGGCGCTCGCCGCCGCGGCGCTGCGCGCGCTCGCCGGCGCGGGCGTGGCCGTGCCGGAGGACGCCATCGCGCGCGGCATCGCCGGGGCGCGCTGGCCGGGGCGGCTGGAGGAGCTGGGCGGCGTGCTGCTCGACGGCGCGCACAACCCGCAGGGCGCCGCGGCGCTCGCGGCCGCGCTGCCGGCGCTCCACCCGGGCCGGCCGGTGGAGCTCGTGTTCGGCGTGCTCGCCGACAAGGACCACGCCGGCATGCTGGCGGCGCTCGCGCCGG
Organism: Anaeromyxobacter dehalogenans 2CP-C; assembly: GCF_000013385.1. Taxonomy (GTDB): domain Bacteria; phylum Myxococcota; class Myxococcia; order Myxococcales; family Anaeromyxobacteraceae; genus Anaeromyxobacter; species Anaeromyxobacter dehalogenans_B. The sequence goes on from NC_007760.1 coordinate 1,456,085, forward strand.
CGGTGCGCCGGCTGCACCTCGTCACGCCGCCGAGCCCGCGGGCGCGCCCGGCCGCCGAGCTGCGCGCCCTGGCGGAGGCGCACGGCGTCGCCGCCGACGTGCACGGCGGGCTCGCCGAGGCGATCGCCTGCGCGCGGGCCGCGGCCGGCGAGGGCGGGGTGGTGGGCGTGGCGGGCTCGCTCTACCTGGTCGGCGAGGCCCGCGCGCTCCTCGGCGCTCCTGTGCCGGGGTAGGTGGATATCGGACTGCAAATCCTGGGGAATTCTTCGGGGCGATGGGGCCGCGTGCTATCCTCCCGCCGACCTTTCCGCGGAGCCCCCTCATGCGTCTTCGCCTCCTCCTCGCGATCGCCCTCGCCGCCGCGTCCGCCCCCCGAGCGCGGGCGGTGGACCTGAACGTCATCACCGGGGTGGAGGTGCGCGACGCGGGATCCTCGGTCGTGGTGGCGGTGAAGGGCTCGCGCAAGCCGAGCTTCACCACCTTCTCCATGGCCGACCCGCCGCGCTTCGTGATCGACTTCTCCGAGTCGCGCTTCGAGGGCGTGCCGGAGGACCTCCGCGTCGGCGACGGCACCGTCAAGCTGGTGAAGAACCTCTCCTACGGCTCCGACGCGAGCTCGATCGCGCGCGTGATGGTGGCGTTCGAGGTGGAGGTGGCGCCGCCGGTGCTGGAGGAGTCGGGCGGCACGCTGCTGGTGAAGGTGGAGAAGCCGTCGGTGCCGGGCGCGGCGGTGGCGAAGGCCCCGGCGCCGGCCCCCGCGGCCGCGCCGGCCGCGGCGCCGAGCGTGGCGGAGGCCGTGGCCGCGGCGGTGGGGGGCGCCCCGGACGCCGGCGCGAAGGCGCAGGCCGAGGCGGACGCGAAGGCGCGCGCCGAGGCCGAGGCCCGGGCCGCGGAGCAGGCCGCCGCGGACGCGCGCGCCGCGCAGGAGGCGAGCGCACGCGCCGAGGCGGCCGCGAAGGCCCAGGCGGAGGCGGACGCGAGCGCGCGCGCCGAGGCGGAGGCCCGCGCGGCCGCGCAGGCCGAGGCGGCGAAGGCGCAGGCCGCCGTCGCGGCGGCGCCGGCCCCGGCGGAGCCCGCGGCCCCCGCGGTCGAGCCGGCCGTCACCGCGATCGCGCCGGTCGCACCGGCGCCCGAGCCGGAGCCGGTCGCAGCCGCCCTGGCACCGGAGGCCCCCGTGGCCGACGTGCCGGCGGCCGAGGCGCCGGTGCCGCGGCCCGAGGCCGCGCGCCCGGACGGCCTCGCGCCCGCGGCGCACGTCCGTGAGCTCGGCTTCAGGCAGCTCCCCGGCGCGTCGCGCGTGTACGTCCGCACGACGGTGCCGCCGCGCTTCACCATCCAGGACGTGGGCCCGGACGTCATCCGGGTCGAGCTGGAGAACACGCGCGCGGACCGGCGCAACGACCTGCGCTTCCTCGACACGTCCTTCTTCAAGTCGGCCGTCGCCCTGGTCACCCCGTCGCGGCACGGCACGAGCTACGTCCTCGAGATCAAGCTGCGCGAGCGGGTCCCGTACCAGCAGCGCATCGAGGGCGACGCGCTGGCCATCGACTTCGAGCGCCCTGGCGCCGCCGCGTCCCCGTCGGCGCAGGCCGCCGGGGCGGACGCGCCGGGCGAGCCCGTGCCGGGGGCGGACGCCGCCACGGCCGAGACGGCCGCGGCGCCGGCGCAGTAGGCGCCAGGCCTCGCGCCCGTGATCGCGCTCGCTGCAGTCGCCGCGGCAGGGCTGCTCGCCCTGTCCGCCCCGCCGTCCACCCCTGCCACCCCCGAGGACCTGACCGTCGAGGCCGGCTCGGTCACGTACCGGGCCGACACCGGCCGGTACCAGCTCGAGGGCGGGGTGGTGCTGCGGCGCGGGCTGGTGACGCTGCGCGCCCGCAGCGCCTCGTACGATCCGTCCACCGGCGAGGTGGACGCGATCGGCGAGGTCCTGCTCACCGACGCGACCCGGGCCGTGGCGGCCGACGGCCTGCGCGCGGTGATGGACGGCGGCTTCAAGGCCGAGCACGTGGTGGCCTTCCTCAAGGACGGGCCGGTGGCGATGGGCGACGCCACCGCCGTCGAGGACGCGCGCCGGCGGGGCCGCAACCGGGCCACGTTCACCGGCGCGACGCTGGAGGGCGAGCGCTCCGGCCACCTGCGCCTGGGCGACGCGCGCCTGACGCTGTGCGACTGCGGCGGCGGCGCGCCGTCGTGGGAGCTGCGCGCCCGGCGCGCCGAGGTCGAGCCGGGGCACCACGCCACGCTGTCCTGGCCGGTCCTGTACGTCACCCCGCGCTTCCTGTTCGTGAACCGCCCGGTGCCGGTGATGATCCTGCCGTGGCTGTTCCTCCCGCTCGGCGAGCGGCAGACCGGCCTCCTCTTCCCCACCGTGGCCTCCACCGGCGCGACCGGGTTCGGGGTCGCGCTGCCGGTCTTCGTGACGCTGGGCCGCAGCGCGGACGCGACGGTGACGCCCGAGTACCTGTTCGGCCGGGCGCGCGCCGACGTGGCCGCCGGGCAGCCGGCGGTGCGCGGCGCCGGGCTGCGGCTGGAGCTGCGCTGGGCGCCCGCCGAGGACGCCGCCGGGGAGCTCGAGCTGCACGGGATCGACGACCAGGACCGCGAGCCGGGCGGCGCGGGGGGCGGCCGGCTCGGGATCCTCGGCACGCACGGCCAGCGGCTGGGCGCGTCCGGCCGGCTGCGCGCCGACGTGGCGCTCGCGAGCGATCCGGTCTGGTTCCGCGACGCCACCGGCGACGTGCTGCTGCGCAGCGCCTACTACCGGCGCTCCGCGCTGCTCGCGTCCTTCGCCGGCGACGCGCTGGTGGTGGAGGGCGGCGCCGCGTACCACCAGCCGCTCACGCCGTCGGGCTGGTACCCGGACGCCACCGGCGCGCGCCCCGCGTACGGCACGTTCGGCGCCGACCTCCCCGCGTTCCACCGCTGGCCCGGCCTGGCGGCGACCCTGCTCCCGGAGGCGCTCGGGCCGTTCCAGGTGTCCGGCCGGCTCGGGCTGTCGCGCTACGCGACCGTGAACGGCGACTCCGGCGCCACCTTCACGGCCGGCGACCCGGGCGCCGCCCGCGGGTTCGTCACCACCTCGCGCGAGGGCGTGAGCCGGCTCGACGCGCGCGCCGAGCTCTCGGCCCCGCTCCGGCTCGGGTCCGCGCTGACGGTGACGCCGTACGCCCGCGGCGCCGCGCTCGGCTACCGCTTCGACACCGGGCGCTCGCCGGCGGTGGTGGCCTGGGGCCTCGGCGGCGCGGCGCTGTCCTCGGAGGTCTCGCGCCGCTACGGCGCGGTGCTCCACCGGATCGTGCCGCGCCTCGAGCTGCGCGCGGGCACGCGGGCGTTCGGGTCGGAGGACGGGTCGCTGCCGCTGCGGGCGTACGACGCCTGGGACCGCGTCGGCGACGGCGTGCAGCGCGGGCCCGCGTCGGCCGCGCAGCCCGCGGGCCAGCCGGCCGGCTCGCTGACCGCGGCGTCCGACGGCGCCTTCCGCCAGCTCCGGGCCTCGGTGGAGAGCCGGCTCGACGGCCCCGGCGGCAGCCTGCGCCTCCAGCTCGGCCAGGACCTCGACCTGGTCCGCGGCGCCCCCGGGGAGACGTTCTTCTCGGCCGCGGCGCACCGCGGGCCCATCACCGCCGACGTGTCCGGGCGCGTCCTCGCGTTCCAGGGGCGGGCGGTGCCCGCGCCCGAGCCGAGGTTCCCGTCCTGGCTCGACCACTTCACCGAGCTGCACGGGTCGATCACCGCCGCCGACCGGCGCGGCGACCTGGTGCGCGCCGGGCTGGTCGCGGTGGGGCCGGGCGCCTCCGGCCAGCTCATGGCCGGCGTGGACGCGCTGTTCGACCTCCGCCCCGCGGCGATCGACGCCTCGGCGCAGGGCTCTGCCGGCTTCCGGGGCGTGCTCGGCGGCGCCACGCTCGGCTACGACGCCCTGTTCACGGTGCGTCCGATCGAGGTCGCGCGCTGCAGCGGCGCCGGGACCCGCCGCGTGGACGCCGGCCAGGTGCAGCAGCACGCCGGGAGCATCACCTGGAACTCGCCGTGCCGCTGCTTCCTCGCGCGCCTCGTGGTGCGGGTGAACGACTGCGGCGAGACGTCGTACTCGGCCGCCGTCGATCTCTCCCGGGCGGGCGAGCGCGCCGCGGTGCGTTGAGGTCCCCGGACCCGAGGGCCGGCCCGGCTTCACCCTGCGTGCGCGCCCGGGCGATCCCGGGAGGGTCAGTCGTCCCCGGCGCGGATTCGGCGGTTGCCGGACGGCCGCGATCGACCGAAGAATCAGCGGGTGAGCCGAGCGAGAACGCGTCCGGCGCCCTCCGCGGGCGCGGCCGGCCGAGCCGAGCCCGAGAAGCGCCGCGCCATCCTGCACGCCGCCGTCCGCGTGTTCGCGGAGCGCGGCTACCACGGCTGCCGCATCGCCGACGTGGCCCGCGCGGCCGAGGTCGCCTACGGCCTCGTCTACCACTACTTCCGGAACAAGGACGAGCTGCTGGAGAGCGTGTTCGCCGAGCAGTGGACCATCTTCATGAACGCGCTCGCGGCCATCGACGCCGGCCCCGGGAGCGCGGAGGAGAAGCTCGCCGGGATCTTCTCGTTCGTGTTCGACGTGTACAAGACCGCGCCCGCCGCGGTGCGGGTGCTGATCCTGGAGGTCACGCGCACGCCCCAGGGCCTCCGCGCCGGCTCGACCCGCGAGACGTTCGAGAAGGCGGTGGAGCTGGTCGCCGGGGTGGTGCGCCAGGGGCAGGCGCGCGGCGAGCTGCGCGCCGGCGCGGACCCGCTCATCGCCGCGGCCGGGCTGCTCGGCGCGCTCGAGCTGGCGGTCTCGGCCATGGTGGTCGGGATCGTGCCCGCCGGCAGCGAGGTCGAGATCGACCGCGTGAAGCAGCAGGCCGTGGACAACGTGCTCTCCGGGCTGCGGCGCCGATAGCCCTCGAGGGCCTCGCTCCGGTCGTGTTTCCCGCCGGGGTCTCTCTCTTGATGGGGGTCAAGACGCGTTGACGCGCCCGCCGGCGGCCACTAGGTCCCTCCTCCCCCGCAGCTCGACCGACAACGTGAACGCCCGCGTGCACCCCCAGCCCGGGCGGGAGGAGATAGATGGCAGCCCGTGTCCTCGTGTCCGACGACCTTTCCCCGGAGGCCGTGGCCGTCCTGAAGCAGGCCGGCCTCGAGGTGGACGTGAAGGTCGGCCTCAAGCCCGACGCGCTCGAGGCCATCATCGGCGACTACGACGCGCTGGCGGTCCGCAGCGCGACCAAGGTGACCGCGAAGCTGCTGGAGAAGGCCTCGCGGCTCCGCGTGATCGGGCGCGCCGGCGTGGGCGTGGACAACGTGGACCTCGACGCCGCCACCCGCCGCGGCGTGGTGGTGATGAACACGCCGGGCGGCTCGTCGATCACGGTCGCCGAGCTGGCGCTGTCGATGATCCTGGCGCTCTCCCGCCACGTGCCGGCCGCCACCGCCAGCGTGAAGGCGGGCAAGTGGGAGAAGAAGCGGTTCCAGGGGCACGAGCTCGCCGGCAAGACGCTGGGCGTGGTCGGCATCGGCAACATCGGCTCGGTGCTGGTGGACCGCGCGCTCGCCATGAAGATGCGCGTCGTCGCCTACGACCCGTTCATCTCCGCCGAGGCCGCCGCCAAGCTGGGCGTCGAGCGCGTCGAGCTGGACGGGCTCTGGGCCCAGGCCGACGTCGTGTCGCTGCACGTCCCGCTCACCGAGCAGACCCGCAACCTGGTGGACGCGAAGGTGCTCGCCCGCATGAAGAAGGGCGCGCTGCTGGTGAACTGCGCCCGCGGCGGCATCGTGGACGAGCGGGCGCTCGCGGACGCGCTCGCGTCCGGGCACCTGGGCGGCGCGGCGCTGGACGTGTTCGAGCAGGAGCCGCCCCCGGCCGATCACCCGCTGTTCGGGCTGGACGGGTTCGTGGCCACGCCGCACATCGGCGCCTCCACCGAGGAGGCGCAGTCGGCGGTCGCGGTCGCGGTGGCCGAGCAGCTCGCCGCGTACCTGAACCACGGCGTGGTGAAGAACGCGGTGAACGTGCCGGGCCTGCCGCGGGAGATCCTGGACCAGCTCGCGCCGTTCCTCCCGCTCTGCGAGAAGCTCGGCTCGCTCGCGGCGCAGCTCGCGCCGCAGGGGCCGAGCGAGGTCACGGTGGAGGTCGCCGGCGAGCTGGCCGCCGTGCCCATCCGTCCGCTCGCCGCGCGCACGCTGGCGGGCTTCCTGCGCCACCACCTCGAGACGCCGGTGAACGACGTGAGCGCCCCGGCCGTCGCGAAGGAGCGCGGGATCGCGGTGCGCGAGGTCCGCTCCGCCGAGCCGCACGACTACGCCAGCCTGGTCACCGTGACCGTGCGCGGGCAGGGCGCGGAGGCGCAGGTCGCGGGCACGGTGTACGGCAAGCGCGAGGCCCGCCTCGTGCGCGTGGACGGCTTCCGCCTGGAGGCGGTGCCGGAGGGCCACGTCATCCTGTGCGAGAACGACGACGCGCCCGGCGTGGTCGGCAACCTCGGCACCGCGCTCGGCGCGGCCGGCGTGAACATCGCGCGCATCTCGCTGTCGCGGCTCGACGACCACTCGCGCGCGTTCGCCTTCCTGAACGTGGACTCGGCGCCCGCCCCCGGGGTGCTGGAGCAGGTGCGCAGGCTGCCGCACGTCCGGGCGGTCCGGTCGATCCATCTGTAGCCGCGCGCGCCTTCCCGGCTTCCGCCCGCCCGTCCCGGTCCCCATGTTCCGACCGGGGCGGGTTCTTCCCCGCCGGGAGGGGTGACATGGCTTCGACGGAGATCCAGGACCGACGCGAGGGGAGCCTTCCGCGCCTGTCCTGGGGAGCGGTGATCTCGGGCGTGCTGCTGGCGCTCGCGGTCCACGTGGTGATGGGGCTCCTGGGCGGCGCGATCGGCTTCGCCGCGCAGCCGGCGGACTCCGGCGCGCTGGGGGCGGGGGCGGCCATCTGGGCGCTCCTCACCCCGTTCGTCGCGACGCTGCTGGGCGCCTGGCTGGCGGTCCGCATGGCCGGCCGCGAGGACGCGGCGGGCGCGAACCTGCACGGCGTGATCGTGTGGTGCATCGGCCTGCTGGCGGGCGCGGTGTTCCTGGCGGGCACGCTCGCCACCGGCGCGATGGCGGCCGGGGCGTCGGCGAGCGGGAACGCGGGCGTGCTGCGGCAGATGGGGATCGACCGGACGCAGGTCGCGCCGCGGACCGAGCTGGCGGCGGATCAGGCGAGCAAGGCGGCCGCCGCGGCGGCGGGCGGAGGCGCGATGGCGGCGCTGTGCGGGCTGCTCGGCGCGTTCGCGGGCTCGGCCATCGCGCGGCGGCGGGGAGAGCGGCGCGGGCTGGGGTGGCGCATCGCGGTGCACCGCACCCACGACGTGGGCGCCGGCGCCGAGCACCCCGCCGGCCTGGGCGTGGGCAGCGCGTACGGCACGCGCGTCCCGCCCGCCGGCCGCGATCCGCGGACGGAGATCCCGGGCGCGCCGCCCGCCGATCCGTACCACCACTGATCGCTTCGCAACCCGGGCGGGAGCGAATAGAGTCGGGCGCGCGATGCTCGACCTCTCGCTCCCGTCCGGCCTCCGCGACCTGCTGCCGGACCACTCGGCGCACCTGGCGGAGCTGTCCTCCAAGCTCCACGACGTCTTCTCCCGCTTCGGCTACCGGCGCGTGTTCCTGCCCACGCTGGAGCGGCTCGACGTGGTGGAGCGGGGGCTCTCGCCCGCGGCGCTCGCCGACGTGATGAAGTTCGTGGAGCCGGGCTCCGGCGAGGTGGTCGCCATCCGCCCGGACATCACCCCGCAGATCGCCCGGCTGTACGCGGCGCGTCCCGACGCGCTGCCGTCGCCGGCGCGGCTCTGCTACGACGGCCCGGTGCTCCGGGCGCGCGAGGCGCGGGCGGGCCGGCCGCGCGAGGTCTACCAGGCCGGCGTCGAGCTGCTCGGGGCGGGCGGCGCCTCGGCGGACGCCGAGGCCCTGGTGCTGCTGGCGCGGTCGCTGGAGCGGGTGGGCCTGAAGGCGCCGCGCGTCGAGGTCGGGCACGCGCGCTTCGCCGAGGCCGTGATGGAGGCGGCCCGGCTGCCGCAGCGCCTCCGGTCCGCGGCGTGGGAGGCGCTCTCGCGCAAGGACCGCGCCGCGCTCGGCGCGGCCGCGGCGAAGGGCCGGGGCAGCAGCGAGGCGCGCGAGGCGGTGCCGCAGCTCGCCGGCCTGTTCGGCGACGGCGCGCTCGACCGGGCGCGGGCCATCGCCCGGGCGGTGCCCGGGGCGGCGGCGCCGCTCGCCGAGACCGAGGCGGCGCTGCGCATCGCCCGCCGCCGCGGCGTCCGCGAGGTGGCGGTGGACCTCGGCGAGGCGCGCGGCCTCGGCTACTACACCGGCATCACCTTCGCCGGCTACGCGCCGGGCGCCGGCGCCGCGGTGGCGCGGGGCGGCCGCTACGACGGGCTGCTCGCCCGCTTCGGGCGGCCGGGGCCGGCCATCGGCTTCGCGGTGGACCTGGAGTTCGCCACCCAGGCGCTGGAGCGCGCGAACGGCCGGGGCCGCGGCGTCCGGCCGCGGCGCGCGTCCGCCCGCGGGGGCCGCGCGGGGACACGTCCGCGCTAGCGGATCCGGGAGGCGGCTGGTAAGGTGTCGCACCTGCGCGTCCCGCCCGCGCCCGGTCCACGGGTGCGCGTGCGCGGCGCGGGACGGCAGCCGTCCCGCGTCCGGGTGGGCCCGCCGACAGGGAGAGCCAAACATGCCGAACGTGGTCGTCGTCGGAGCCCAGTGGGGCGACGAGGGCAAGGGCAAGATCGTCGATCTGCTGACCCAGTACGCCGACGTGGTGGTGCGGTTCCAGGGCGGGAACAACGCCGGCCACACGCTGGTGGTCGGCGGCGAGAAGACCGTCCTCCACCTCATCCCCTCCGGCATCCTCCACCCCGGGAAGTCCTGCGTCATCGGGAACGGCGTGGTGATCGACCCCGAGGTGCTGGTCCTCGAGATCGACCGGCTGAAGGCGAAGGGCGCGCTGAAGGACGACGGCCAGCTCGTCGTCTCGCTGGACGCCCACGTGATCATGCCGTGGCACAAGGCCATCGACGTGGCGCGCGAGCAGGCCATGGGCGAGGGCAAGATCGGCACCACCGGCCGCGGCATCGGGCCGACCTACGAGGACAAGGTGGCCCGCCGCGGGCTGCGCATCCGCGACCTGCTCGACGAGGCGCGCCTCGCCCGCAAGGTGAAGGAGCGCGCCGCGCTCGCCCGCGAGGAGCTGGCGCGCCTGGGCGCGAAGCTCGAGCTCGACGAGCCGGCGCTGGTGAAGCGCTACGCCGAGCTGGGCCGCCGCGTCGCCGGCTACGCCACCGACGTGTCGATCTGGCTGCACCGCGCGCTGCAGCAGGGCAAGTCGCTCCTGTTCGAGGGCGCCCAGGGCACCATGCTCGACGTGGACCACGGCACGTACCCGTTCGTCACCAGCTCCAACACGGTGGCCGGGAACGCGGTGGTCGGGTGCGGGCTCGGGCCGACCGCGGTGGACTACGTGCTCGGCATCTCCAAGGCCTACTCCACGCGCGTGGGCGGCGGCCCGTACCCCACCGAGCTGAAGGACGAGACCGGCGAGCGGCTGCGCAAGATCGGCGGCGAGTACGGCGCCACCACCGGCCGCCCGCGCCGCACCGGCTGGCTGGACGCGCTCGCGCTCCGCTACGCGGTGCGGGTGAACGGGCTCTCCGGCATCGCCATGACCAAGCTCGACGTGCTCACCGGCTTCGACACGGTGAAGATCGCGGTCGGGTACCGGCTCGACGGCAAGGTCCTCGACGAGATGCCGAGCGACCCGGAGGTCATCGAGCGCTGCACGCCGGTGTACGAGGAGCTGCCCGGCTGGACCGAGAAGCTCGAGCACCTGCGCACCTGGGACGACCTGCCGCCGCGCGCCCGGGCCTACGTGAAGCGGGTCGAGGAGCTCGCCGGGGTGAAGGTCGTCGGCTGCTCCGTCGGCGCCGACCGCGGCGAGACGATCCTGGTCGAGAACCCGTTCCTGGCGCGCTGAGCGCCGCCGCAGGCGGGCGCCCCGGCTCCGGCCGCGGGCGCCCGGCTCCGATGCGCCGTCCCATCCTCCTCCTCCCGCTGGCCGTGCTCCTCGGCGGGCCGCCCGCGCGCGCCGCCGAGCCGTCGGCGCACGCGGCCGCGCTCGACGCGCAGGGCGCGGCCCGCCGCCGGCTGGGCGACGCCGCCGGCGCGCTCGAGGCCTATCGCCAGGCGGTGCGCGCCGCGCCGGAGTGGGCCGAGCCGCGCGCGGCCCTGGGCGAGCTCCTCCTGGCGGGCGGCGCCGCCGCCGAGGCCGCCGAGGCGTTCGCGGTGGCGGCGCGGCTGTCACCGGAGCTGGCGCCGGCCTGGTGCGGGCTGTCGGCCGCCGCGCGGCGCGCGGGCGAGGCCGGCCGGGCGGCGGAGGCGGGGCGCCGCTGCACCGCGCTCCGCCCCGACGACGCCGGCGCGTGGCGCGCGCTCGCCGAGGCGCTGCGCGACGCCGGCGACCTCGCCGGCGCGGCCCGCGCGCGCGAGGCCGAGCTGCGGCTGCTGGAGGCCGGCGGCGCGCCGGCTTCCGACGTGGAGGCGGCCCGCGCTGCGCTCGCGGCGGCCCGGGCGGCCGCCGAGGCGCCGGGCGCCGGCGCGGGGCTGGAGCCGCCGCCGCCGAACGCCGGCGCGGTCGCGAAGCTCGCGCAGGGCGATCGCGCGTTCACGGCGGGTGAGTACCGCGCCGCGCTGTTCGCGTACCAGGACGCGGTCTACCTCGACCCGGGCAGCGCGCCGGCGCGGGTGAAGCTGGGCCGCGCGTACCTGGCGCTGCGCTACCCGGAGCAGGCGCTCGCGCAGGCCGAGCAGGCGCTGGCCCTCGACCCGTCGAGCGCCGAGGCGCGCCGGCTCGCGGTCGAGGCCGGCGGCGCGCCGCCGGCCGCGGTGCCCGTGTCCGCTCCACCCGCGGCGGATCCTGCGCCGGCGGGCGCCCCCACGACCCGGCCCTGAGCGGCGCTCGCGAACGGACGTTCACGCGGCGTTCCGCGGGGTTCCGCGCCGGCGCGCCGGGGCGTCCGGGGGCACCTCTCCCGGGCGGCAAGGCGGCGCGCCGGGTGGGATGGCCGGGCTCCGCGCGCGGCCGTACACTTGAGGCATGGAGGCGGCGCGGACCTACCGGACCCGCCTGCCGCTCCGGATCGCGGTCGCCGCCGCGGCCGCGCTCTGGGTCGGCGTGCTGGTCGTGCTCCTGGCGGCCCCGGGCTCGGAGGCGCGCTCGGTCCTGTCCGCCGGCGCGTTCGTGGCGTTCTTCCTGGGCTTCACGTTCGTCTACCGGAAGACCTGGATCGCGGTGACGCCGGACGGCATCGTGGCCGCGACGCCGCTCCGCGTCCGGCCGGTCCGCTTCGACGAGATCGTCGAGATCGTGGTGCAGGACGGCCTGGCGGGGAGGGTGTACGCGGTGTTCACCCGCCGCGGCCTGGTGCAGTTCACCAGCCTGTTCGCGCGCCACCGCGAGCTGTTCGAGCTGCTGCTGGAGCGCGCCCAGCTCCAGCGCCGCTGAGCTCAGGACCCGGCCGCCGCCAGCGCGAGCGCCGACAGCGCCAGCAGCAGCGCCGCCAGCCGCCGGGGCACGCGCGGCGGCCGGGGGCGTCCCGCCGGGCGCGCCGGCGCGGCGGCGATCGCCGGGCGTGCGGGCGCCTCCGGCGCGGCCGGCGGCACCACCAGCGCGAGCGCGCAGCCGCCCACCTCCAGCTCGTCGCCCGGGGCGAGCGCACGCGGGCCGCGGTCCACGGCGACGCCGTTCACGCGCAGGCCGTTCTTCGCCCCGAGGTCCTCCACGGTGACGGCGCCGCCGCGGACCCGGACGCGCGCGTGGAGGCGCGACGCCTGCGCGTCCGGCAGCCGCAGGTCGGCCCGCCGGCTCCGGCCGAGGGTCTGGTCGGGCCCGAGCGGCAGGCGCGCGCCGGCCGCGGCGCCGTCGAGCACGAGCAGGTGCGGCCTCGACGGCGCGGACCCGCCCGCCGCCCCGGCGCGCAGGATCCCGGCCGCGCACGTGCGCGTCCCGCCGTCCGCGGGCCCGGCGCCGGGCTCCGGCGGCCCGAGCGCGAGCTCCGCCCCCTGCAGCGTGGCGCGCTCCCCGGGCCGGAGCAGCCTGCGCGCGCCGGGCGCGACCGCGTGCCCGCCCACGCGCGCGCCCGCCACCGCCGGCTCCACCACCAGGCCCGCGTCGCAGGGGAGCAGCCGGAGCGCGGCGGGGGGGAGGCCGGCGAGGACGATCCCGTCCGCCTGCGAGCCGCCCGCGGGGATCGCGGCGGCGACGGCGATGGCCGGGGCGTCGTCGAGGCCCGGGGCGCGGGCGTGGACCGTGTGGCGCATGCGCGGCGGGGTTCCACGCCGCGTGCCAGCCGGGCGCGGCCGGAGATCTCCGCGCCGCCGCGGCGTCGCGCGCCCCGGCGGCGTGCCCGGGGTCCGCGGCGCGGACGCCGGGTCCGCCGCTCAGCGGCCGGCGGGGATCACCGTCCAGCGGCTCTCGGCGCGGGAGCGCGCGGACGGATCGCCTTCGAACCGGAGGAACCCGTTCATCTCCAGCGTGTCCACCAGCTCCTCCGCCTCGAGGTCGGAGCACCCCAGCTCGCTCGCGACCACGTCGCGGAAGTAGCTCCGGCCGCGCAGGTAGCCGACCGGCGGCTCGGTGCTCGGGATGTGGCGCTGGATGCGCTCGGCGAGCGCGGCCAGGTCGATGTCCTCGATGCTCATGCGCGGAAGCTAGGGCTGCTCCCGCCAGGTGGCCAGGGCGTCCAGCACGGAGCCGGCCTCCACGCGCCGGACCGCCCGGCCGTCGGACAGGAAGCGGACGGCGCCCTCGTCCGTGCGCAGCACCTCCGCGCCCGCCGCCGCCCAGCGGGCCAGCGGCTCCGGGTGCGGGAAGCCGAAGCGGTTGTGCGCGCCGAGGCACGCCACCGCCCAGCGGGCCCGGACGGCGCGCACGAACGGCTCGGTGGAGGAGGTGCGCGAGCCGTGGTGCGGGATCTTCACCACGTCGGCGCGGAGCCCGCCGCGCGCCACCGCCGCCGCCTCCCCGGCGGCCTCGACGTCGCCCGGGAACAGGAACGTGGTCGCGCCGTAGGTGGCGCGCAGCACGAGCGAGGCGTCGTTCGCGGCGAACGGCGTCCGGTCGCCGCCCAGCGCCTCGAAGCGGACGCCGGCGCGCTCCCAGGCCTCGCCCGGCGCGAGCGTCACCGGCGCCAGCGCCGCGAGCACCTCGCGCGCCGGGCCGTCGCCGCGGTCGCCGTTCGAGTACGCGCGGGCGACCGGGAAGGCGCGCGCCACCGCCTCCAGCCCGAGCACGTGGTCCGGGTGCGGGTGGGACACGAACACCGCCTCGAGCCGGCGCACGCCCAGGTCCCGCAGCAGCGGCACGAGATCGCGCGCGCCCGGATCCGGCCCGCCGCCCGCCGCGCCGCCGCCGTCCACCAGCACCGCGCTCCCGTCCGGCAGCCGGAGCAGCGCCGCGTCGCCCTGGCCCACCGACACGAAGATCACCTCCAGCCCGCCGCGCGCGCGGGCGGCCGCCGCGCGGAGCGGGCCGGGCAGGAGCAGCAGCGCCGCGGCGAGCGCGCCCGCGCCCAGGCGGAGGCGCCGGGGCAGCGCCGGGACGCCGAGGACGAGCGCGGTGGCCGCCGCGGCCGCCCACCCGCCCGGCGAGGCGAGCCCGACCGCGCCCCAGCGCGGCGCCGCGGCGGCGTCCGAGACCGCCCGCAGCGCCGCGGCCAGCGGGCCGGCGGCGAGCAGGAACGGCGCCGCCGCGAGCGGGGAGGCCGCCGCCGCCACCGCCGCGAGGGCGGCCAGCGCGGTGAGCGCGGCGCCGAGCGGGATGGCGGCCACGTTCGCCGCCACCCCGAGCAGCGGGAGCTGGCGGAAGTGGAACGCGAGCACCGGGGCGGTGGCGAGGGTGGCGGCGACGGTGGCGGCCGCGCCGGACAGGAACGGCTCGAGGAGCCGCGCGCGCCAGCTGCCGGGGGCGGGGCGGGCGACCGGGAGCGCGCCCCGGAGCGGCGTCGCCCAGAGGGCGAGGCCGGCCACCGCCGCGAAGGAGAGCTGGAAGGAGGCGTCGAGCAGCGCGGCCGGCTCGGCCGCCAGGATCGCGAGCGCCGCGAGCGCGAGCGAGTTGAGCGGGTCGGCCGCGCGGTCGAGCAGCGCGCCCGCGAGGATCACCGCGGCGGCGAGCGCGGCCCGGACCACCGGCGCCCCGGCGCCGGTCGCGAGCGCGTAGAGCAGCGCGCAGGGGAGGGTGAGGGCGGCCGCGACGCGCCGCGGATCGGCGCGGGCCGCCACCGCGTCGGCGCGCAGCAGCAGCGCGCGCAGCAGCCGCTCCAGCCCGAACGCCACCACCACGAGGTGGAAGCCGGACACCGCCAGCACGTGCGCGAGGCCGCTCCGCGCGAACGAGGCCGACGCCTCGGGATCGAGCGCGGCCCGGTCGCCGGTCCCGATGGCGCGCACCAGCGCCGCCTGGTCCGGCGGGAGCCACCGCCCGGCCGCCTCGGCGAGCCGGTCGCGGGCGCGCTCGAGCCGCGAGGCGGCCGCCGGCGCCGCGGTCCGGACCACCGGCCCGTCCGCGAGCGCCACGAGCGCAGCGCCCCCGGACCGCAGGCGGTCCCCGGGGTCGCGGCCGCCCGGGTTGCGCCGCCCGGCCGGCGCCCGCAGCGTGGCGCGGAACAGGACCTCGTCGCCCAGCGCGAGCGGCCACGGGGTGGGCTCCGCCCACGCCTCCAGGAGCGCGCCGCCCGCGGTGCGGACGGGGAACCGGAGCCGGTCCTCCAGGCGGTCGGGGGCGCCGACCACGCGGCCGCGCACGAGCACGGCGCCGTCCGGTGGAGCGGCCGGCGGGACGCGCGCCGAGGCGGCGGCCAGCCAGCCCGCCGCCGCGAACGCGAGCGGGGCGAGGCGGGGCAGGAGCGCGAGCGGCAGGGCGCCCAGCGCGGCGGGCGGCACGGTGGCGCCCTCCAGCCCCAGGCCGACGCCCAGCGCCAGCCCGAGGGCCGGCAGGAGCAGCGGGCGGCGCGTCATCGGGGCGCCTCCGCGGCCGGCGGGCGACCCGTGACGCAGGCGGCCGTCCCGGGGAGGGCGTCGTGAATATGCTCGAAATTTCGAGTGTTATTGACCGTGTGGGGGAGCTGTGGTAGTCTCCCGCGACTAAGCTCCCGCCCCGTAGTCGACCCGTCCGGTCGGCCATCGGCACCGGCGGTGGAGCGGAGGAAGGAATGTCCGCAACGCAGGCTACTCAGGTCGCCCCGAATTTCAAGGTCGGGGACAAGGCCGTCTACCCCGGACAGGGGGTCGGCGAGGTCATGGGCATCGAGCACAAGGAGGTCGCCGGCCAGCGGCAGTCGTTCTACGTGCTCCGCATCCTGGAGAACGGGATGAAGATCATGATCCCCATGAACAAGGTCGGCTCGGTCGGCCTGCGGGAGATCATCGGGGAGAAGGACGTCCGCCGGGTCTACGGGATCCTCCGGGAGAAGGAGGTCTCGGTGGACTCCACCACCTGGAACCGCCGCTACCGGGAGTACATGGACAAGATCAAGACCGGCAGCGTGTTCGAGATCGCCGAGGTGCTGCGCGACCTCTACCTGCTCCGGTCGGACAAGGACCTCTCGTTCGGCGAGCGGAAGATGCTCGACACGGCGCGCTCGCTCCTCATCAAGGAGCTCGCCATCGCGAAGGCGTGCGACGAGCAGGACGTCGAGGACGACCTGAAGAAGATCTTCAACTGCTGATCCCCCTCCGCGGGATCCGGGGCCGCCGCACGGACGGAAGTCCGCGCGGCGGTCGCGTCTCGGCGCGGATCGCTTGACGTCTGGGCCCGGGTGCGGCACGCGTCTCGGCGGTAGCAGGGGCGGTGCCAGCCGGCGCCGCGGGGACGGGCGGCGCGCGCGCCGCGAGGAGGCGACGACGTGATCCGCGGCGAGCGCGTGATCGGGATCCTGGCGGCGGGCGGCTCGGGGCAGCGGGCCGGCGTCGCCAAGCAGTGGCTGGTGCTGGGCGGCGAGTCGGTGCTGCGCCGCTCGGCGCGGGTGCTCGCGGCCTGCGACGCCGTGGACGGGCTGGTGGTGGTCGTGCCGCCCGGCGACGAGGCGCGCGGCGAGGCGGAGCTGGCCGGGCTCGGGAAGCCGGTGCGCGCCGTGGCCGGCGGCCCGGCGCGGGCCGACTCGGTGCGGAACGGGCTCGCCGCCGCAGACGGCGCGGTGGTGCTCGTGCACGACGCCGCCCGGCCGTTCGCGAGCGCGGCGCTGGCGGGGCGCGTGGCCGAGGCCGCCGCGCGCGACGGCGCGGCGCTGGCGGCGCTGCCGGCCACCGACACCGTGAAGCGCGCCGAGGCCGGCGCCGAGGTGCCCCGCGTCCTCGAGACGCTGGACCGCCGCACGGTCTGGCTGGCGCAGACGCCGCAGGGCTTCCGCCGCGCCGTGCTCGAGCAGGCCTACGCCGCGGCCGGTCCGTCCGCCTCCGCCGCCACCGACGAGTGCGCGCTGGTCGAGGCGGCCGGGGCCCCGGTCACGCTGGTGCCGGGCGAGCCCGGGAACTTCAAGATCACCGGCCCGGACGACGTGCGGCGCGCGCGCGCGCTGCTCGAGGCGCCGGTCGCGACGGGCGTCGGCTACGACACCCACCGCTTCGCGCCGGGCCGCCGGCTGGTGCTCGGCGGCGTGGAGTTCGAGGGCGACGGGCTGCTCGGCCACTCCGACGCCGACGTCTGCGCGCACGCGATCGGCGACGCCATCCTGGGCGCGGCCGGGCTCGGCGACCTCGGCCGGCACTTCCCCGACACCGACCCGCGCTGGAAGGGCGTCTCCTCGCTGGCGCTGCTCCGCGAGATCGCCGCGAAGGCGGCCGAGCGCGGCTGGCGGGTGGGGAACTGCGACGTGACGCTGGCCGCGAAGCGGCCCAAGATCGCGCCGCGCGCCGAGGAGATGCGCGCGCGGCTGGCCGGGGCGCTCGGGATCTCCCCGGCGCAGGTCAACGTGAAGGCCACCACCGGCGAGGGGATGGGCTTCGTCGGCCGCGAGGAGGGCGTCGCCGCGCACGCGATCGCCCTGCTGGTGCGCGCGGCCGGCTGAGCGGGACCCCGCCGACGACACGGGACACGACAGAGATGAGCATCCAGGTCCACGACACCCTGACCGCGCAGAAGCGCGAGCTGGTCCCCCTCGAGCCCGGCAAGCTGCGGCTCTACGTGTGCGGGCCCACCGTCTACGACTACTCGCACCTCGGCCACGCCCGCTGCTACGTGGTCTGGGACGTGGTGGTCCGCCACCTGCGCGCGCGCGGCCTCGAGGTGAGGTTCGTCCGCAACTTCACCGACGTGGACGACAAGATCATCCAGCGCGCCAACGAGCGCGGCGAGGATCCCATCGCGCTCGCGTCGCGCTTCGCCGACGCGTTCCACGAGGACATGGACGCGCTCGGGAACCTGCGTCCGGACGTCGAGCCGCGGGTGTCCGGCCACATCCCGGAGATCGTCGCGCTGATCGCCCGGCTGGTGGAGCGCGGCTTCGCCTACGCCCCCGGCAACGGCGACGTCTACTACGCGGTCCGCAAGTTCCCCGAGTACGGGCGGCTCTCGAAGCGCAACCTGGACGACCTCATCGCCGGGGCGCGGGTGGAGCCGGGCGAGGCCAAGCGCGACCCGCTCGACTTCGCGCTGTGGAAGGCGGCCAAGCCGGGCGAGCCGGCCTGGGACTCGCCCTGGGGCAAGGGCCGGCCGGGCTGGCACATCGAGTGCTCGGCCATGACGCAGAAGCACCTGGGCGCGCCCATCGACCTGCACGCCGGCGGCAAGGACCTGGTGTTCCCGCACCACACCAACGAGATCGCCCAGTCGGTGGCCGCCACCAGCGACGGCCTGCACGCCGAGGACTTCGCGCGGTACTGGATGCACAACGGCTTCGTCCAGATCGACGACGAGAAGATGTCGAAGTCGCTCGGCAACTTCTTCACCATCCGCGACGTCCTGGCCCGCTTCGACGGCGAGGCCCTGCGCTTCTTCCTGCTCGGCACGCACTACCGCCGCGACTTCAACTTCTCCGACCAGGTGCTGGCCGAGGCGGAGCGCCGGCTCTCCGCGCTCTACGAGACGGTGGAGAAGGCCGAGCGGCTGGGCGCGGGCGTGGAGCCGGGCGCGGAGCCCGCGTTCGTGGAGCGGGCGCGCGCCGCGCTCGACGACGACTTCAACACGCCGCAGGTGCTCGGCATCGTGGCCGAGGCGTTCACCGAGGCGAACGCCCTCGCCGACCGCAAGGGCAAGAAGTCGCCCGAGGAGAAGGCGCGGCTGGCGGCGTTCGCGCGCGGCGCGCGCGCGGTGGGCGCGGTGCTCGGCATCCTGGGCCGCCCGCCGGCGCAGGCGCTCTCCGCCATCCGCGACCGGGCGGCGGCGCGGCGGGGCATCGACGGGAGCGAGGTGGAGCGCCTGATCGCGGAGCGCGCGGCGGCGCGGGCGGCGAAGGACTTCGCGCGCTCCGACGCCATCCGCGACGGGCTCCTGGCCCGCGGCGTCGTCCTGATGGACGGGCCGCAGGGCACGACGTGGAAGGTGGAGTAGGGCGGGACGCGCCGCGCCGGCCGGCTCCGCCCGCTCAGTCCTCGAGCGGCGGCTGCGGCCCGGGGATGATGCCGGCGATGTCGGGATCCTCGCCGGGCGAGAGCGGGTTCGTCTCGCGGGTCGCCTTCTCGCGCTTGCGCTGCTCCTTCTTCTCTTCCTTGTGGCGCTGCTTGTCTCGCCGCGCCGCTTCCTTCTGCCGCTTGGTCGCTCCGGGGTGGAAGGCCATGGTGTGCGCTCCTTCGAGGTTGGGGGCCTAAAGCGCGAAGGCCCGGCCGAGCGGCCGGGCCCTCACGACACTGCGACTCCGACCGGGGTTACGCCCCCCGGACGTTCGCGGCCTGCAGCCCCTTGGGGCCCTTCTTCACCTCGAACTCCACCCGCTGCCCTTCCTGCAGGCTGCGGAAGCCCTCGGCGACGATCGCGGTGTGGTGGACGAACACGTCCTCGCCGCCACCGTCCTGGGAGATGAAGCCGAAGCCCTTCGCGTCATTGAACCACTTCACAGTACCACTCGCCATCTGCACACTTCTTTCCGTGTTCGTCCGGGATGCACTTCCCGTCGGCCCCGAGCCGCGCCAGAGGCGTGGGACGCCTGTAACGTAGCCGCAGGGTGGTGAAAAGTCGAGCAGGTTGCGGGGGGAGCGGCCCCGGCTAGTGCCAGGCCACCCCGCCCGCGAAGGGGCAGGTGGCGATCGCGCAGGACCCGACGTTGCTGACGGTCGCGAGCCCCTTCATCGGGCTGCCGGCGTAGCACCAGACCGCCGCCTGGGTGCCCGTCTCCCGGCAGAGGCAGAAGGTCCCGCAGATCGTGTTCCCGTCGTAGGTCATGCCCGTGCCGCTCCAGGCCTTCGCCGCGAGCACGGCCTGGGCCTGGGTGTGCTCGTCCAGCGCGCCGCAGTCGTAGTACGTCTGGCCGAGGCCGTTGTCGTGGGCGGTCTGGCAGGCGGTCCCGGCCTCGCAGCAGCCGGTGCCCGGGCAGCAGCTCCCGCCGCAGGCCAGCGGCGCGCCGACCGGGCACAGGCAGCGGCCGCCGCTGCAGGCGGTGCCCGGCGCGCAGGCGGTCCCGCAGGTCCCGCAGTTCGCCGGGTCGGACAGGGGGTCGGTGCAGATCGCGGCGCTCCCCGTCCCGCACACGACCTTGCCCGCCGGGCACGCGCAGGTCCCGTCCACGCAGGTCTGGCCGGCGGCGCAGGCGTGGCCGCACGTGCCGCAGTTCCTCTCGTCGTGCGCCAGGCTGACGCAGGTCTGCGGCGAGCCGGCCGCCGGGCAGACGTCGGGCAGGGCGTCCGGGCACTGGCAGGAGCCGCCCAGGCACACGTCGTTCGTGAGCGGGCAGACGTTGCCGCAGCCGCCGCAGTTCGACGCGTCGATGCGCGTGTCGGTGCAGGCCGCGCCGCAGGCGGTCCGCGGCGGGCTGCAGGCGCAGCTCCCGGCGGCGCAGTCCGGCGCCGGCTGCCTGCACGCCACGTCGCAGGCGCCGCAGTGGGCCGGGTCCGCCTGGAGGTCCACGCACTCCGGGTTCGCGCCGGGGCAGGCGCTCGCCCCCGCCGCGCACGCGCAGGCGCCGCCGGCGCACGTGCCGGGCCCGCAGGCGTGGCCGCAGCCCCCGCAGTTCGCGGCGTCGGTGGCCGGGTCCACGCACCGCCCGGCGCAGGCGATCTGCCCGGCGGGGCAGGCGCACGCGCCGGCCGTGCAGGCCGCGCCCGCCGCGCACGCGTGGAGGCACGCGCCGCAGTGGACCGTGCTCGACTGGAGGTCCACGCAGGCGCCGCCGCAGTCGGTCTGGCCGGCGGGGCACGAGGTCTTCGAGCTCCCGCTGCAGGCGGCGAGCGCGAGCGCGAGCGGGGCGGCGAGGACGGCGCGGGCGAGCGGGTGCATGGGGCCTCCCGGAACGGGGCTCCCAGATTACTCTGGGTGGGGACGGAAGGGGGCGGGGAGCGCGCGGCAAGCGGCCGCTGAACCCGTCGGGGAGGGCTGTTACATTCCCGCGGTGCCCTTCGAGATCCAGAGCGAGTACCAGCCCACCGGCGACCAGCCGCGGGCCATCGCCGAGCTGACCGACGGCCTGCGCCGCGGCGAGCGCCACCAGGTGCTGCTCGGCGTCACCGGCTCGGGGAAGACCTTCACCGTCGCGAACGTGGTCGCCGAGGTGAAGCGCCCGACGCTGGTCATCGCCCACAACAAGACGCTGGCGGCCCAGCTCTACGCCGAGTTCAAGGAGCTCTTCCCGACCGCCGCGGTGCACTACTTCGTCAGCTACTACGACTACTACCAGCCCGAGGCGTACGTCCCCTCGACCGACACGTACATCGAGAAGGACTCGTCCATCAACGACGAGATCGACCGGATGCGCCACGCGGCGACGCACGCGCTGCTCACCCGGAACGACGTGCTCATCGTGGCCTCGGTGTCGTGCATCTACGGCCTCGGCACCGCCGAGGCCTACCACGGCCTGCTGCAGCGGCTCGAGCGCGGCCAGGAGTTCCTGCGCGACCGCTTCATCCGCTCGCTCATCGACATCCAGTACGAGCGGAACGACCTCGACTTCCACCGCGGCACGTTCCGGGTGCGCGGCGACACCATCGAGGTGTTCCCGCCGTACGAGGAGGACCGCGCCGTCCGCATCGAGTTCTTCGGCGACGTGGTCGAGTCCATCCACGAGTTCGACCCGCTCCGCGGCGTCACGCTGGCCGAGCTGGACAAGGTCGCCATCTTCCCGAACAGCCACTACGTCTCGGCGCCGGAGGTCCGGGCGCGCGCCATCTCCGGCGTTCGCGAGGAGCTGCGCGAGCGGCTCGGCGAGCTGAAGGCGGCGAACAAGCTGGTGGAGGCGCAGCGCCTCGAGCAGCGGACGATGTTCGACCTGGAGATGCTGGAGCAGATGGGCTTCTGCCCGGGCATCGAGAACTACTCGCGCTGGCTCTCCGGGCGGAAGGCGGGCGATCCACCGCCGTGCCTCCTCGACTACTTCCCGAAGGACTTCCTGCTCGTCATCGACGAGTCGCACCAGACCGTCCCGCAGATCGGGTCGATGTACCGGGGCGATCGCTCGCGCAAGGAGACGCTGGTCGAGTTCGGGTTCCGGCTCCCCTCGGCGCTCGACAACCGGCCGCTCAAGTTCGAGGAGTTCCAGGCGCTCGTGAAGCAGGCCGTCTACGTGTCGGCCACGCCCGCCGCGTACGAGCTGGAGCAGGCGCAGGGCGTGGTGGTGGAGCAGCTCATCCGCCCCACCGGCCTGGTGGACCCGCAGATCGAGGTCCGCCCGGTGGGCTCGCAGGTGGACGACCTGCTCGGCGAGGTGCGCAAGCGCGCCGAGGCGGGGGAGCGGGTGCTCGTGACCACGCTCACCAAGCGCATGGCCGAGGATCTCACGGAGTACTTCACCGACGTGGGCGTGCGCTGCCGCTACCTGCACTCGGACATCGACACGCTGGAGCGGAGCGCGGTGATCCGCGACCTGCGCCGCGGCGAGTTCGACGTGCTCATCGGCATCAACCTGCTGCGCGAGGGGCTCGACATCCCCGAGGTCTCGCTGGTGGCGGTGCTCGACGCGGACAAGGAGGGCTTCCTGCGCTCCTCGGTCTCGCTCATCCAGACCATCGGGCGCGCCGCCCGCAACGTGAACGGCCGGGTGCTGCTCTACGCCGACGCGATCACCGCCTCGATGCGCCAGGCCATCGACGAGACCACCCGGCGCCGCGAGATCCAGGAGCGCTACAACGCCGAGCACGGGATCACGCCCACCACGGTGAAGCGCAACATCAGCGACCTCGGGATGGCGGTGGTCGAGGCGGACTACGTCACCGTGCCGCTCGCGGCCGAGGAGGGCGCCGAGTACCGGCCCGAGCAGCTGCCCGAGATCGTCGCGGCGCTCGAGCGGGAGATGCAGGACGCCGCCCGCGCCCTCGAGTTCGAGAAGGCCGCGCAGCTGCGCGACCGGGTGCAGGCGCTCAAGGACCTGCAGCTCGGGCTGCCGGCGCGCGCCGCCGGGTCGCGGGGCTCGCTCGGGAGCGGCGCGGTGGCGAGCGCGGCCGCGATGGGCAAGCTGCGCGGGGCGAAGCGCCCCATGCAGCGCCGGCGCCGGCGCTGACCCTCAGTCCTGCAGGCCCCAGCGCTTCAGCTTGCGCCAGAGCGTGGACTTGTCGATCCCGAGCGCCCGCGCCGCCTCGGCGCGCCGGCTGCCGCAGCGCTCCAGCACGCGCAGGACGTGCTCGCGCTCCGCGTCGTCCATGGCGAGCGGCTCGGGCGCCTCCGCCGGCGCCTCCGCGGCGCCGGCCAGCGAGGCCGCGGGGCCGACCAGCAGCGAGGCGGGCGAGAGCAGCGGCCCGGACTCGAGGATCAGGGCGCGCTCGATCACGTTCTCGAGCTCCCGGACGTTGCCGGGGTAGTCGTAGGCGGCGAGCTTCGCGAGCCCCTCCGGCGAGATGCCGCCGACGGCGGGGTTCACGTGCCGGTGCTTGCGCAGGAAGTGCCCGGCCAGCGCGGGGACGTCCTCGCGCCGCTCGCGCAGCGGCGGGATCGCCAGCGTCACCACGCCGAGGCGGTAGTAGAGGTCCTGCCGGAACCGCCCCTCGCGCGCGGCGCGCTCCAGGGGCTCGTGGGTGGCGGCGATCACGCGCACGTCCACCGGGATGGGCGCGGTGCCGCCCACCCGCTGCACCGTCCGCTCCTGCAGCACGCGCAGGAGGCGCACCTGGAACGCCGGCGTGGTCGCGCCGATCTCGTCGAGCAGGATGGTGCCGCCGTCGGCCGCCTCGAAGTACCCGGCGCGCCGGGTCACCGCGCCGGTGAACGCGCCCCGCTCGTGCCCGAACAGCTCGCTCTCCAGCAGCGCCGCCGAGAGCGCGCCGCAGTTGACCGCCACGAACGCGCGCCCCGCCCGCGGGCTCCACGCGTGCAGCAGCCGGGCGAAGACCTCCTTCCCGACGCCGGTCTCGCCCTGGATCAGCACGGTCGAGTCGGTGCGCGCCGCCCGGCGCGCGACCTCCAGGATCGGCGCCATGCGCGGGTGCGCGGACAGGAGCGCGCCGTCCGGGCCGCCCGGCGCCGCCGCCTCGTCCTGCAGCCGCACCCGGGCCACCAGGCGCCGCCGTTCCAGCGCGCGGTCGAGGCGGAGCACCACGTCCTCCGGCTCGAACGGCTTCGCCAGGTAGTCCTCCGCGCCGCGCTTGATCGCCTCGACGGCGCTCGGGAGCGAGGAGTGGCCGGTGATCACGAACACCAGCACCTCGGGGTCGAGCTCGCGCGCCCGCGCCAGGACCTGGATGCCGTCGAGCCCGGGCATGCGGAGATCGGTGAGCACGGCGTCCGCGCCGTGCTCGGCGAGGTGGCGCAGCGCCGCGGCCGGCTCGCCGAACGCGCGCACCTCGTGCGCCGGCGAGAGCAGCCGGACCAGCACGCGCTGCGCGACGGGGTCGTCGTCCACCACCAGCACGCGGGCCATCAGGCGGCCTCCGCCGGGAGCTCGACGGTGAACGTCGCGCCGCGGCCCGGGGCGGAGTCCACCCGCAGCGCGCCGCCGTGGCTGCGCACGATGCCGTAGCTGACCGAGAGGCCGAGCCCGGTGCCCTGGCCGACCTCCTTGGTCGTGAAGAACGGGTCGAAGATGCGGGGCAGATGCTCGGGGGCGATGCCGGGGCCGTGGTCGGTCACGCGCACCGAGACCCGCCCGTCCGCGGCGGCGGTCGAGATCTCGACCCGCCCGCCGGGGCCGGACGCGTCGATCGCGTTCAGCAGCAGGTTCACGAACACCTGCTCGAGCTGCGCGGCGTCCACCACCGTGGGCCGCGCCGGCCCCGGCTGGAACGCGAGCGCCACCCCCTTGCCCTCGGCCCGCAGCCGGACCAGCTCCAGCGCGCCCTGCACCAGCGCGTCCACGTCGTGGGCGGCGAGCGCGGGCGGCTGCCGCCGCGCGAAGCGGAGCAGGCCCTGGATGATGGCGCTGCACCGGCGCGTCTGCTCGGTCACGTCGGCGAGGTCCTGCGAGAGCGCGCGCGGGTCGGCCGGCCCGGCCTCGAGGTCCCGCTTCGCCAGCGACGCGAGCGCCCGGATGTTCGAGAGGGGCGTGTTGAGCTCGTGGGCGAGGCCGGCCGCCATCTCGCCGATCGAGGCCAGCTTCTCGGTCTCGCGGAGCTGCCGCTCGGAGCGCTCGCGCTCGGCGAGGTGCTCGCGCATCACCGCGGCCATCCGGTTCACCGCCTCGCCCACCCCCGCGATCTCCCGGCCGCCGCCCACCGGCACGCGCACCGAGAGGTCCTCGCCCAGGCGGCGGACGCCGTCGGCCAGCGATCGCAGCGGCCGGGTGAGCGTGCGCGACATGAGCAGCGCCGCGAGCACCATGCCGGCGAGCACCACGACCGAGAGCCCGACCACGGTCGCGCGCAGCCGCGCCACCGGGCGCGCGAAGTGGGCCTCGCGCGCCGCCAGCACGATCACCCACCCGCGGTCCTCGCGCGCGTAGGGCGAGTAGTAGACGTGCGCGAGGAGGTCGCCGGTCGCGGGCTCGACGGCGAGCCCGGAGCCGGTGGTCATCCACGACCGGACCACGTCGCGGGGGTACTGCTTCCAGGCGGTGACGTGCGTCCCGGTCTGGTTCCCGAACTCGCAGCCGCCTTCGGGGTGGAACAGGTAGATCCCGGATCGCTCCGCGTCCGCGAGGTTCCGCTCCACCAGGAACGCGGAGCCCTGCTCGGGCGGGACGAGCCGGGTCAGCATGGCGCCGACCTGGGCGCCCCAGACGTTCACGACCAGCACGCCGGCGCGGGCGCCCGACGGGAACGACAGCGGCGTCGCGAAGCGGACCATCGCCGGGCACCACGCCTCCTCGCCCTCCACCCGCCCGCGCTCCAGGTTCGAGACGATCACGGTCCCGGGCGCCGCGCGGACCGCCTCCTCGAAGAACGGGCGGCCGCGGATCGACTGGATGGCGGGCAGGCCGAGCGGCCCGCGCCGCTCCGAGGCGGCGGCGCCGACCTTGCCCTCGCGGACCTTGAGGACCTCGTTCCCCTCGGCGTCCACGACGCGGACCGCCTGCAGGGCCGGGTCGAGCCGCTGCGCCGCCAGGAAGCTCGCCTCGACCGCCGCGAACGCGGCGCGATCCGGCCGGCCACGCTCCGCGGCCGCGAGCGCGGCGGCCACCTCGGGCGAGGCGGCCAGGGCGGCCGCGGTGCGCTCGCCGTGCCGGACCAGTTCCTGGACCTCGCGCGCCGACCCGGCGGCGAGCGTCCGGATGTGCGACTCGGTGCGGCTGCGCAGCAGGCCCTCGGCGACGCCGAGGACGACCAGCGAGAACGCGACGAAGGACGGGATGCCCACCGCCAGCATCGTCGCGAGCATCCGCGCGCCGATGCCGGTCCGGCGGCCGGGAGCGTTGCGCTGCTGCAACCTCGGCGCGTCCTCGCGTTGCATCCTGCAATCCTCCGGCGCGGCCCCGGCGGCGCGCGGTAAAAATCCGCTTGCGACGGCGGGAGCTTACCACCGGAGCCTCGGCGGCACGCGCCTGGAAAGAGGCATCGGCCGTGCCCGCCAGGCGGGCCAGGCCGGCACCTCGCCCGGCGAAGGAGGCCACCGTGCTCCGTGCGTCCCGTCCCGCCGCGCTCGTCGCGGCGATCCTCTCCCTCGCGGCCTGCAGCGAGTCGCGCTCGCGCACCGCCACCGCGGCGGCGCCGTCCCCCGCCGACCCGCAGCCGGCGCCCGCGCCGGCGGATCCTCAGGCGGCGTACCTCGCCGCGCGCCGGGCCGAGGTGGCGGCGATGCCGGACCCGCCCTCGGCGCTCCCGCGGAGCACCGGCACGCGCCAGGAGCTCGCCTACATGATCGAGCTCGGCGAGAAGCTCCTGCGCGAGACGAACACCCACCCGCTCACGGCGCCGTACGTCGGGGCGTCGGGGCTCACCTGCAGCTCCTGCCACCTCGACGCGGGGAGGAAGAAGGCCATCGCGTCCACGTTCATCGGCGCCGCCGCGTCGTTCCCGGCGTTCAACGACCGCGACGGCGGGGTGATCACGCTGCAGGACCGCGTCAACGGCTGCTTCATGCGGAGCATGAACGGGACGCGGCTGCCGGAGAACTCGGAGGCGCTGCTCGCCATCGTCTCGTACATCAACTGGCTGTCGCAGGGGTTCCCGCTCGAGCCGAACCCGGACCGCGCGGTGTCGTCGCTCAACCGGTCCTTCCCGAACCCCGCCATCAAGGCCATGGCGCTCGCCGGCAAGGCGGTGGCCGCGAACGGCGCGTCGATCTACGACTCGCGCTGCGCGCCGTGCCACGGCGTGCACGGGGAGGGCATCGTGGGCGCGCCGCCGGTCTGGGGCGAGCGCGCCTACAACAAGGGCGCGGGGATGGCGAACGACGTCCAGGCGGGCAGCTGGATCCAGTTCAACATGCCGCCGGCGGAGGAGCTCACGCTGACGGACCAGGAGGCGCTCGACGTGGCGGCGTTCGTGAACGCGCAGCCGCACCCCGCGTTCGTCGAGGCGGAGCACCTGCCGGACGGCGGCGCCGGGTACGGCGGCCCGGAGATCGTGTACCACTACGGCGCCTCGCTCACCGCCGAGCAGGTCGCGGCCCGCGTCCCGTCCGGCCCGGCCGCCGACCCCGCCGCCCCGGCGCCGGACGGCGCGGCGCTGTACGCGGCGCGCTGCGCGCCCTGCCACGGCGCCCTGGCCGGCTCGGCGGTCCGGGGCCGCACCGCCACGCAGATCTCCGCCGCCATCTCCGGCCTGGCCTCGATGGCCGGCCTGAAGGACCTCTCCGCGGCGCAGGTCGAGGCCGTCGCCGCCGCGCTGCGGTAGCGGGGCGACACCCGGTGGGCGGCGCCGCGCGGGCGCCCGCCCGCCGCCCGTCCGGGCGGACGGGCGTGATCCGGGCGCGGTTTCCGGGTAATTCCTTGCCCGGATGGACGCGAACCTGCGCAGGAAGCTGGACGAGCTGCCCGCCGAGCCGGGCTGCTACCTGATGAAGGACCGGGCCGGCGAGGTGGTCTACGTCGGCAAGGCGTCCAGCCTCCGCTCGCGCGTGCGCTCGTACTTCGACGCCGGCCGCGGCGACCAGCGCGCGTTCGTGGCGCTGCTCGACGGGCTGCTCGGCGACCTCGAGGTGATCGTCACCCGCTCCGAGAAGGAGGCGGTGCTCCTCGAGAACGAGCTCATCAAGAAGCACCGGCCGCGCTTCAACGTGCGGCTGCGCGACGACAAGGACTTCATCGTCCTGAAGCTGGACGAGCGCCACCCGTACCCGCGCCTGGAGGTGCGGCGCGCGCGGGAGAAGCGGCAGCCGGGCGCGCGCTACTTCGGCCCGTACTCCTCCGCGTCGTCGATCCGCGAGACGCTGCGGATGGTGAACCGCCACTTCCAGCTCCGCACCTGCAGCGACCACGTCTTCGACCACCGCAAGCGGCCCTGCATCCTGTACCAGATCCACCGCTGCCCGGCGCCGTGCGTGTACGAGGTGCCGGCGGAGGAGTACCGGCAGTCGGTCGAGGACGCGGTGGAGTTCCTGGAGGGCCGCGAGGGCGAGCTGGTGGAGCGGCTGCGCGGGCGCATGGCGGGCGCGGCGGAGGGGCTGCGGTTCGAGGAGGCGGCGCGGCTGCGCGACCAGCTCCAGGCGGTGGAGCGGAGCCTCGAGAAGCAGCGGGTGCTGATGTCGGACCGCGGCGACCGCGACGTCATCGGCCTCTACCGCGAGGGGCCGGACCTGGTGGTCCAGGTCCTCTCCATGCGCGCCGGCAAGCTCCAGGACGCGCAGGCGCACCCGTTCCGCGAGCAGGAGTTCCCCGCCGAGGAGATCCTGTCCTCGTTCCTGTCGCTCTACTACGAGCACACCGACGCGCCGGACGAGATCCTGGTGCCGCTCGAGCCGGTCCAGGCCGAGGCGCTCGCCGACGTGCTCTCGGAGCGGCGCGGGCGGCGGGTGCGGCTGCTCACCCCGCAGCGCGGCGCGAAGGCCGACCTGCTCGACGTGGCCCGCCGCAACGCGGAGCAGGGGTTCCGGGCCTGGCACGAGCACGACGAGCGGCGCGAGCAGGCGCTGGCGTCGCTGGCGAAGGCGCTGCACCTGGCGCGGCCGCCGCGCTGGATGGAGTGCTACGACATCTCGACGTTCCAGGGCGCGCTCGCGGTCGGCTCCGGCGTGTCGATGAAGGACGGCGAGCCGGACAAGGCCAACTACCGCCGGTACAAGGTGAAGGCGGTGGCGGGGCAGGACGACTTCGCCATGCTGCACGAGGTCGTCACCCGCCGCCTGCGGCGGGCGCTCGGGGAAGGGCAGCTGCCCGACCTGATCGTCATCGACGGCGGCAAGGGCCAGCTCAACGCGGCCCTGGCGGCGGCGAAGGACCTGGGCGTGCCGACGCGCCCGTCGCCAGGCAACCCCGACGCGCCGTTCGTGGAGCTGGTGGGGCTCGCGAAGAGCCGGCTGGTGGACGGCCCGGCGCTCGGGACGGCGCGGGTGGTGGCGCGGCGCGGGCGGCGCGCGGAGGCGCGCCTGGCGGACGCCGCCGAGGCGGCGGAGAAGGGCTTCGTGTCCGAGCTGGCGCGCAGCCCGGAGCGCGTGTTCCTGCCCGGCCGCAAGGACCCGGTGGTGCTCCGGCAGAACTCCGCCGAGCTGTTCCTGCTGGCGCGGCTGCGCGACGAGGCGCACCGCTTCGCGATCACCTTCCACCGGAAGCTGCGGCGCGAGCGGAACTTCCAGAGCGTGCTCGAGGAGATCCCCGGGATCGGCGAGGGCCGCAAGCGGGCGCTGCTGCGCCACTTCGGCGCGCTGCGCCGGGTGCGGGAGGCGACGCCCGAGGAGATCGCGCAGGTGGAGGGCTTCGGGCCGAGGCAGGCGGCGGCCGTCCACGCGTTCTTCCACCGGCCGGACGCGCCGCCGGCCGCCGCGGACGAGCCGTCCGGCGCGCCGGAGGGGACGCCTGCGGGGGGTCCCGCGGAGGCGATCCCGGACGCGGCGATCGCCGCCACCGAGGCGGAGATCGACGCCGCGCTGGCCGACGAGGATGCGTCCCCGGAGCCCGCCGCTTAAGTCGGACGGCGACCGGCCGGTTTGATAAGGTCGGGGCTCCCGAGGAGACGACATGCGGATCGCGGACGACGTCACGAAGCTCATCGGCAACACGCCGCTGGTGCGGCTGAACCGCGTGATGGACGGGGCCGGGGCGGTGGTCGCGGCCAAGCTGGAGATGCAGAACCCGGCCGGCAGCGTGAAGGACCGCATCGGCCTCTCCATGATCGAGGCGGCCGAGCGCGAGGGGCGGATCAAGGCGGACACGATCCTGCTCGAGCCCACCAGCGGCAACACCGGCATCGGCCTCGCGTGCGTCGCCGCGGCCAAGGGCTACAAGCTCGCGCTGCTCATGCCCGAGACCATGAGCGTCGAGCGGCGCAAGCTGCTGGCGGCGCTCGGGGCGGAGCTCATCCTGACGCCCGGCCCCGAGGGGATGAAGGGCGCCATCCAGCGCGCCGAGCAGCTCGCCGCGAAGGACCCGCGGTACCTCGTCCTCCAGCAGTTCGAGAACCCGGCCAACCCCGAGGTCCACCGGCGCACCACCGCCGAGGAGATCTGGCGCGACACCGACGGCGAGGTGGACGTGCTGGTGTGCGCCACCGGGACGGGCGGCACCGTGACCGGCTGCGCGCAGGTGCTGAAGCCGCGCAAGCCGTCGATCCGCATCGTGGCCGCCGAGCCGGCGGACTCGCCGGTGCTCTCCGGCGGCAAGCCCGGGCCGCACAAGATCCAGGGCTGGGGCGCCGGGTTCGTGCCGAAGGTGCTGGACACGAAGCTCCTCGACGAGATCGTCACCGTCCGTCACGAGGACGCCGGCGACATGGCCCGGCGGCTCTGCCGCGAGGAGGGGCTCCTCTCCGGCATCTCCGACGGCGGGGTGGCCTGGGCCGCGCGCGAGGTCGCGCGGCGGCCGGAGAACGCGGGCAAGCTGGTGGTGGCGGTCCTGCCGGACACCGGGGAGCGCTACCTCTCGACCTGGCTCTGGGAGGACGTGAAGTGAGCGACGGCGTGAAGGCTCCGGCGGCTCCGGCGGTGGACCAGGTGGCGCTCGCGCCGGTGGTGGACGCGCTCTGCCGCGACGCCGCGGCGGCGTTCGGCGCCGGCGGGCGGGTGACGCTGCCGTCGCGCGAGGCGGTCATCCGCGTGGTGGAGGACCTGCGGGCGGTGCTGTTCCCGGGCTACTTCGGGACCAGCGACCTGCACGACGAGAGCCTGCACTACTTCGTGGGCGCCACCCTGGCGCGCGCCATGCGCGCGCTGGAGGAGCAGATCCGGCGCGGGTTCGCGTTCACGGAGCGGCACGACCTGAACGGCTGCACGCACTGCTTCGAGGAGGCGCAGGCCGTCACCAAGGCGTTCCTCGGGCGCATGCCGGAGATCCGCCGGCTGGTCGCCTCCGACGTGGAGGCCACCTACGAGGGCGACCCGGCGCTGAAGAGCCGCGACGAGGCGATCTTCGCCTACCCGGGGATGATGGCGGTGACCAGCCAGCGCATCGCCCACGAGCTCCACGTGCTGGGCGTGCCGCTCATCCCCCGCATCATCACCGAGCACGCGCACACGCTCACCGGCATCGACATCCACCCCGGCGCGCGGATCGGCGAGCGCTTCTTCATCGACCACGGCACCGGCGTGGTGATCGGCGAGACCTCGGTCATCGGCGACCGGGTGCGGCTGTACCAGGGCGTCACGCTCGGCGCGAAGAGCTTCCCGCTCGACGAGAACGGCAACCCGATCAAGGGAATCGACCGGCACCCCATCGTCGAGGACGACGTCGTGGTATACGCCGGCGCCACCATCCTCGGCCGGATCACCATCGGCAAGGGGTCGTCGGTGGGCGGCAACGTCTGGGTCACCTCGAGCCTGCCGCCCGGCAGCCGCGTCACCCAGGCCGAGGTCCGGGAGCAGCGCTTCGCGCACGGCGCGGGCATCTGATCCGGCGCGCCCGCGCCCCTGAAAGGAATCCCCGCAGTGGCCTATCACCCGTGGCACGACGTGGAGCTGCCTCGCTTCGTCGAGGATCCGATCCCCGCCATCATCGAGATCCCCACCGGCTCGAAGGTGAAGTACGAGCTGGACAAGAAGTCCGGGCTGCTGCTCGTGGACCGGATCCTGTTCTCCGCGGTGCACTACCCGGCGAACTACGGCTTCGTGCCGCGCACCTACTGCGACGACGGCGATCCGCTCGACATCCTGGTGCTCTGCTCCGAGCAGATCCAGCCGCTCGCGATCATGCAGGCGAAGGTGATCGGCGTGATGCAGATGCGCGACGACAAGGGCCAGGACGACAAGCTCATCGCGGTCCACGCCGACGACCCGAATTACGCCGACTACACGGACGTCTCGGAGCTGCCGCAGCACCGGCTGCGCGAGCTGCAGCGGTTCTTCCAGGACTACAAGGCGCTCGAGAACAAGAAGGTGCTGGTCCGCGCGCCGCAGGGGCGCTCCGAGGCGCTCGAGGTGCTGCGCGACGCGATCCGCCTGTACGACCGGGATCGCGCGCGGCTCATGGGCACGCCGGGCCCGTCCGCGCCCGAGGCGCCCCGCCCCCGCCGGGCGGCCCGCGCCGGCAAGGGCGGCCGGCGCCGGTAGCGCCCGGCGCCCGCCCGCCCGGCCGCGGGGGAGGGGGGCGCCCCGGCAGCGCGCCCGCCCGTGTGCATCTTGGACGCCGGTGGGCGCGCTCCAGCAGATCGCGGCGGCGGTGACGCCGGCGGTGATGGTCTCCGCCTGCGGCCTCATCGCGCTCGGCCTCGACAACCAGGCCGCGCGCATGGCCGCCCGGCTCCGCGACCTGGCGCGCGAGTGGCGGGCGCTGCCGCCGCACGCGGCGCGGCGGGGCGCGGTGGCGGAGCAGGTGGCGGTGCTGGACCGCCGCCACGGCCTCTACTCCCGGGCGCTGCTCCTCAACTACGGCGCCCTCTTCGCGTTCGTGGTCACCTCCCTGCTGTGGCTGGGCCAGGCCTACTGGTCGGTCCCGCCGGAGCTGCCGGTGCTGGTGTTCGGCCTCGGGGTGGCGATGCTGGCCGCCATGGCGGTGCTGGTCATCGCCTCGATCACCCTGGCCCGGAGCACCATCGAGGCGGAGGCGGCGGAGGTGCTGCGCGAGCGCCGGGCGCCGCCGGCGAGCGGGCGGCCTGCGCCCGCCCGCGGCTGAACCCTTCCGCCTCGAGCCGGCTCCCACCCCGCGCGATGCCCATCTACGAGTACGCCTGCGCCCGCTGCGGCAAGTCCTTCGAGACGCTCATCATCCGGCGGTCCGACGAGGCCGAGGTCGCGTGCCCCGCGTGCAACGGCCGCGAGGTGTCCCGGCAGATGTCCCGCCCGGCGGCGGCGCGGACCGGCTCGGACGGCGGCGGCGCGCCCGCGCGCGGCTGCGGCCCGGTCGGTTGAGGCATCTGAGCCGCTCGCCCGGTCGGGCGAGTCCCCCTCCCAGGAACCCATCGCCGGGGCGCGCGCACGCCGGCGTCGCCGCACCCACACGCCGCCCGGTGCGCGCGCTGGGTGGCGCGGCGGCGGCGCGGTAGAATCCCGCGGCGTGCCAAGGACCTACCGCGCTACCGACTACACCCTGGAGTTCGTGGCCGATCTCCTCGCCAGGGAGGGGATCCTCACCGACGACGCGCGCCGCACCGCCACCGCCCGCGAGGGCGTGCAGCGCGCGCGCCTGCTCCGCGACGGCGCCTCCCGCAGCGGCGGGCGGGCGCTGCGGCGCGCCGAGCTCTCGCCGATCGAGGTGCTCGCGTCGTTCGAGTTCCCGGACGCCCGGCGCGACGCCGAGACCGTGGACGAGGACAAGGCCACGCAGGCGGTGGCGAAGGCGGTGGGGATCCCCTACCGCAAGATCGACCCGCTGAAGCTCGACGCCCAGCTCATCACCCGGACGCTGTCGCGCCCCTTCGCGCGCAAGCACGCGGTGCTCCCGCTGGAGCGCCGCAACGGCTCGCTGGTGGTGGCGGCCGCGAACCCGTTCGACCGCGAGCTGCTCGAGAACCTGCGCGGCCTGACCGGCGCCGAGGTCGAGCCGGTCCTCTCCTCGCCCTCCGACATCCACCGGGCCATCGCCGAGGTCTACGGCTTCCGCCAGCAGATCTCGCAGGCGCGCGTCGAGCTGGAGGGCGGCGGCGGCGCCCCGGACGTCACCAACCTCGAGCAGTTCGTGAACCTGTCCGGCATCGACGCGCTGGAGGCGTCGAGCGAGCCGGTGGTCGCGGCGGTCGAGTACCTGCTGCACTACGCGTTCGAGCAGCGCGCCAGCGACATCCACCTCGAGCCGCGCCGGGAGGAGTCGATCATCCGCATGCGGATCGACGGGGTGCTCCACCCGGTCCACCGCATCCCGAAGGCCGTGCACGGGGCCATCGCCAACCGGTTCAAGATCATGAGCCGGCTCGACATCGCGCTGAAGCGCCCGCAGGACGGGCGCATCCGCACCGCCCGCGGCGACGCCGAGATGGAGCTGCGCGTCTCCACCGTCCCCACCACCTTCGGCGACAAGGTGGTGATCCGCGTGCTCGACCCGACGGTGCTGGTGCGCGACCTCTCCGAGCTGGGGTTCCTCCCGGACGAGCGCGACCAGTTCGAGCGCTGGCTGCTCCGCCCGCACGGGCTGGTGATCGTGACCGGCCCCACCGGCAGCGGGAAGACCACGACCCTCTACTCCGCGCTGCAGGCGCTCGCGTCGCCGGAGGTGAACGTCGTGACCATCGAGGATCCCATCGAGATGGTCCACGAGGACTTCAACCAGATCGCCGCGAACCAGAAGACCGGCACCGGCTTCGCCGAGGCGCTGCGCCACGTGCTGCGCCAGGATCCGGACGTGGTGATGGTGGGCGAGGTGCGCGACGCCGAGACCGCCACCCAGGCGGTGCAGGCGGCGCTCACCGGGCACATGGTGCTGACCACGCTGCACACGAACGACACGGTCAGCGCGGTGGCGCGCCTGCGCGACCTGGGCGTGCCGAGCTTCCTCATCGCCGCCACGCTCACCGGCATCGCCGCGCAGCGGCTGGTCCGGCAGGTGTGCCCGTCCTGCGCCGAGGACGTGCCGCTCACCGCCGACGAGGTGCACGCGCTGGGCGTGCCGCACCCCGAGGACCACGCCGGCAAGCTGCTGGCCCGCCGGGGCCGCGGGTGCCCCAAGTGCCGGTTCACCGGCTACTACGGGCGGAGCGGCATCTTCGAGGTCCTCCCGGTCAACGCGCGGCTGCGCCACCTGGTGGCGGAGGGCGCCACGCCCGAGGTGCTGCTCCGCACCGCCCGGCAGGACGGGCTGCGCCCGCTGCGCGATCACGCGGTCCGCAAGGTGGCCGCGGGCGTCACGTCCTTCGAGGAGGCGATGCGCGCCACCGCCGACGCCGAGGCGGCGCCGTGAGCGGGCCGGCGCGGATCCCTGCACCACCGGTGAGCGAGCCATGAGCGTCTCCTCCGAGATCGCCGAGCTGTGGTCGGCCGGCACCCCGATCCTCTACCTGGTCACGCCGGAGGAGGACCGGGCCGTTGCCGCCTGCCAGGCGGCGGCCGCCGCGTTCGACGCGCGCTGCGCCGTGTGGTCCTCGCACCGCGGGCTCGACCCGGTGGCGCCCGGCGCCAAGGAGCCGGCGGCGCTGCTCGACGCGCTGCTGCGCGCGCCGGCCCCGTTCCTGGCGGTGGCGCTCGACTTCCACCACGCGCTCGCCTCGCCGGCGGTGGCGCGCCAGCTCCGCGACGTGCTGCCCCGCCTGGCGGCCGAGGGGCGGTGCCTCGCGGTGGTGGCGCCGCGCCTGGCGCTGCCGGACGGGCTCGGCACCGACGCCGCGGTGATCCGCGTGCCGCTGCCCGACGACGCCGAGCTGGGCGCGCTGCTCGAGGTGGTCCAGGCCGGCCTCGCGCACCCGGCCGCGCCGCCGCCGCTCCGGGCGGAGGTGCGCCACCGCGCGCTGGTGGCGGCCCGCGGGCTCTCGGAGGCGCAGGCGCGCCGCGCGTTCACCCGCGCGCTGCGCCGGGACGCGGCGCTGGGGCCGGAGGGCATCGCCGCGGTGGCGGCCGAGAAGAAGCGGCTGCTCGCGCGCGACCTCGGCCTCGAGCTGGTCGAGGCGACGGAGCGCCCGGAGGACCTGGGCGGGCTCGGCGCGTTCAAGGCATGGATGGACGAGCGCGCGCTCGCGTTCGATCCCGACGCCTCGCGCTGGGGGCTCCCGCCGCCGCGCGGCGTGCTGCTCGTGGGCGTGCAGGGCTGCGGGAAGTCGCTCGCGGCCAAGGCGGCCGCGGCGCGCCTGGGGGTGCCGGTGCTGCGGCTCGACCTGCCGCGGGTGCTGGGCGCGCAGTCCGGCGCCGAGGAGGGGCTGGCGCGCGCGCTGGAGGCGGCGGAGGCGCTCGCGCCGGTGGCGCTCTGGGTGGACGAGATCGAGAAGGGGTTCGCGGGCAGCGCGCCCGGCGACGGCGGCGAGCCGCGCGCGGCGCGCCTGCTGGGCGCGTTCTCCACCTGGCTGCAGGAGCGCAAGGGGCCGGTGTTCGTGGTGGCGACCGCCAACGACGTGTCGCGGCTGCCGCCGGAGCTGCTGCGCCGCGGGCGCTTCGACGAGCTGTTCTTCGTGGACCTCCCGGACCTCGAGGCGCGCCGCGAGATCCTGGCGCTGCACCTGCGGCGCCGCGGCCGCGAGCCCGGGGCGGTGGACGTGGCGGCCATCGCCGAGCTGTGCGCCGACTACTCGGGCGCGGAGCTGGAGCAGGTGGTGATCGGGGCGCTGCACCGCGCCTACGCGCTCGGGCGCGAGCTGGAGACCGCCGACCTCCGGCGCGTGGCGCAGGACCTGGTCCCGCTGTTCCGGACCTACGAGGAGCAGATCAAGGCGCTGCGCGAGTGGGCCAGGGGCCGGGCCCGCGTGGCCGGCCGGGCCGGCGCGGTGGTGGACCTGTTCCGGCGGGTGCAATGACCGGGGGGCACCTGGAGATCCGCCCGGCCAGCCCGGAGCGCTGGGCCGATCTGGAGCGGCTGTTCGGCCCGAACGGCGCCTGCGCGGGCTGCTGGTGCATGTGGTGGCGGCTCCCGCGCGCCGCGTTCGACGCGGGGAAGGGGGAGGGCAACCGCCGCGCGCTCCGAGGGCGCGTGGCGGCGGGGGACGTCCCCGGGCTGCTCGCCTACGACGGCGAGACGCCGGTGGGCTGGGTGGCGCTCGCGCCGCGCGCCGAGTACCCGCGCCTCGGCGTCTCGCGGATCCTGGCCCCGGTGGACGCGGAGCCGGTCTGGTCCATCACCTGCTTCTACGTGGCGCGCTCGCACCGCCGGCGCGGCGTGACCCGCGCGCTCGTCGAGGCCGCCGAGCGGCACGCCCGGGGGGCGGGGGCGAGCATCCTCGAGGCCTACCCGGTGGACCCGCGCGGCGCGACCGCCTCCGCGTTCCTCTACACCGGCCTCGCGTCCACCTTCCGCGCCGCGGGCTTCGAGGAGGTGCTGCGGCGCAGCCCGACGCGGCCCATCGTCCGCAAGCTGCTCACCGCCCCGCGAGCGCCCGGAGCACGTGGTCGTGCACCCGGCCGTTCGACGCCACGCAGCTCCCCGACGCGACCGTCGGCGTCCCGTCGAGGTCGGTGAAGCGGCCGCCGGCCTCCTCCACCAGGATCTTCAGCGGCGCGAGGTCCCACAGGTTCACGCCCGCCTCGATCCAGGCCTCGGCCTCGCCCTTCAGCACCAGCGCGCAGCCGGCCAGGTCGCCGTAGCAGCGGGCCGCCTGCGCCGAGATGGCCAGCGCCGCGACGCGCTCCAGCATGGGCGGGCGGAACAGCACGTGCGGCTCGCCCAGCGACAGCGTGGCGTCCTCCCAGGCGGCGAGGCCGGAGACGCGCAGCCGCGCCGGGGCCGCGTCGCCGGCGCGGAGCCAGCAGCCCTGGCCGCGGGCGGCCCAGTACGCCTCGCCCAGCGCGGGCAGGGCCATGGCCCCGGCCACGATCTCGCCGCGGTGCTCGCACGCCACCAGCGGGCCCCAGAAGCCGCGCCCTCGGGTGAAGCCCTTGGTGCCGTCGAGCGGGTCCACGATCCAGCGGGTCTCGCCGGCGCCCGCGTGCTCGCCCGTCTCCTCGCCCAGGAAGCCGTGGTCGGGGAACGCGGCCCGCACCACCGCCAGCACCGCCGCCTCCGACTCGCGGTCGGCCGCGGTGACCGGGCTGCGGTCCGGCTTGCGCTCCACGCGCACGCCGCGGCGGAAGTGGGCGAGGCTGGCCGCGGACGCGGCCTCCACCGCCGCGCGGGCGGTGTCCATCGCGCGCTGCAGGTCGAGCTCGGGCATGGCGCGAGCCTAGCGCGCCGGCGGGGGCGCGCCGCCGGAAAAAGCGCGCGGCGGCCGCCCGGGAGGACGGCCGCCGCGGATGCGACGGTCTATCGGAGGCTGGCTACTTCTTCGGGCGCATGTCGCCCGTCTCGAGGTAGCGCGTGTGGAACGAGAACGCCTCCTTGAGCATGTGCGGCGTGTGCTTCCCGAAGCTGCCGCCCTTCAGCGAGCGGTTGTAGTAGTCCCAGAGGATCGGGCGCCAGTCCGGGTGCGCGCACTTCTCGATGACTTCCTTCGCCTTCTGCTTCGGGCTCTTCCCGCGCAGGTCGGCGAAGCCGTACTCGGTCACGATGCCGTTGACCTCGTGCTCCGTGTGGTCGATGTGCGACGCGAACGGGACGATGGCCGAGATCTTCCCGCCCTTCGCGACCGACGGGGACATGAAGATCGTGTACGCCGAGTTGCGGGCGAAGTCGCCCGACCCGCCGATGCCGTTCTCGATGCCCTTGCCCACGATGTGGGTCGAGTTCACGTGGCCGTAGATGTCGGCCTCGACGAAGCCGTTCATCGCGATGCAGCCCAGGCGGCGGATGACCTCGGGGTGGTTCGACACGTCCTGCGGGCGCAGGATGATCTGCTTGCGGTAGCGCTCGATGTTCTTGTTGAAGCGCTCCTGGCCCTCGGGCGAGACCGAGAACGCCGTCGCCGACGCGATCTTGAGCTTGCCGGAGTCGAGGAGGTCCAGCATGCCGTCCTGGATCACCTCGGTGTAGCTCATCATGTTCTCGAAGTGCCCCTCGTTCAGGCCGACGAGCACCGCGTTCGCGATGTTGCCGACGCCCGACTGCAGCGGGGTGAGGCTCTTCGGGAGCCGGCCGGCCTTCACCTCGCCGTCGAGGAAGTCGAGGATGTGCTGGGCGATCCGCTTGTGGTCCGCCTCGGGGGCCTTGAACGGCGCGTTGCGGTCGGGGTTGTTGGTGATCACCACCGCCGCGACCTTCGACACGTCGATCTTGAGCGTGGGCGACCCGACGCGGTCGTCGGCCCGGAGGATCGGGATCGGCGTCCGCTCACCGTGACGGCCGGTCACGCCGAGGATGTCGTGCATCCCCTCGAGCCGCTCGTCCTGCCACTCGTTGACCTCGAGGATGTACTTCTCCGCGACGTCGAAGTAGGCGGTGTTCGCGCCGCACGAGGACGAGAAGACGAGCGAGCCGTCCTCCTTGATCTTCGTGACCTCGATGACGGCGAAGTCGATCTTGTTGTCGGGGCGCCCGTAGTACCCGTAGCGCACCAGCGAGCCGGCGTGGCTCAGGTGCATGTCCTGGTACTCGATCACGCCCTCGTTGATCTTCTGCCGCATGACCGCGTCGCCGTTGTACGGGAAGCGGAAGCTGACCGACTCCGTCAGGCCCATGGCCTGGTCGAGCTCGGGGCCGGTGGAGGCGCCGGTGAGGGCGGTGACCTTGAAGGCCTTGCCCTTCATCCGCTCCTCGATCGCGCGCTTGGAGAGCGCGATGGGCACGGCCTTGGGATAGCCGGCGCCGGTGAAGCCCGACATCCCGAGGATGGCGCCGTTGGGGATGAGCCCAGCGGCTTCTTCGGCGGACATCACCTTCGCCTTGAGGCCCTTGTGGAGAATCCGATCCGACATGCGTTCAGCCTCCTAGGTTCCTGCTGCTGTCACGGAAAGCGCGGGTACGACCGAGAGTGCTGCGACACACCTGCTGTGGGTGGCGCAGAGTAACGCGAGCACGGGTCTGTGGGGAAGGGGCGGAGACGCTTCTCACGTCGCCAGATGCGGAGCGATTCCGTCCATGATGGCGCGGAGTTCCGCGGTCGATGACGATCCGGCGAGCCTGAGCTTGCCCGCCTCCTCGGCGATGACGCGCTGCGAGATCAGCCACTCCAGCGCGTTCTCCAGCGTGGCCTTCGAGATGGCCTCGCGGAGCGCGATCCGCCCGGAGAGGAACTCGCCGCGGCCTCGCTCCATCGCCTCGCGGACGAGCGCACGCCGGTCGAGCGGCGCCTGCCGCGGCGCGTCGGGACCGAGGGCGGCGACGGCGGCCGCGGCGGCGAGGTGGTACGCCTCGAGGTACGCGCGGAGGAGATCGGCGAGGAAGGCGAGGGCGGTGGTCTCGGGGCCGGGCAGCACCCGGCCCGCGTCGCAGTCCACCGCCCGCACCCGCACCAGGAACGCGAGGTTCGACTCGAAGATCTCGTCGAAGCTCGCGCCGCTCCGGTACATGAACTCGAGCTTGAACAGCCGCGAGAGCCACAGCGCCCGCCCGCGGACCTCGGCGGCCGTCGAGCCGCCCGGCCCGCCGGCGCGCGCCGCGGCGGCCACCAGCGCGGGCGCGACGTAGCGGTGGATGACCGCGTTGCGGTGGTAGTCGAGCATCGGCCGCTTCTCGTCCACCACCTGGTAGATGGTGTCGCCCGCCGCGACCTCCACCCGCACCAGCCCTTCGTGCGCCAGCCGCCGCACCGCGTCGGCGATGGGGCCGGCCTGGCGCGGATCGGAGGGCGCGCCGGCGAGGTCGCGCGCGAAGCGGGCGCCGCCCTCTGCCGCCACGTAGCGGAGCAGCTCGACGCGCCGCGCCACCTCCTCGGAGCCGAGGCCGCGCCGCACGTGCGAGAGCAGGGCCGCGGACACGAGCCCGACGGGCGTGATGGTCACCGCGCGGCTGATGCCGTACGCGATGCGGTTCGCGAGCCCCTGCACCAGCTGCCGCTTCGCCTCCGCGGCCTCGCCCGCCCCGGCGGCGGCGGCGGGCGCGGCGCGCCGCTCCGCCTCGCCGCCCCACGCCTCGTCCACCGCCAGCGACGCGGCGCGCGCGCCCAGCCGCTCCGCCGCGAGCTGGCGCAGCGAGATGGGCGTCTCGAACTGCACGTAGAGCCGCTCGTAGCGCCGCAGCAGCACGCGGGCCGCGCCCAGCAGGCCGCGCAGGCTCTCCTTGCGCTTCTCGCCGCCCGCCAGCTCCTTCGCGTAGCTGGAGGCCTCGATGAGCCGCTCGTAGTCGATCGCCACCGGCACGAACAGCACGTCGTCGGCGGCGCCGTCCAGCCAGGCGTCCACCTCCATCGACACCAGGCCGGTCTTCGGGAACAGGAGCTTGCCGGTGCGGCTGCGCCCGCCCTCCACGTAGAACTCCTGCGGGAAGCGGTCGCGCAGCAGGTGCTTCACGTAGGCGCGCAGCACCGCGGTGTAGACGCGGTCGCCCTTCACCTTGCGCCGGATGAAGAACGCGCCGCCGCGGCGGGCGATCCCGCCGAACGGCCAGAACGCGAGGTTGATGCCGGCCGCGATGTGCGGCGGCGTCATCCCGTTCTCGTAGAGGAGCCAGGAGAGCACGAGGTAGTCCACGTGGCTCTTGTGGCTGGGGCAGAGCACGATGGGCGCGTCGGCGGCGGCGCGGCGCAGCCGGGCCAGCCCCTCCTCGTCCACCTCGACGCTGGTGTAGAGCCGGCGGAAGAACCACGAGAGCAGCGCCCGCATCACGCCGACGAAGACCGGGTCGTAGTTGCTCGCGATCTCGCGCAGGTCCTTCTCGGCCTCTCCCACCACCGCCTGCGCGGGGCGGCCGCTGCCGGCCGCCACCGCCTCGATGGCCGCGCGCAGCGAGCGGTCGCGCAGGACCTTCTCGCGCACGCGGGAGGGCGCCTTGAGCGGCGGGCCGACCGCGGTGCGGAACTCGCGGGCGAGGTGCTGGTGGAGCGCGCCGCGCACGCGCAGGGCCACCGAGGCGTCGGGCTCGGCGGCGCGCTGCGCGAGGTACTCCTTCAGGTCGAGCGCGCGCCCCACGTCGAACACCGCGCGCCGGAACGCGCGCAGGAACGCGATCGCGTTCGCGAGGGCGCTCGGCGACTCGGGCGAGCCGTAGAGCACGTCCCAGATCGACCCCTGCAGCCGCTGCGGCCGCCGGCTCCACACCAGCAGCACCGGCACGAGGAACACCGGCTGGAACAGGTCGCGCTGCTGGCGCACCAGCGCCGCGAGCGGGTCCTGCTCGGCGTCGGGGCGCCCGAGGAACACGAGGGACGACTCGCCGGCGGCGACCGCGTCCTCGAAGGCGCGGCGGGTGCGCCGCACGCGCGCGAGCCAGCCGGCGAGGCCGTGGAAGCCCTGGGCGGCGCGGAGCGGCGGCAGGCCGGCGCGGCGCAGGAACCAGCGCAGGTAGAGGAAGCCGAGCAGGCCCGGCGAGCGCATCACGAACACCAGGCTGCCGCGCGCGGCGAGCGCGCGGAGCGTGGCGATCGCG
This sequence comes from Anaeromyxobacter dehalogenans 2CP-C, assembly GCF_000013385.1. Taxonomy (GTDB): domain Bacteria; phylum Myxococcota; class Myxococcia; order Myxococcales; family Anaeromyxobacteraceae; genus Anaeromyxobacter; species Anaeromyxobacter dehalogenans_B. The sequence continues at coordinate 1,498,171 of NC_007760.1, forward strand.
CCGCGGGGGATCTTGACCGGCGCGAACCACCGGCCGAGCAGGCCGCCGCCCTCGCCGAGGCCGGCGCCCGATGACGCGGACGGCGGCGGCGTCGAGCCGTCCGGCTGGGGATCCGAGGCCTTCGTCACGGCGCGCGAGTGTATTACAGCGCCGGCGGCTCGCGGGCGGATTCCGCCCGGAAATCCCGGACCTGCAGGCCGGGCCGGGGGTCCGCGGTCACCCGCGCTTCTTCACCCGGCCCTCGCGGTCCAGGTAGAACGGCTCGACCAGCAGCGCCTCGACGCTGGGGCGATGCCCCTTCACGTCCGCCCCGAGCCGCGCCAGGGTCTCCAGCACCTCGCCGCGCACCCGCGCGTTGTCGCGGTCGCGCAGCAGGAGCTGGATGAGCGCGTCGCGCGCGGGCTCGCTGGGCGCGCGCCCCGAGAGCACGCGGGCCGCGCCGATGCGCACGTCGTCGGAGAAGTCCTCGAGCAGCGGGAGCAGGGCGGCCTCCAGGCCCGCGTCGGCCTCCGGCCCGGCGTGCTCCGCGAGCCAGGTGAGCAGGACCAGCTTCTTCTCCGGGTCGCGCGTGTAGGAGCGGGAGAGGCGCGCCAGCTCCTTCACCACCGTCTCCACGACCTTCTCCGGCGGCGCGACCTGCGCGAGCACCCGCAGGCCCCACGCGATCCCGGACTCCTGCTCGCGGATGAACGCCTCCACCGGCCCGAGCGCCTCCTGGCCGGCGGCGACCAGGATCCCGCGCGCGGTCTCCTTCTCCTCGTCGTCGGTGATGCCGGGCTCGGCACGGACGGTGAAGCGCAGGCACAGCGTGCCGAGCGCGCCCGGCGTGGCCATCTCGCCGAGCTGCTCGATCACCTTCTGGCGGTTCTCCGGCGGGCCGTAGCGCTCGGTGAGCTTCTTCGCGAGCTTGCGGAGCTGGTTCTGCTCCCGCTCCTCCTTCGACCCGAACAGATCGAACAGTCCCATCCGACCTCCGAAACCCCCGCGCCAGCGTCCGGCCCCCGCGGGAGCGGACGGAGGCACGAGGTTCTACAACGAGATGCCCGCGCGCGGATCGTCCTTGTACAGCTCGGCGAGCGGCTTCACGGCCTCGCGCAGCGCGGACCCGTCCGGTGGCAGCCGCAGCTGGACCACCGCGTAGAGGTCGCCGCGCGGCCCGCCCCGGAGGTCCGGCATCCCCTTGCCGCGGAGCCGGAGCTGCATGCCGCTCTGCGCGCCGGCGGGCACGCGCAGCCGCACCGGGCCCTCGAACGTGGGCAGCTCCACCTCGGCCCCGAGCGCGGCCTCCGGGATGGTGACGGGCAGGTCGAGGTAGAGGTCGCGCCCCTCCCGCCGGAGGTGCGGGTGCGGGCGCAGCCGGACCTCCAGGTACAGGTCTCCGGCGGGGCCGCCGTGGACCCCGCGCCCGCCCTGGCCGCCCAGGCGGATGCGCGAGCCGTCGGTCACGCCGGCCGGGATCTTCACGCGGAGCGTGCGGCCGTCCACGCGCAGGTCGCGCTCGGCGCCGAGCACCGCGTCGCGCAGGTCGATGGCGATCTCCGCCTCCGCGTGCGCGCCCTGCGACGGGATGGGGCCCCGCCGCACCCGCCCGCCGCGCGCGCCGCCGAACAGGTCGCCGAAGATCGACCCGAAGTCGAACGCGCCGTAGTCGCCCACGTTCACCGTGGAGAAGTCGCCGAAGTCGAAGGGCATCCCGCCGTTCGGCGCGCCGTGCCGCTTCCACTGACGGTACTGCTCGGCCTTCTTCTCGTCGAACCCGGAGCGCAGCGAGTCCGGCCCGAACTCGTCGTACAGCTTCCGGCGCTTCTCGTCGGAGAGCACCTCGAACGCCGCCGTGACCTCCTTGAAGCGCTCCTCCGCCGCCTTGTTCCCCGGGTTCACGTCGGGGTGGTACTTCCTGGCGAGCTTGCGGTAGGCGCGCTTGATCTCGTCGTGGGTCGCGGTGCGTGGAACTCCGATGATCTCGTAGAGGTCGCGCTCTGGCACGCGGGGAAACGTAACGCTCCCGGGCGGGAGGTCAAATCGCGGCGCCCCCGGGCGGCGCGCGCGGACGGGCTCCCCACGGCGCCCGCGCTGACTACAATGGGGCCCATGCTCCTCTCCCTGCTCCTCGCCGCCGCCGCGGCGGCCCCGGCCCCGCCGCCGGGCGCGCGCGTCGTCGAGCAGGTGGTGGCCGTGCTGCGCAACCCGGCCGGCGCGGCGCCGCGCCCCATCACGCTCACCCGGCTCGAGGCCGAGGCCCGCGTCGCGCTCGTCTCGCGCGGCGGCGCCGAGGCGGCGTTCCGGCCGCTGGACGCGGAGGTGCTGCGCGCCACCCTCGACTGGCTGCTCGACGAGATGCTGGTGGCGGACGAGTCGGCCCGGCTGCGGCTCGACGCGGTGGACCGCGAGGCGCTCGAGCCGGCGCTGCGGCGGTTCCGCGGGCGCTTCGCGGACGACGACGCCTACCGCCGGTTCCTGGCCCGCTTCGAGCTGGGCGAGGAGGACGTGGCCGCGTCGCTGGCGCGGACGCTGGAGGTGGAGCGCTACCTCGGCACGCGCGTGGGCCGCGGGGTGCGCGTCGGGGACGACGAGGTGGACGCGGTGCTGCGGGCGCGCGGCGCGGCGGCGCCATCGCCCGGGTCGCGGGAGGCGGTCCGCGCCGGGCTGGCCGAGGAGCGCGCCCGCGCGCAGGCGCAGGCGCTGATCCGCGAGCTGCGCGCCCGCGCCGAGATCCGCGTGCTCGACCCGGCGCTCCGCCGCGAGCCGGCGAGGGGGGGCTGACGTGCGCAGGCCGGCCGATCCCGCGCCGGAGCTCCGGTTCCGTCCGATGCGGACGGCGGACCTCGATCGCGTGGTGGACATCGAGAAGGACGGGTTCCGCAACCCGTGGTCGCGCCAGCTGCTCGAGCGCGAACTCGGGCACGCGTGGTCGAGCACGCTGCTGGCGGTCGAGGACGGCCCCGGCGGCGAGGTGGTGCTCGGCTTCATCGTGTTCTGGCTGGTGCACGACGAGCTGCACGTCCTCAACATCGCGACCGCGCTGGAGGCGCGGCGGCGCGGGGTGGGGCGCGCGCTCATGCTGGAGGGCCACCGGATCGGCCGCGGCCGCGGCGCGGTGCTCGCCACGCTGGAGGTGCGCCGCTCGAACCTGCCGGCCATCGAGCTGTACCGCTCGCTGGGCTACCGGCAGGTCGGGATCCGCCCCGGGTACTACGCCGAGGAGGGCGAGGACGCCGTCGTGATGACCGCGGACCTGCCCTAGGCGGCGGCCGTGGCGGGCGGAGGCGGGCTGACAGGCGGCCCCCCGCTGGTGTAAGCAGGCCGCCCCATGCTCTGGCCAGCCCTGCGGTCCGTCCTGTTCCAGCTCGACCCGGAGCGCGTGCACCACCTCGCGCACTGGGCGCTGCACCGCGTCCCGCCCGCCCTGGCGCGCGCGCGCCGGCCGGCGCCCGTGCCGGCCCTCGCCGTCCGCTGCATGGGGCTCGACTTCGACGGCCCGATGGGCCTGGCGGCCGGCTTCGACAAGGGCGACGTGGCGCTGCCGGGCCTGTTCGGCCTGGGCTTCTCGCACGTGGAGATCGGGACGATCACGCCGCGGCCGCAGCCGGGCAACGACCGCCCGCGCCTGTTCCGCCTGCCGGAGCACCGCGCGCTCCTCAACCGGATGGGCTTCAACAACGAGGGGATGGAGGCCTGCGCGCGCCGGCTCGCGGCCCTGCCCGCGGCCGCGCGGCTCGGGCCGGTCGGGATCAACGTCGGGAAGAACAAGGCCACGCCGAACGAGGACGCCGCCTCCGACTACCTCGCGTGCATCGAGCGGCTCCACCCGTACGCCGACTACCTGGTGGTCAACATCTCCTCGCCCAACACGCCGGGGCTGCGGCAGCTCCAGGAGCGCGAGGCGCTGGACCGGCTGCTGCGCGCCTGCGTGCGCCACCTGGCGGAGCGGGCGCCGGGCAAGCCGCTGCTCGTGAAGCTCGCGCCGGACCTCTCCCCCGAGGCGCTCGACGAGGCGGTGGACGTGGCCATCGCGGCGGGCGCGGCCGGCATCGTCGCGACCAACACCACGCTCTCGCGGGCCGGCGTCGAGCGCCACCCGCGCGCCGCCGAGGCGGGCGGGCTCTCCGGCGCCCCGCTGGAGCGGCTCGCGACCGAGGTGGTCCGGCGCTGCTACGCGCGCGCCGCCGGCCGCGTCCCGATCGTGGGGGTGGGCGGGGTGATGGACGCCGAGGGCGCGTACGCGAAGATCCGGGCCGGCGCCACGCTGGTCCAGGCCTACACCGGCCTCATCTACGGGGGCCCCGGGTTCGTGGGCCGGGTGAACGCCGGCCTGGCGCGGCTGCTCGAGCGCGACGGCTTCAGCACCCTTTCGGATGCCGTCGGCGCGGACCACCGACAGGGCGGCGGGAAGGCGGCGGGGTAGGCGTGCGTTGAGACGTACGGCCGTCCCTCGCAGGGTGTTTACGTTCCCTCATCCGGGAACGACCATGTAGGGGCCTGAAGGATGACGCAGTGCGGTAGGGTCTTGAGGGCCCTGACGCGGCGCGTTACCGTCGGGGCAGATGGGGTGGCAGGAACGCCACGCCGGCAGACACCCGGAGGTTCCACATGGCCGAGACACAGAGGATCGAGAAGCTGAAGGTTCCGGAATTCCTGAGAGAGCCCCTGGAGGCGGCGCAGGTCCGCTTCGGCCAGATCGAGGAGGAGGCCCAGCGGGTGCTGAAGGACCTCATGGTCAGGGGACGTGCGGGAAGGAAGGACATCGAACACATCATGCAGCGGCTGTCCCGGCAGGACTGGAACCTCCCCGAGGTGAAGCACCGGCTGGGGAAGCTCCGGGAGCAGGGGGTGGAGCGGGCAGCCGAGTGGCGGGGGAAGGCCGAGACGTTCCGCACGGAGGCGCTGGAGCGGGTGACGGAGCTCCAGACGCGCGCGGTCGCGTTCCTCGGCGTCGCCACGCGGGATCAGGTGGAGGAGCTGAGCCGAGAGCTGGAGCGCCTCGCGAAGCGCCTCGATCGAGCGGAGAAGGGTCGCCGCAACGCGAAGAAGGCCAGGGCGGAGGGCTAGCGATGCCGGACATCCAGAGCATGTTCAAGGACGCCTGGTCCAGCGCGCGCGCCGGGGTGACCGCCGCCGAGGCCGAGGCGGAGAAGGTGCTCGGCCGCATCGGCGTCTCGACCGAGGGCGTGCGGCGGCAGGCCCGCGAGCTGGGCGAGCGGATCGACCGCGAGCGCCGCGAGCTCGAGCGCAACCTCGACGACGCGGTGCGCCGGGCGGCGAACCGCTTCCGGATCCCGACCCGCGACGACCTCGAGACGCTGCAGCGGCGCCTCGACGCCGTCGCCGAGCGCGTGGAGGCGCTGGCGAAGCGCGAGCCCGCCGCGCCGCCGCCGCCGCGGCAGGAGCAGGGGGAATAGTGCGGATGCCGCGGCTCAGCGGGCTCCTCGGGGCCGCCCTGGCCATCACCGCGTGGGTGGTGGTCGCGGCGTTCCCGCGGACGCTCTCGCACGAGCCGCGGCCGCACCGGCCCGGCGAGCCGGACTGCGGCGCGACCGGGTGCGAGCCCGAGGCCGATCCGCTGGTCGAGGCCATCGACGCGCAGATCGCGGCGCGGATGCCCGGCCTCGCCGAGGCCGATCGCACCCGGCTGGCGAGCACCATCGTGCTCGAGGCCGAGGCGGCGCGGATCGACCCGCTGCTGGTGCTCGCGCTCATCGAGGTCGAGTCCTCGTTCGACGCCCGCGCGCTGTCCGGGGCGGGCGCGAAGGGGCTCATGCAGCTCCGCGAGTCCACCCTGCGCCGCGAGCTGGAGCGGGTGGGCCTGCCCGCGGGCGACCCGCACGATCCGGTGCTGAACGTGCGGGCGGGCGTGCGCTACCTGCGCCGGCTCCTCGACGCCTTCGGGCGCGAGGAGGTGGCGCTGATGGCGTACAACGCCGGCCCGAACCGGATCCTGGGCTACCTGCGCGAGGGCGCGATCCCGCAGCGCTTCCACGTCTACCCGCGGCGCGTGAAGGCGGAGCTGCGCCGGATCCGCCGCGACATCGGCGACGAGCGGCCCGCCGAGGCGGTGGCGGCCGCCGCCGCGCCCGCCCCGGTGGCCGAGTAGGGCCGATCTCGGTTACACCCTGTCCCCGACCGCCCGGCGCCGCCCGGGCGCCAGGCCCCCATGCGCGTCACCGAGATCTTCTTCAGCATCCAGGGCGAGGGCTCCCGCGCCGGCCGCCCGTGCGTGTTCGTCCGGTTCACCGGCTGCGACCTGCGCTGCGGCTACTGCGACACCGCCTACGCGTTCCACGGCGGGGTGGACATGGACCGCGCCGCCGTCCTGGCGGAGGTGGCGCGGCACCCGGCGCGCTTCGTCTGCCTCACCGGCGGCGAGCCGATGCTGCAGCGCGAGCTGCCCGACCTCGCCCGCGACCTCGTCGCGCGCGGCTACGAGGTCGCGGTCGAGACGCACGGGCAGCGCCCGCTGGACGCGCTCCCGGCCGAGGCGATCCGGGTGGTGGACGTGAAGACGCCCGGCTCGGGCGAGGTCACCACCGACTTCGCCTACCTCGATCGCCTCCAGCCGCACGACGAGGTGAAGTTCGTGGTCTGCTCGGAGGACGACTTCCGCTGGTCGCGCGAGGTGGTGCGCCGCCACGCGCTGGAGGGGAGGGTGCAGGTGCTCTTCTCGCCGGCGTGGGGGCAGGTGGCGCCGCGCGACCTGGTGCGCTGGATGCTCGAGAGCGGGCTCGACGCGCGCCTCTCGCTGCAGGTGCACAAGGTGATCTGGGGCCCGGACGTGCACGGCGTGTAGCGGCGATCGCGACCGCGCGGCGCGCTGGAATACGGACGCCCGCTCGCGCGTCCAACGGGCGATCCGGCAGTGCACACCCTCACGCCGCCACGCGCACGCCCGCTTCCTTGACGCGGCGGGCCGGGCGGGGCTAGCTAGGCGAACGGATGCGCCCACCCGCTCTCGCGCTCGCCGCCGCGCTCGCCGGCGCCGCCGGCCCCGCCTTCGCGGGCCCCTCCCTCACCCTGAACGGCGTCCCCATCGACGGCGCGACCAGCCAGCGCTTCGAGGGCGCGACGGTCGTGATCGACGATCGCGGCGACGTGCACATCGAGGCGCGGGGCTACGCGGCGCGCCCGGCCGGCGACCCGGCCCCCCGCAGCGCGCCCGTCGCGGCGGTCGGCGCCGCGGCCGCGGTCGCCGCCGCGAGCGCGCCGGCCCGGCTGTCCCGCCGCTACTTCCTGGTCGCCGAGCACGCCCAGCCCGGCGCCCGGTACGACCTGGCGGTCTTCGTGAACGCGCAGTGGATCCGCGAGGTGAAGGCGGGCGAGCCGCAGGTGGTGATGGAGCTCACCCGCTGGCTGAACCCCGGCCCGAACCGCGTCGTGCTCGCGGCCACCCGGCGCGCCGGCGGCCCGCCCGCGGCGTCCCCGGCCGCCCTGGCGCTGAAGGCGGTCGTGGGCGAGGGGACCGTCGCCGGCGGCGGCGTGGTCATCGACAACCCGCTGCTGGAGCTGACGCGCACCGCCGGCGAGACCGAGGACCGCACCGAGGAGTTCGTGGTGGAGGCGCGCTAGCGCCGAGGGGGGCGACGTGTTCGTGCCGGACCCGAGCATCACCCACCTGCCCGCCACGCGCGAGCAGGTGGTGGCGGTCATCGAGAGCATCAACCAGCCGCAGGTCTCCGTCCCCGGCAAGGCGCCGCAGGCGGTGGTGGGCCACCTCTGCGGCGTCCGCAACGCGAACGGCACGCTCTCCATCTACGTCGGCCTCCACCTCGTGCGCACCGGCGAGAACGTCGTGTACGTGCACGATCGCCGGCAGCTCACGGTGGAGGAGTACCGCCAGGTCGAGATCGAGGGCCTGCAGTTCCTCGAGTCGATGGGCTTCATGCTCGACAACCTGAACTTCCGGAACCTCACCCCCGAGATGCAGGAGCAGGCGCTGCGGCGCACCCCGCTGTTCTCGCCGCCGCGCCCGCAGGCGCCCGCGGCCACCGCGCCCGGCGGCGCCGCCGCGCCCGCCGACTCCGCGCGCCTCGCCCGGCTGCTCGCCTCGTTCTGATCATGCGCCCCACATCGCTCGCCCTCGCCGCCGCCCTGTCCGCCGCCCTCGCCTGCGCGCACGCCCCCAGCGCCAAGGAGCGGCGCGGCGCCGAGATCCACCACGACCTCGGGGTGGAGGCGCTCCGCGCCGGGCGCGCCCAGGAGGCGCTGCGCGAGTTCGACCAGGCGCTCGCGGTGGTGGAGGACTTCCCCGAGGCGCACCTCGGGCGCGGGCTGGTGCTCGAGCTCGGGTTCGGCCGGCTGGAGGAGGCCGAGAAGGCGTACCGGCGCGCCCTGGCCCTGCGCCCCGGCTACTCCGAGGCCCACAACAACCTGGGGCAGCTGCTCGCCAAGACCGGCCGCCTGCAGGCCGCGGTGGCCGAGTTCGACCTCGCGCTCGCCGACATGATGTACCGGGAGCCGTACGTGGCCCGCTGCAACAAGGGCCAGGCGCTCTGGCGCATGGGGCGCAAGGACGAGGGGCTCGCCGAGCTCCGCACCTGCCTGTCCATGGCCCCGCGCTACTGCGACGGCCGGCGCGAGCTGGGGCGGATCCGCCTGTCGGAGGGGCAGGTCAGGGAGGCGATCGAGGAGCTCGACGCCTACGCCCGCAGCTGCGACCAGCGGCCCGACGCGCACCTGCAGCTCGGGCTGGCGCGGATGAAGGCCGGCGACGTCGCCGGCGCGCGCGCCGCGTTCGAGCGGTGCCAGGCCATCGGCGACGGGACCAACGAGGGCGAGGAGTGCCGCCGGAGCCTGGGCCGCCTCCAGTGACGCCGGGGACGCCATGAGCGACGAGCACGACACGCCCGCGCCGGACGCGCCCGCCGCCGCGGCGCCCGAGGCCGAGGCGCCGGCCGAGGAGGGCCTGCCCGCGTTCGGCCGGTGGCTGGCGCGCGAGCGCGAGCTGCGCGGGCTGACCCGCGACGAGGTCACGCGCGCCATCAAGCTCGCGCCCGGCGTGGTCGAGGCGCTCGAGTCCGGCGAGGAGGCGCGCATCCCGCCGCGCGCGTACGTGGTCGGCTACCTCCGCGGCTACGCGGCCGCGGTCGGGCTCGATCCGGACGAGGTGGTGCTGCGGTTCGAGGAGGCGGCGGGGCCCGTCGAGGCGCGGGCCCGGCGCGCGCCGCGCGGCGCCGACCCTCGCGTGCTCGCCGGCGCCGCCCTGGCGCTCGCCGTCGCCGCGGCGGCGGCCTGGGCGGTGCTCGGCCGTTGAGCGCGCGCGCGGCGCGCCGCTAGGATGACCCTCGCATGGACCGCGTGAAGCTCACCGGCGTGGTGCTCCGCGCCGTGGACTACGGCGAGTCGGATCGCGTGGTGACGCTGCTCACCGCGGAGCGGGGCAAGGTCTCCGCGTTCGCGCGCGGCGCGCGGGCCTCGCGGCGCCGCTTCGGCGGCGCGCTGGAGCCGTTCACGCTGCTCTCGGCGGAGGTCCGCGAGCGCTCCGGCTCGGACCTCCTCGGCCTGGACTCGGTCTCGGTGGTGCGCGGCTTCGGCGCGCTCCGCGGCGACCTCGGGCGGATCGCCTGCGCCGGCTACGCGGCCGAGCTGGCGCGCGAGCTGGTGCGCGACCACCAGCCCCACGACGAGCTCTTCGACCTGCTGGTCGCCTACCTCGGCGCGCTGGACGCCGCGCCGCCGCGGCCGGCGGCGCTGCGCGCCTTCGAGCTGGGCGCGCTGCGCGCCGCCGGGCTCATGCCGCGCCTCGACGCCTGCGCGCGCTGCGGGGCGCCGGTGGGCGAGGGGCCGGTGCGCTTCGACGCGGGGGAGGGCGGCGCGCTCTGCGGCGGCTGCGCGCCGGGCGTCCCGCGCACGCTCCCGCTCGCGGCCGGCACGCTCGCCGCGCTCCTGCGGCTCCAGGAGGGCGGCCTCGCCGCCGCCGCGTCCGAGCCGCTGGCCGCGCCCGCCGGGCGCGAGGCGCGCGAGGCGCTCACCGCGTTCCTGGAGCACCACCTCGGCCGGCGGCTCGCCGCCCGCCGCTTCCTCGACGAGATCGGGCCGCTGCTGGGCGGGTGACCCCGCCCGCGCCGGCTCCGCCGCCGCAGCCGCTCCATCGCGACGCACGGAGGCAGGACCGCATGAGGGACCTCGACGTGCTGTGCCTGGGCGAGACGCTGGTGGACCTGCTGCCGGACCGCCGCGGATCGCTGGAGGACTGCGCGCGCTTCGAGCCGTGCCCCGGCGGCGCCCCGGCCAACGTCGCCACCGGGCTCGCGCGCCTGGGCGTCCGCACCGGGTTCCGCGGCGTGGTCGGCGACGACCCGTTCGGCCGGATGCTGGCGCGGCGGCTCGCGGCCGAGGGGATCGAGGTCTCGCTGCGGCTCGCGCGCGAGCGGCCCACCGGCATGTGGTTCGTGGCGCTCGACGCGGCGGGGGAGCGGACGTTCTTCTCGCCGAACGCGCGCTTCTCCGCCGACAAGCTCATCGCCCCCGCCGACGCCGATCCCGCCGCGATCGGCCGCGCCCGCGTGCTGCACGTCGGGACGTCGGCGCACGTGCTGCCGGAGGGGCGGGCGGCGCTGCGGGCCGCGGTGGAGGCGGCGCGGCGCCTCGGCGTGGAGCTGTCGTTCGACCCGAACGTCCGCGCGCACCTGTGGGACGACCTCGCGCCGCTGCGGGCGCTCTGCCAGGACGTGCTGCCGCGCTGCGCGGTGGCGAAGCTGTCCGAGGAGGAGCTCGAGCTCTGCACCGGCGAGCGCGAGCCGGGGCGCGCCGCGGCGCGCCTCGCCGGCATGGGCGTCGGCATCGCGTGCGTGACGCTGGGCGCGCGCGGCGCGCTGGTCCGGCGCGGGGCCGAGGAGGCGCTGGTCGCGGCCGAGCCGGTGGAGGTGGTGGACACCACCGGCGCCGGCGACGGGTTCGTGGCCGGGCTGCTCGCGGCGCTGTCGCGCGGCGCGGCCCCGCTCGCGGCCAGGTCGTTCGCCGAGGTGGTCGCGGCGGTGCGCTTCGCGAACCGGGTGGCGGGGCGCGTCTGCACGCGCGTCGGCGCGGTCGCCGGGCTGCCGCGCGCCGGCGAGATTTCCGTTTGACACCCGCACCTTACGGCCCTACGGTGCCCGTTCCCCGGCCCGTTCGCCGCGGCGCGGCGACCCCGCCGGATGACCCGCGGGGACGCGCCGGCTCGAACGCGAGGAGAGGACGCGCGTGTACTTCCAGGACCTGATCTTGAAGCTCCAGAGCTACTGGGCGAGCCGCAACTGCATCCTCGCGCAGGGTTACGACCAGGAGGTCGGGGCCGGCACCATGAACCCGTCCACGTTCCTGCGCGTGCTCGGGCCGGAGCCCTGGAACGTCGCGTACGTGGAGCCCTCGCGCCGGCCGGCCGACGGCCGCTACGGCGAGAACCCGAACCGCCTCTACCAGCACCACCAGTTCCAGGTGATCCTGAAGCCGAACCCGCCCGACGTGCAGGAGCTCTACCTCGGCTCGCTGCGCGCCATCGGGATCGACCCGCGCGAGCACGACATCCGCTTCGTCGAGGACGACTGGGAGAGCCCGACGCTGGGCGCCTGGGGCCTGGGCTGGGAGGTGTGGTGCGACGGGATGGAGATCACCCAGTACACCTACTTCCAGCAGGCGGGCGGCTTCGAGGTGAAGCCGGTCGCGGCCGAGCTCACCTACGGCCTCGAGCGCATCGCCATGTACCTGCAGGACGTCGAGAACGTGTTCGACGTGGAGTGGGTGAAGGGCGTGAAGTACCGCGAGGTCTTCCACCGGAACGAGGTGGAGATGAGCACCTACTCGTTCCAGGCGTCGGACCCGAAGATGCTGTTCGGGCTCTTCGACACGTACGAGGCGGAGTGCAAGCGGCTCATCGGGCTGAAGCTGCCGCTGCCCGCCTACGACTACTGCCTGAAGTGCTCGCACGCCTTCAACAACCTCGACGCGCGCGGCGCCATCAGCGTCACCGAGCGCGCGGCCTACATCGGCCGCGTGCGCGCGCTCGCCCACGACTGCGCCAAGGGCTACCTCGACTCGCGCGAGGCGCTCGGGTTCCCGCTGCTCCCGCCGGCCGATCGCAAGCAGGCGGTGGAGGCGGCGCGGGCGGCCCGCGAGGCGCGCGAGTCCAGGTGACGACCCCTCACCCCCGGGCCTCCCTCGCCGCGCGCGGCGGGGGAGCGGGGACGGAACGAGATCATGGCTGACCTTCTGTTCGAGATCGGTGCGGAGGAGATCCCGGCGGGCTTCGTGCCGGGCGCGCTCAGGCAGCTCGAGGACGACCTGGCGAAGGCGCTCGCCGACGCGCGGCTGGCGCACGGCGAGGTCAGGGCGGTCGGCACGCCGCGGCGGCTCGCGGTGTGGGCGCGGGACGTGGCGCCGAAGCAGACCGACGCGCGCACCGAGGCGTTCGGGCCGCCGGTGGCCCAGGCCTACGACGCGGAGGGCAAGCCCACCCCGGCCGCGACCGGCTTCGCGCGCAGCCAGGGCGTGGAGGTCTCGGCGCTGGTCCGCGCCCAGACGCCCAAGGGCGAGCGCGTGGCGGTCACGAAGGTCGAGAAGGGCCGCAAGGCGGAGCAGGTGCTGCCCGCGCTGCTGGAGCGGCTGGTGGCGGGCCTGCGCTTCCGCAAGGCGATGCGCTCGCGCTTCGACGAGGTGACGTTCGCGCGACCGGTGCGCTGGATGGTGGCGCTCCTCGGCGGGCGGCCGCTCAAGGTGCGCCACGGCGAGGTCGCCTCGGGCAAGGTCACCTACGGCCACCGCTTCCTGGCGCCGAAGGCGATCGCGCTGAAGGGCACGCCGGACGACTACCTGGCGAAGCTGCGCCGGGCGCACGTCCTCGCCGACCCCGAGGAGCGCCGCGCCGCGCTCCTCGCCGAGCTGGCCCGCGCCGGCAAGGAGGCCGGCGGGAAGGTCCGCGACGATCCCGCGCTGGTCGAGCAGGTGCTCTACCTGGTCGAGGAGCCGAGCGCGGTGGTCGGCGAGTTCGAGAGGTCGAACCTCGAGCTGCCGCCGGAGGTGGTGATCTCCGAGATGCGCAACCACCAGCGCTACTTCGCGGTGGTGGACGGCAAGGGGCGGCTCAAGAACCGGTTCGTGGCCGTCTCGGCCACGCGCGTGAAGGACCCGGCGGTGGCGCGGCACGGCTACGAGCGCGTGCTCCGCGCGCGCCTCGCCGACGCGCGGTTCTTCTTCGAGGAGGACCGCAAGCGCAAGCTGCACGAGCGCATCGAGGACCTCGGCCGCCGCACGTTCCAGGCGAAGCTGGGGAGCGAGCTGGACCGCGCCCAGCGCATCGGCGCGGTCGCGAGCGGGCTCGCCCGCGCGCTCGGGAAGGACGCGCTGGTCGCCGACCTGCTCGAGGCGTCGCGGCTCGCCAAGGTGGACCTCAACACCGGCATGGTGGGCGAGTTCCCCGAGCTGCAGGGCACCATGGGCGCGCACTACGCGCGGCTCGAGGGGCTGAAGCCGGAGATCGCCGACGCCATCGAGGACCACTACAAGCCCATCGGCGCGGCGGAGGAGATGCCGCGCAGCGACCTGGGCGCGCTGGTGGCGGTGGCCGACCGCCTCCACTCGCTCGTGGGGATCATCGGCGTGGGCGAGAAGGCCACCGGCGCCGCCGACCCGTTCGGCCTGCGCCGCGCCGCCATCGGCATCCTGCGCATCGTCATCGCCCGCGGGTACCACCTGTCGCTCGCGACGGCGGTGGAGCAGACGCTGGACGCGCTCGCCGGGGTGAAGCTCGCCGCCGGCCGCGCGCTGGTGGCCGAGCAGGTGCTGGACTTCCTGCGCGGGCGCGTGCGCGCCGCCTGGACCGAGCGGTTCGACGCGGACCTGGTGGAGGCGGTGCTCGCGGCCGGCTCCGACGACGTGGTGGACGCGCGCCGGCGGCTGGAGGCGCTCGCCGAGGCGAAGGCGCGGCCGGACTTCGGCTCGCTCGCGGTCGCGTTCAAGCGCGTCGCGAACATCCAGGAGAAGGCCGGCGGCCCCGGCGCCGCCGCGGTGGATCCGGCGCTGCTGCGCGATCCGGCGGAGCAGGACCTGCTGGCCGCGCTCGAGAAGGTGGAGCAGGAGGTGGGCGCGCGCCGCGCGGCCCGCGACTACCCGGCCGTGCTCCGCACGGTGGCCACGCTGGAGCCGGCGGTGGCGCGCTTCTTCGACGACGTGCTGGTGATGGCCGAGGACCCCGCGCTCCGCGCGAACCGGCTCGGCCTGATGCGGCGGGTGGGCGCGCTGTTCTCCGACCTGGCCGACTTCCGCAAGATCCAGGCCGAGGCGCCCGCCCAGGCCAGGGCCGGGTAGGTGGAGCGCTTGACCCTCTCTCGGACGCCGGATTACGGTTCGCACCCCGTGCACCACGTCGCTCGACGCAGCGCCCCGCTCCTCCTGATCTGTCTCGTGGCCGCGTGCGGTAGCTCCGGAACCGCGCCGCTCTCGCCGCTCGATCGCCTCCACTACCCGGTGGGCGTGGCCGTCCGCGGCCCGGCGGGCCAGGAACAGCTCCTCGTCGTCTCCTCCAACTACGACCTCGCCTACGACCGCGACGAGGGCGGGGTGCTGTTCTCGGTCGGACCCGAGGCCAGTCCGCAGGACGGGCTCGCCATCGAGGGCACGCTGCGCATGGGCAGCTTCGGCGGCGAGCTGGCCGTGGCCGAGGCCGCCGCGCCGGCGGGCCTCGACACGTCGGCGGACGCCTGCGCCCTGCCGCAGTCGGTGGCGCTGGTCGCCTCCCGCGCCACGCGGCAGGTCTACAAGGTCGCGCTCGGCGCGGACGGGTCGCTCACCTGCGGCGCCGACTGCCCGCAGCTGCTGCCCGAGGACTTCCTGGATCCGTTCGGCGTGACGGTCGCCTGCCGCAACGCGCGGCGCCCCCGCGCCTTCGTGACCGCGCGGCGCACCAACCGCGCCGTCTCCCGGCTGGTGGAGATCGACCTCGCCACCGGCGCGCAGCGGATCGGCGACTTCGGGTACGGGACCACGCACTCGGTCGCCTACGACGCCGCGCTCGACCGCATCTACTTCACCAGCAGCGCCGACTACGGCAGCTCCGCGCTGCGCTACGTGGACGTGACCCCCTGGTGCGACCCGCCGCTGTACCTGGAGGAGTGCCACGCGGACGTGGTGAACGTGGGCGAGTTCGTGCGCGGCGCCGACCTCGGCGGGATCGCGCTCTCCAACCCGAACGTGGACGCGGACGGCAAGCCGATGCCGCGCCGGCTCTACATCGGCGCCCGGCTGTTCGACGCCGACCTCGCGGCCTCGCTGGGCTGGCGCCCCGGCTTCGACACCGGCGGCGTGCTCGTCGTGCTCGAGGTGGACGAGGCGCAGTTCGGCGTCCCGGCGTTCCGGTTCATCGGCGCGATCCCGGTCGGCTTCGGGCCGGCCGAGGTGCGCGTGCTGCCGCGGCGGCCCGGGAAGCGCGACGTGGTCGCGATCACGGTGTCGGACGAGGGCCTGCTCTGGATCTACGACGACGACGTCGGCGCCATGGCGCGCGTGTTCGGGCGCGACGGCGTCACCGGCGCGCCGCTGCTCGGCCGCGTGCCGTACGGCATCGCCGTCCAGGATCGCGGCGCCACCGCGCGGCTCTACGTGACCGCGTTCGACTCCAGCTTCGTCACCCCGGTGGACGTGCCGCTCGACAACCCGGGCGAGGCGGCCATCGTCGAGGTGGCCGACCCCGCCGATCCGACGCGCCAGGTGCCGCGGCGCCTGGGCCAGGAGCGCCAGTGACCGCACGCAACGCCCTCCTCCTGCTGGCGCTCGCCGCGAGCGCCGGCTGCGGCAGCTCCGCGGCGAAGCCGGACCTCGGGCTGGTGAGCCCGGGCGGCGTGGCCGTGTTCCGCGGCCTCACCACCAAGAACGCGCTCGACCCCGCGCACCCGTACGTCGCGGTGGCGAACTCCGGCCGCGACGAGATCATCTTCATCGACGCGCTCGACGACGAGCCGGTGCTCGCGCCGGTGGTGGTCCGCCCGCTGGCGGTGCCGACGCTCCCCGGCGAGCCGCACCCGACCATGCTCGCCTCGGTCGGCCTGCACGACGGCCAGAACGCCGACGGCACGGGGTTGCCCGATCTCCTGGTGGTGGTGTCGCCGGGGTCGTCGCGGCTGCAGCTCGTGGCGACCTGGGACCTGGCCACGCACGTGGTGCAGCCGCCCGCGCCGGACCCGCTCGACCTGGGCGCGCTCGCGCCCGGCGCGCAGGTGCTCTCGGTGATCGCCGTCCCGGTGCTCGAGCCCGGCGCGACGGCGGGCACCTGGCAGGTGGCGCCCGGGAAGGCGCGCGTGGTGGCGAGCCTCGCGGGCGAGCGGCTCGCGGTGGTGGACTTCGCGCGGCAGCCGGACGGGAGCATCGCGCCGAGCGGGACGCCGGCGCTGCAGGACCTCGGCTTCGAGGTCCTCTCGCTGGCCGAGTCGCCGGACCACGACCGGCTCTACGCGGCCACCGTGGACGAGGTGATCCCGGGGTCCGGGGTCTTCGGCGTCGGCGAGCTCGACACCACCGCCGCGGTGGGGGCCTGGCCCGTCCGCGCGCTCGACGCGCGCGTCGGCACCACGCTCGTCGCCGCGGCCAAGGTGACCGAGCGCTTCGTGGGGGTGCAGGACGGCGACACGTTCTGCGTGCGCCAGCCCGGCGAGGCGTTCTGCAAGGCGCCGAACCAGGACCTCCGCGTGTACGCGTTCCTCGATCCGGCCGCCTGCGGGCGGAGCGCGCGGATGCCGTGCGGGCTCGCGGTGATCGACCCGGCCAGCGGCGGCCTCCTGGCCGATCCCACCGGCGAGATGCCGTACCTCCCGCCCATGGCCGTCCCGAGCATCCCGGTCGCCATCTCGATCGCCGGGCCGACCGCGCTGCCGCCCACCAACGAGCCCGGCGACGCGCAGCTCTCCGTCGCGGGCGGCTACATGCTGCTCGCCCCGGGCTCGGGCCAGGTGAAGACCACCGGCGTGGCCGTGCTCGCCTCCGGCGACGGACGCGTCTACATGGTGGACCTGGCGCGCTGGCACATCCCGCTCAACGGCTCGATCCTGCGCACCAGCAGCCGCGCCAGCGTCACCGGCGGCACGGTGTTCTCGCCGTCGCTGGTGGTGCCGGATCCCGAGAACCCGGGCCAGTACCTCGTGAAGCCGTCGCGGCTGCGGCTCGGGCTCTGGGATCTCGTCCAGTGGCCGAAGGTCTCGCGCCCGACCGCGGCGCTCGCCTCGAACTCGAGCAACATCCCGGCCACGGTGCGCATCACGCCCGGCTACACCGCCACCGACACCTGGACCGTCATGTACCAGGGCCCGCTCCCCGGGCTCTCGGCTCGGGCCGGCCAGACCGGCGCGACGGGCGACGGTCGGCTCTGGCTCGCGGTGCAGACGCCCCTCCCACGCGCCGACGGCTCGACCCAGCTGGTGGACGTGGCGCGGCTGTTCGACCCGTCGCTGGCGGTGCACGTCGGCGACATCGCGCAGCTCGCGCCCGCCAGCACGGTGACCGCCTGCCTCACCACCGACCCGGACACCGAGACGCCCAACACCACCTCGTACGAGACGCGCATCACCGCGATCCTGCCGCCCTCGGCCGCGTACCCCGGCGGCGCGGTGGCGCTCGACGAGGCGCAGCTCATCGACCTGCGGAACCCGGTCCCCTCGGAGCGCCTGCCCGCGACGCCCGAGTGCGTGGCGGCGCTGAAGCAGGTCGCCCCGGCGGGCAACATGCTCGTCACCATCCGGGCGGCCGGCCTGATCGCCGGCGGCGCCTCGATGGGCTACGTGGGGCGGCCGCAGCTCGAGGCCGATCCCACCGCCGCGGATCCCTTCGCGCTCACCTACTCGGCGCTGGCCCCGCCGCCGCTCGGCGAGGACGCGATCACCTGCCCCATCCTGCCCTGGCCGGCCGAGGCCTACGGCCCGAACGCGCCGGCGGCGTTCACGGCCTGCGTGGACGAGGCGTGCCGCTCCGAGTGCGAGCGGCTCGTGCTCGCGCGCAAGGCGCGGCGCCTCTACTACCTCTCCGACCGGTGCCTCGACACGGTGGACGGGCCGAAGGCGACGGCGACGAGGGGCTGCTGGGTGGACTGGGCGGCCATCTCGGACGCGCTCCCCGACGCGAGCGGTCCCATCGTGTCCTTCCACCTCGGCTGCGCCCAGGCGCAGGTGGACGCGAAGGGGGATCCGGTCATCGACCCGCGCACGAAGACCATCGTCGAGGACGTCTGCACCGCCGAGCTCGAGCGCGACATGTCGCTCACGTTCATCACGCAGAGCGGGATCACCTACGCGTACCGCGGCCCGACCTCCGGCTCCAACGCGGCCGCGAGCTTCCCGGTGGCCGCGGCCCCGTTCGACCGCAGCCCGTTCCCGGGGAAGCAGGCGGACGGCTACCGCTTCTTCGTGACGTACTCCGAGAACTTCCTCATCGACCTGTCCCCCGCGACCGCCTACAGCACGTCGAAGGTGATCCGCTGATCCCCGCCCGGGGCGACCTCGTTTGACGGGCGCCCCCCGTCTGCTACGGTGGACGGGAGCGGGGTACGCGGAGGGCGCGCATGAAATCCGTCCGGCAGGTCGCGATCGCCGACCACCTGTGGGAGGCGCTCGGGCGCATGGCCGACGAGATGGGCGTCGATCGCGAGGGCCTGCTCAACCAGGCCATCCACGTGTTCGCCCGCCTCAACGGCTACGTGGTGACCGGCGGGGCGTTCGAGCCGCGCACCGAGCCCCCCGGCGCGCCGCGCGGGCCGCGGCCCGCCGTCCCGCCGCCGTCCCGCGGCAGCTCCGAGCGGCTCGCGGTCGCCGAGCGCGTGCTCCAGACCGCGGCCCGCCTCGAGCGCGCCATCCACGAGCGCACCCCGGGCGCGGGCCCGCCGCCGCTGGGGGAGGGCGCCGGGCAGGCCCTGTCGCTGCGCCGCGACGACGGCTCGGAGTGGGAGGTGGCCCGGGACCGGTTCCTGATCGGGCGCGGGCGCCACTGCGACCTGGTGATCGACAGCGCGAAGGTGTCGCGCGAGCACGCGGCCATCGTGCGCGACGGCGAGGCCTGGTTCATCGAGGACCTGGGCTCCGCGAACGGCACCTGGCACGACCAGGAGCGGATCCAGCGCCGCCGCATCGAGGACGGGGACGAGTACTTCGTCTGCGCCGAGCGGCTCCGCTGCGCGCTGAAGTAGCCTCGCGGCGGTCCCGTCCGGCCCCGCCGCGCTTTTCCCGCGCCGCCGCGCGCCCGCGCGGCTACCCTTCACCGCGACATGCCCACCCTGACCCTCATCGACGGCTCGGGCTTCATCTTCCGCGCCTACCACGCGATCCCGCACCTCTCCACCACCAAGGGGATCCCGACCAACGCCGTCTACGGGTTCACCAACATGCTGCTGAAGGCGCTGCGCGAGCACGCGCCCACGCACGTGGCGCTGGTGTTCGACGCCGGGCGCCGCAGCTTCCGGCACGACATCGACCCCGAGTACAAGGCGAACCGCCCCGAGGCGCCCGACGACCTCGCGGCGCAGTTCCCGCTGGTGCGCGACGTGGCCCGCGCGCTCAACGTGCCGGTCATCGAGGAGGCCGGGTACGAGGCCGACGACATCATCGCCACGCTGGCCAGCCACGCGCGCGCGGAGGGCTGGGAGGTGGTGGTGGTCACCGGCGACAAGGACTTCGCCCAGCTGGTGGACGGCGGCCTGTCGCTCTACGACCCGATGGCCGAGGCGAGCGGGCGCGGCGGGTGGACCGGCCCGGCCGAGGTCGAGAAGAAGATGGGCGTCCGCCCGGAGCAGGTGATCGAGTACCAGTCCATCCTGGGCGACAAGATCGACAACGTGCCGGGGATCCCGGGGGTGGGGGAGGTGACGGCCGCGGCGCTGGTCCGCCACTTCGGCACGACCGAGGCCATGCTGGCGCGGCCCGCGGAGATCCCGGCGGCGGTGTCGCGCGGCGGGGAGAAGCTGCGGGACAAGGTCGTCGCGAACGCCGAGCGCATCCGCACCAACCGCCGCCTGGTCGCGCTCCGGCGCGACCTCGACCTGCCGTTCGCGCCGGAGGCGTTCGGCCGGCGGCCGCCCGACCAGGAGCGGGCCCGCGCGCTGTTCTCCGAGCTGGAGTTCTCGCGCCTGGTGAAGGAGCTCCCGCCGCCGCCGCCCACCGCCCGCGCCGAGACCCCGGAGACCATCGACGGCCGCGCCGCGCTCGACGCCGCGGTGGCGGCGCTGGTCCGCGCGGGCGGGCCGGCGGGGCTCGTGCCGGTGCTCGGCGACGGGCCGCCGCGCTCCGCGCCGCTGGTGGGGCTCGCGTTCGCCGGCGCCGGGCGCGCGTTCTACCTGCCGCTGGGGCACCGCTACCTGGGCGCGCCCGCGCCGCTGCCGGCGGCGGACGTGCGCGAAGGGCTGCGGCCGCTGGTCGAGGCGGCGCTGCCGCTGCACGCGCACGACCTCAAGTCGGCGGCGCACGCGCTGGCCCGGCTCGGGCTGGCGCGGTCGGGCCCGGGCGAGGACACCGAGCTGATGAGCCGGCTGCTGCTGCCCACCCGCCGCGAGCACGCGCTTGTGGACGTGGCGCGGGAGCGGACCAGCTGCGAGCTGCCGCGCAGCCCGGCCGACGGGGCGAAGCGCGGGGCGCCGGGGCTGGAGGGGCTCGAGGTGGAGCGGGTGGCGGCCTGGGCCGGCGCCTGCGCCGCGGCGCTGCCGGACCTGGCCGCGAAGCTCGCCGAGGCGCTGGAGACGGAGCGGCTGGGCGCGCTCTACCGCGAGGTGGAGCGGCCGCTGGTGCCGGTGCTGGTCGAGATGGAGCGGGCCGGCATCCTGGTGGATCGCGGCGCGATGGAGGGGATGAGCGCCGAGTTCGGCAAGGCGATGCAGGACCTGGAGGCGCGCATCCACGCCGCCGCGGGCCACCCGTTCAACGTGGCCTCGACCCGCGAGCTGGCGCAGGTGCTGTTCGTGGAGCTGGAGCTGCCGGTGGTGAAGCGGCTCAAGACCGGCCCGTCCACCGACCAGGACGTGCTGGAGAAGCTCGCCGAGCAGCACGCGCTGCCGCGGCTGGTGCTGGAGCACCGCTCGCTCTCCAAGCTGAAGGGCACCTACGTGGACGCGCTCCCGCAGCTGGTGGACCCGGCCGACGGGCGCATCCACACCACGTTCCACCAGGCGGGCGCGGCCACCGGCCGGCTCTCGTCGTCGGATCCGAACCTCCAGAACATCCCGGTGCGCACCGAGCTGTCGCGGCGCATCCGCCAGGCGTTCGTGGCGCCGGCGGGGGCGCGGCTGCTCTCGGCCGACTACTCGCAGATCGAGCTGCGGATCCTGGCGCACTACTCCGACGACCCGGGCCTGCTGCAGGCGTTCCGGGACCGCGAGGACGTGCACACCCGCACCGCGGCGGAGACGTTCGGCGTCGCGCCGGAGCAGGTGACGCCGGACCAGCGGCGCATCGCGAAGGTGCTCAACTTCGGCATCGCTTACGGCCTCTCCGCGTTCGGCCTGTCGCAGCGGCTCGACCTGCCGCCGTCGGAGGCGCAGGGGATCATCGACCGGTACTTCACGCGCTACGCCGGCGTCCGCCGCTACATCGAGTGGGCGGTGGAGGAGGCGCGCGCCAAGGGCGAGTCGCGCACGCTGTTCGGGCGCGCGCGCGCCATGCCGGAGATCGCCGCGCGCAACCCGGCGCTCCGCAACGCGGCCGAGCGCACCGCCATCAACACGCCGATCCAGGGGACGGCCGCGGACGTCGTGAAGATCGCCATGATCCGCGTGCACGCCGCGCTGGCGCAGGAGCGGCGCGAGGCGCGGCTGCTGCTGCAGGTGCACGACGAGCTGGTGCTGGAGGTGCCGGAGCGGGAGCTGGAGCCGGTCGAGGCGCTGGTGCGCCGCGAGATGGAGGGGGCGGCCCGGCTGAAGGTCCCGCTCGAGGTCCAGGTCGGCCACGGCCAGACCTGGGCCGAGGGGCACTGAGCGCGGGCGCGGCGCGGGACGGCGGCGCTACTCGTCGGCGGCGCGGCGGCGGCCTGGGATGAGCTGCACCGCCTCCTCGCGCGCGGGCTCGCGGAACGCCTCGATGAGCTTCAGGTGGCTCTCGACCAGCGTGCGGACGTTCGTCTCGAACTGCACGCGCTGGCGCTTCAGCTCGTTGATGTCGTCCACGATGCGCAGGAAGCGCGCGTGGGCGCCCTGGACGATCTTCTCGGCCTGGAGCTCGGCGTCGGAGATGGTGATCTCCGCCTCCTTGCGGGCGGAGTCGCGGATCTCCTCGGACGCCTTCTGGGCGGTGACGAGCGTCTCCTGGAGCGCGCGCTCGCGCCCCCGGTGATCGGCGATCTCGTCCGCCTTGCGCTGGTTGTCCTCGCGGAGCGCCAGGTTCTCCTTCACCAGCCCCTCGAACTCGGCCGCGACGAGCGCCAGGAACGCCTCGACCTCCTCGGCGTCCAGGCCGCGAAAGGTCCTGCGGAACTGCTTCTGCGTGATGTCGAGGGGGGTGATGTTCATGGGTCGCTCCGGCGGCCATGATAGCGGCCCGCGGCCGGGTGTCCACCTCGCCCCCCGCACCGCCGGGGCGAGGGCGCCGCCCCGGGAAGCGGCCGTGGGTTCCGGCGCTTATGCTATGTTCCGCGCCGCCCATGCCGTTCTCCGAGCTCATCGCGCAGGAACGCGCCGTCGGCTCGCTCCGGTCCGCGCTCCGGCGCGGCTCGCTGCACCACGCCTACCTCTTCGGCGGCCCGGAGGGCGCCGGCAAGGCGCGGGCGGCGCTGCTGCTCGCGCAGGCCGCGAACTGCGAGGGCGGGCAGGCGGGGCCGGGCGGGCTCCGCGAGGATCCCTGCGGCGCGTGCGGCCCCTGCCGCAAGATCGAGCGGGGCCTCCACCCGGACGTCGTGGTGCTCGCCGAGGAGCGGACCATGGCGAAGGCGGGGCGCTGGGAGCCGAAGAGCGGCCGCGCGCCGTCGAAGGACATCGTGGTGGACCAGGTGCGCGACCTGGTGGACCACCGGCTGGCCATGAAGCGGTTCGAGGGGCGGCGGCGCTTCGTGGTGATCGACCCGGCCGACGCGATGAACCCGCAGGCGCAGAACGCGCTCCTGAAGACGCTGGAGGAGCCGCCGGAGGACACCACGCTCGTGCTGGTGGCGTCGAGCCCCGACGCGCTGCTCCCCACCATCCGCTCGCGCTGCCTGCGGGTGAGCTTCCGGCCTCTGCCGGCGGACGCGGTGGCGGCGCGGCTGCAGGAGGAGGGCGTCCCGGCCGAGGAGGCGCGCGTCGCCGCGGCGCTCTCGGGCGGCTCGCTGGGCCGGGCGCGCGCGCACGCGGGCGACGCGGCCCGGCGGCCGCTGCGGGCGGTGGCGCAGGCGGCGGCGCTCCGGCCGGACGACGCGGGCGCGTGGCTGGCCTGGGCGGCGGACCCGGGCGCCGACCCGGCCCAGGCGCGCGGGAAGGACCGCGACCGCAAGGCCGAGGTGAAGGAGCTCGCGCCGGAGATCTGCGAGCTCATGCTGGTGTGGCTCCGCGACGTGCTGGCGGTGCAGGCCGGGGCGGGTCGGCTGGCGGTCGCCGACCTCGAGCCGGTCACGCGCCGGGCCGCCGCGGCGCTGCCGCCGGGCGAGGTGGTGCGCCGGCGCGGCGAGGTGCTCCGGACGCTGCGGGCGCTGCGGCAGAACGCGACCTCGCAGCTCGCCCTGGAGCGGCTGATGATCGGGTGGTTCCATGGCGGCGCCTAGGGGCGGGGGAGGGCGCGCGCGCGCGGCCGCCGGCGCCACGCTGGAGGCGTGCCTGGAGGAGGCTCGCGCCGGGCGCCCGCAGCCGGTCTACCTGCTCGACGGGGACGCGTTCCTGTCGCTCCGCGCCGCCCGCGAGCTGGCCGGGGCGCTGGTGCCGGAGGCGCAGCGCGCGCTCAACCTGGTGGAGCTGGACGCCGCCGCCTCGCCCGCCGAGGTGGCGGCCGAGCTGGCCACGGGCGGCCTGTTCGGCGGCGGCAAGGTGGTGCTGGTGCAGGAGCCGGCGTTCCTCACCGCGAAGGAGGACGCCGCCGACGCGTTCCGCGCCGCCATGAAGAGCTGGGCCGACGGCCGGCAGCGCGACGGCGCCCGCCGCCTGCTCGCGCTCGCCGGCAAGGCCGGCATCGGCGCGCGGGCGCTCGCGCCGGGCGAGGACGGCCGCGTGCCGGAGGGCACCCGGGCCGCGCTGGCCGACGAGCTGGGCCTGCCGATGGACGGGGCGGCGGCGGCGTTCGTGGACGCGGCCGCGCGCTACGCGCAGGAGCGCGAGCTGAAGGTGGGCAAGGGCGAGGACGCGGGCGCGCTCGACGCCGCGCTCGCCGCCGGCTTCCCGCCGGGCCACGTGCTCGTGATCGCCGCCGGCAAGATCGACGGCCGGCTGCCGGTGGTGAAGAAGCTCGCCGCGGCGGGGCGCCGGGTGACCACCCAGCTCGAGAAGGAGGGCACCTGGGACGCGCAGCGCCTGGTGCTCGGGCCGGTGCTGGAGGCGCTGCTCGCCGGCACCGGCAAGCGGGTGGACCGCGGCGGCGAGGCGCGCCTGGCCGAGCTGGTGGGCGAGGACGCGCGCACGCTCGCGTCGGAGGTGGCGAAGCTCGCCGCCTACGTGGGCGACCGCAAGGTGATCGGCGCGGCCGACGTGGACGCGGTGGTGACGCGGGTCGCGTCGGATCCGTTCTTCGCGCTCGGGAACGCGGTCGAGGCGCGGGACCTGCCGCTCGCGATGGGCGTGCTCGACCGCTCGGTCGCGGACGGCGCGAGCCCGTTCATGCTGCTCGGCTCGCTGGCCTCGACCGTGCGCCGGCTGGTGGTGGAGCGGGAGCGCGCCCGCGCCGCGGTGGGCGAGCGGCGCATCGGCTCGTTCAACGAGTGGCAGGCCGAGGTCCTCCCGACCGTCCCCGAGGACGAGCTGGAGGGGAAGAAGCCCTACGGGTTCTGGATGAAGTACCAGGCGTCGGCGCGCTTCGCGCGCGCGGAGCTGCTCGACGCGCTGGCCGGCCTCGCCGAGGCCGACGTCGCCATGAAGAGCGGGCAGGACGGGCGCACGCGCCTGGAGCGGGTGCTGATCGGCCTGCTCGCCCGCGACAACCGGGAAAGGAGCACCCCTTGAGCCAGCGTCTCCTCGTCACGAGCGCGCTGCCGTACGCGAACGGCCCCATCCACCTCGGCCACCTGGTCGAGTACGTCCAGACCGACGTCTACGTGCGCTTCCGGCGCGCCTGCGGCGACGACGTCGCCTACGTGTGCGCCGCCGACTCGCACGGCACGCCCATCGAGGTGAACGCCGCCAAGGTCGGGATGACCCCCAAGGCGTTCGTGGAGAAGTACCGCGCCGAGCAGCACGCCGACTTCCGCGCGTTCGGGGTGGAGTTCTCGACCTACTACACCACCGACTCCGACGAGAACCGCCGCTGGGCCTACCGGGTCTACGACGCGCTCAAGGCGAAGGGGCTCGTCTACAAGAAGTCGGTCGAGCAGCTCTACTGCGAGACCGACCGCCGCTTCCTGCCCGACCGCTTCGTGAAGGGCACCTGCCCGAAGTGCGGGACGCCCGACCAGTACGGCGACGTCTGCGAGCACTGCGGGACCACCTACGATCCGCGCGAGCTGAAGGACCCGTACTGCGCCATCTGCCGCTCGGCGCCGGTGGTGCGCGCCAGCGACCACGCCTACGTGAACCTGCGCAAGCCCGACGTGAACGCGGTGATCCACGAGTGGGTGAACGCCGAGGGGCACCTCGAGCCGGCGGTGCGCGAGCAGGTGAAGGGCTGGCTCGCCGACCTGCAGGACTGGTGCATCACCCGCGACGCGCCGTACTTCGGCTTCCCGGTGACCGACCCCGAGTTCCCGGGCAAGTTCCTCTACGTCTGGGTGGACGCGCCCATCGGCTACCTGTCCTCGGCCGAGCACTTCTTCGCGGCCGAGGCGCCCGAGGGCGCGCGGCTCGCGCCGGCCGAGTTCGAGCGGCGCTACCTCGCCGTGGACTCGCCGGCCCGGCTCGAGCACTTCATCGGCAAGGACATCCTGCGCTTCCACGCCGTGTTCTGGCCGGCGATGCTCTGGGCCGCCGGGCTGAAGCGCCCGGACCGGATGCCGGTGCACGGGCACCTCACCGTGAACGGCGAGAAGATGTCGAAGTCGCGCGGCACCTTCGTCACCGGCCGGACCTACCTCGACTCCGGCCTGGACCCGGAGCTGCTGCGCTACTTCTACGCGGCGAACCTGGGCAGCGGCGTCTCCGACCTCGACCTGTCGCTGGACGAGTTCCGCAACCGCATCAACGCCGACCTGGCGAACAACGTCGCGAACCTGGCCTCGCGCGTGGCGGCGCTGCTGCAGCGGCTGCCCGGCGGCGTCACCGCCGCGCTCGACCCGGAGATCGCGGCCGCGACGCGCGAGGCGGTGAAGGGGGCGCGCGGCGCGTACCAGGCGCTCGAGTACCGCGACGTGGTCCGGCTGGTGAGCCAGGCCGCGAGCGTCTGCAACCGCCGCGTGCAGGAGACGAAGCCCTGGGAGGACCCGGCCGGCGAGGCGGAGCGGAGCGTGCTCTACACCACCGGCAAGGCGCTCCTCGGCCTCGCCCGCGTGCTCGCGCCCATCCTGCCGCAGTTCTCGGCGCGGCTCTCCGCGGCCTACGGGCGCCCGGAGCTGCCGGCCTGGACCGCGGACCTCGATCCGTTCGACGGCGCGCCGGTCCAGGTGGTCGAGAAGCCGCCGCAGATCTCGCGGGTGGACGCGAAGCAGCTGCAGAAGCTGATCGTGCCGGCTCCCGAGGCGGCGCCGGCGAAGGTCTCGCGCGCCCAGAGCCCCGCCGAGACCGCCACCCGCGCCAGCGCCAAGGCCGCGCCGCCGCCCGTCCCCGGCGTCATCCAGTACGACGACTTCGCGAAGGTGGAGCTGCGCGTCGGGCTGGTGAAGGCCGCAGAGAAGGTGGAGAAGGCGGACAAGCTGCTGAAGCTCTCGGTGGACGTGGGCGAGCCCGAGCCGCGCACCATCGTGGCCGGCATCGCGCAGGCCTACCCGGAGCCGCAGGCGCTGGTGGGCCGGCGCATCGTGGTGGTCGCGAACCTCGCGCCGCGCCCGCTGCGCGGGATCACCTCCCACGGGATGCTGCTCGCCGCCGGCGAGCCGCCGAACCTCCAGGTGGTCACCGTGGGCGAGGGGATCGCGCCCGGGACGCGGGTGAAGTAGCGCCTCGCACGGCCCGCCCGCCCGCCTTGCGGTCGCGGCGGGCCGGGTTAGATCCGCCCGATGCTGATCGACTCGCACGCCCACCTCGACCTCGACGACTACCGGGGCGACCTCGATGCGGTGATCTCCCGCGCGCGCGAGGCCGGCCTGGTGCGGGTCGTCTGCGTCGGGCTCTGGCGGGGACCCGGCGACTTCGGCAACGCCCTGGCGCTCGCCGGGCGCGACCCCGGCTTCTTCGCCGCGACCATCGGGATCCACCCGCACGAGGCCGCGCGCGTGCCGGAGGAGGACTGGGCCCGGCACGAGGCGCTGGCGCGCGACCCGCGCGTCGCCGCGGTGGGCGAGACCGGGCTCGACTTCCACTACGACCACTCGCCGCGCGACGTGCAGGAGGCCGCGTTCCGCCGGTCGCTGCGGACCGCGCGCGCCGCCGGCAAGCCGGTGGTGATCCACGTGCGCGAGGCGGACGCCGCCTGCCTGCGCGTGCTGCGGGAGGAGGGCGTCCCCGAGGCGGGCGGGGTGATCCACTGCTTCACCGGCGACGCCCCGGCGGCGCGCGCCTACCTCGACCTCGGCCTGTACGTCTCGGTCGCCGGCATCGTCACGTTCAAGACCGCCGAGCCCATCCGCGAGGCCGTCCGCATCGTCCCGCGCGACCGGCTGCTGGTCGAGACCGACAGCCCGTTCCTCGCGCCGATCCCGTTCCGCGGGAAGCGCAACGAGCCGGCGCACGTCGTCGAGACCGCGCGCAAGGTGGCCGAGCTGTGGGGCGCGCCGCTCGAGGAGGTGGCCGCGCGCACCGCCGAGAACACCCGGCGGCTGTTCCGGCTCGCCTGAGCTGCGGCGGGCCGGCCCCGCCCCGCCGTCAGCCCTCCCAGCTCCCCCACTCGTCGGCGAGGTCCGGCTCGACGCCGGGGCGGTTGCGCTCCTTCCAGGTGACGATCTCCCAGCCGCGCTTCTCGGCGACGGCGCGGAACGGCGCCTTGGGGTTCACCACCACCGGCGTGCCCACCGCCTCGAACAGCGGCACGTCGGCCATCGAGTCGGAGTAGAGGAAGCTGCGGGTCAGGTCGAGGTCGAAGCGCTCGGCCAGCGCCTCCACCGCCGCGCGCTTGCCGTCCTTGAACACCACCGGCGGCAGGATCTGGTCGGTGATGCGGCCGTCCACGATGCGCGTGCGCGTGCCGACCGCGGCGTGCACGCGGAGGTGCCGGCCCACCTCGTCGATGATGTACTGCGACGAGCCCGAGGCGATCACCACGAAGTGCCCCGACAGCAGGTGCTTGCGGATCTGCCGGATGGCGCCGGAGGTGATGCGCTTGCGCAGGTGGCGCTCGAAGCAGACGTGGGCGTGCGCCTTCACCTGGTCCGCGTACAGGCCCTGCTGGCAGCGCGAGCCGACCTCCACCATGTCCTGCTCGGTGAGGCGGTTGCGGGCGTACTCGTAGATGACGCGCGGGATGCGGGACCGGACCTCCGGCCGCATCACGCGCTCGCTGTACAGGTACCAGGTGAAGATGGTCCCGGCGTTCCCGTCGAGGAGCGAGTCGTCGACGTCGAAGATGGCGGCCGTGCGGCCGAACGGGACCATGGATCGTTGCGCCTCCCCCGCGCGTCCGGCGGGCGGCCGCGAGGCCGCGCCGGGCGCGAGGAGGCGATTCTACGACAACTACCCCGCCGGCTTGTCCTCGGGGGCGGCCGTCCCGGCCGGAGCGGGCTCCGGGGCGACGTCCGGCTCGTTCGCGCCGCTGGGCTGATCCTGCGGCGCGGGCGGCGTGGGGGCGGGCGCCTGCTGCTGCTCCGCCTCGCCGGGCGAGACCGGCTTCTCCTCGGCCGGCTTCTCCTCGGCCGACTTCCCGGCGTCCTCGAGCTTCTGCGCCAGCGCGGCGAACGGGTTGTGCGTCAGGTTCTTCTTCTCCGGCGGCCGGTGCGGGCCCTTGTCGCCGGGCAGCCGCGGGCCGGTGTAGCCGCGCTTCTTGTCGCCGAAGCCGCCGCCACCGCCGCCGAAGCCGCGGTGCTGGTCGCGCGGGCCGCGGTCGGACCGCTCCGGCCGGCCCTCGCCGCGCGGCGCCTGCGCCGCGGCCGGGGCGCCCTCCGCCTTCGCCTCGCCGGCGCCCTCGGCCGGCTTCGCCTCGGCGGCGGCCGGCTGCGGGCGCGGCTCGCGCTTGCGCTCCTTGGGCTTCTTCGGCGGGCGCGGCTGGCCGCCACCGCCGGCGCCCGCGCCGTTGCGCGGCACGTAGATGACGGGGGTGAGGACCTCCGGCGCCGGGCCCTTCTTCTCGGCCTGCACCGTCGGCAGGCTGCCGCGCCAGATCGGCTGCTCGTAGACGTTGTTCGCGTCGGTCCAGCGGCGGTTGCCGCCGTCCTTGCCCATCAGGTTGAGCCAGGAGTTCACCCGGCTGTCGATCTCGTCGATGGCGTGCGTGAGCATCGCCTCGAGCGTCATCGGCACCTTGGGCGAGCCGTACTCGAGCCGCCCGTGGTGGGAGAGGACCATGTGCACGACGTGGTGCTCGAGGTCGCGCGAGGCGCCCACGCGGCGCGCCTTGTCGTGGATCCACTGGGCGGTCATGACGAGGTGCCCGATCAGCCGGCCCTCGTCGGTGTACTCGGTGCTCCGCTCGCCGCTCAGCTCGCGGATCTTGCCCAGGTCGTGGAAGAACGCGCCCGCCACCAGCAGGTCGCGATCGACCTGCGGGAAGTGGTCGGCGAGGCGGTGCGCCAGCTTGAGGCAGGAGACGGTGTGCTCGAGCAGGCCGCCCGGGTAGGCGTGGTGGACCGTCTTCGCGGCGGGCGCGCGGCGCAGCCTGGCGGCCACGTCGTCGTCCTCGACGAACGCCTTGATGAGGTCCTTCACGTGCGGGTCCACGACGCAGTCCACCAGCGCGAGCAGCTCGTTCCAGTGCGCCGACTCGGCCTCGCCCGGCCCGGGCTTCTCCGGCTTCTTCGGCTCGGGCGGCGGCGCCCACACGAACTCGGCCGCGTCCAGCGTGGCCGCATCGACCTTCGCGAGCGACTCGATGCGCAGCTGCGGCTTGCCCTGGAACGCGCCGATGGCGCCCTCCACCTCGACGAGATCCTTCTCCTCGAAGGCCGCCGCCAGCTCCTCGACCTTCTCGAAGGCGCGCGCCTCGAGCTCGCCGGTCTTGTCCTGGAAGGTGACGGAGAGGTACGTCTTCCCGCTCTTCGCGGTGGGGATCGCCTTGCGGGCGACGAGGAACACGCTCCTGGCGCGCTCTCCCTCCTTGACGTCCTTGGCCCAGATCTTGTCCATGGTGCGCGCAAGCTAGCTCAGGCCGCGCGCGGACACAACACGGATTGGGCGCGGAATCGGGCGATCCGAGGCCTCGGCGCGGGCCTGCTCCGCCGTGAGCGACGGCGCCGCCGCGGCCCCGCCGGGGGACGCGCCGCGGGCCACCTCCGCGGACGTTCCGCCGCGCCGGTGTTATGGGGTGCGCATGCGGATCGATCGCGCGTCGGATGCGCTCCTGGTGGTGGACCTCCAGCACGACTTCCTGCCCGGCGGCGCGCTCGGCGTCGCCGACGGCGACCGGGTCGTGGAGCCGCTGGCGCGCCTGGCGCCCGCGTTCTCGACCGTGGTGGCGACGCAGGACTGGCACCCGCCCGGCCACGTGTCCTTCGCCTCCACGCACCCGGGCCAGGCGCCCTACGCGTCGATCCCGCTGGCGCACGGCCCGCAGGAGCTCTGGCCGGACCACTGCGTCCGCGGCACGCGGGGCGCCGCGCTGCACCCGGCGCTCCCGGACGCCGCGGTCACGCTGGTGCTGCGCAAGGGCACGCGGCGCGAGGTGGACTCCTACAGCGCCTTCCGCGAGAACGTCGGGCCGGACGGCCGGCGCCCGACCACCGGGCTGGGCGCCTGGCTCTCGGCCCGCGGCGTGCGCCGGGTGTTCCTGGGCGGGCTGGCGCGCGACTTCTGCGTGCGCGTGTCCGCGGTGGACGCGGCCGCCGAGGGGTTCGAGGTGGTGGTGCTCGACGACCTCACGCGGGCGGTGTTCCCGGAGCGGCGGGAAGCGGTGGACCGCGAGCTCGCCGCGGCGGGCGCGCGCCTGGCGCTGAGCGGGGACCTGATCCGCTGAGCCGTCGGGCCTCAGAACAGCGCACGCTGGCGCGGCTCGGGCGGCGCGGCGAGGCAGGCCGCGTCGTCGTTCGCGGGCGAGTTGACGCGCGGTGACACGGGGCGGACCGCGAGCACGCCGTCGCCGGGCGAGGGCAGGGCGGGCGGCGGGCCGGCGAGCCAGGCGTCGAGCAGCGCCGGCGGCACGAGCAGCGGCATGCGATCGTGGAGGCGGCCCACCTCGGCGTTCGCGGCGGTGGTGAGGATCGCGAACGCGGGCCCGCCTCCGGGCGCCTCCCCCCACAGCGCCGCCAGGAGCAGCGTGCCCCCGGCGCGCGGGTGGAGCCAGCTCGGCCGCCGGTCCGCGGCCGGGCCCTCCCACTCGTAGAAGCCGTCGGCCGGCACCGCCGCCCGCCGCGCCGCCCACGCCTCGCGGAACGCGGGCCGTCCGGCGGCGCTCTCCACCCGCGCGTTGAGCAGGAGCTTGCCCCCCGGGCCCGCCAGCCCGAACGCCGCCGCCTCGAGCCGGCGCGCGCCGCCGCGCCCGCGCAGCACCGGGTGCGGATCGCCCGGCGCCACGTTGAAGCGCGGGCGCCAGCGCGCCGCGAGCGCCGCGTCCACCTCCGCCGCCCACTCCCGCGCCAGCGCGGCGAGGTCCGCCACGGTCAGCGTGAAGCGTCCGCACATGCGGCCGACCATAGCAGGCGGCGGGCGCTCCCGCCGCGGCCGGCCCGGGTGGCGCCCGGCGTTTGCGGCGCGCCCGGGCCGTCAGAACCTTGACGCCGGGGGGTGGGATGCGCGCGCTCGTCTACGAGGGGCCGTACCGGGTCAGGGTGAGGGACAAGCCCGCGCCGCGGATCGAGCACGGGGAGGACGTGGTGCTCCGGGTGACGCGCGCGGCGATCTGCGGGTCGGACCTGCACCTGCTCCACGGCTTCGTCCCGGACACGCGCGTGGGGAGCACGTTCGGCCACGAGTTCACCGGCGTGGTCGAGGAGACCGGCCCGGCGGTGCGGACGCTGCGGCGCGGCGACCGCGTGGTGGTCCCGTTCAACATCTCGTGCGGGCGGTGCTTCTACTGCACGCGCGGCCTCTACGGCGACTGCGAGTCCTCCAACCCCATGTCCGACCTGGCCTCCGGCGTGTACGGCTACTCGCACACCACCGGCGGCTACGACGGCGGGCAGGCGGAGTACGTGCGCGTCCCGTTCGCCGACGTCGGGCCCATGAAGATCCCGGAGGACCTGGACGACGAGGACGTGCTCCTGCTCTCCGACGTGCTGCCGACCGGCTACCAGGCCGCGGAGATGGGCGGCGTCCGCGAGGGCGACGTGGTGGCGGTGTTCGGCTGCGGCCCGGTGGGCCTGGTGGCGGCGCGCTCGGCCTGGCTGCTCGGGGCCGCGCGGGTCATCGCGGTGGACCGGGTGCCGGCGCGGCTGCGCTTCGCGGAGCGCTGGGCCGGCGCCGAGACGCTCGACCTCGAGGCGGCGGGCTGGGATCCCGTCCCGGTGCTGAAGGAGCTGACCGGCGGGCGCGGGCCGGACGTGTGCGTGGACGCGGTCGGGCTGGAGGCGTCCGGCTCGGCGTGGCAGACGCTCCTCGGGCGCGGGCTGAAGCTGCAGGCCGGGTCGGCCGTGGCGCTCTCCTGGGCCATCCACGCGGTCCGCAAGGGCGGGACCGTGTCGATCGTGGGCGTGTACGGGCCGCCGGCGAACCTGGTGCCGATCGGCGCGGCCATGAACAAGGGGCTCACGCTGCGGACCGCGCAGGCGAACGTGAAGCGCTACATGCCGCACCTGCTGGAGCACGTGCGGGCGGGGCGCCTCGACGGGAAGGGGCTCATCACCCACCGGTTCCCGCTGGAGCGGGCCGCGCACGCGTACGCGGTGTTCGGGGACCGGGCCGACGGCTGCGTGAAGTGCGTGCTGGTCCCGGGCGCGGCCGCGTGACCGCGCGGGACGAGGGGGGACGGATGCAGGGGATCGGGCCGGGCACGATGCACGCGGGGAACGGGCGGCCGCCGGGCGCGGGCGTGGACGGCGCCGTGCCGGCGCGCCCCGGCGTGCCGCGGGAGCGGCGGGAGCGGGGGCTGCCCGACGTGGACCGCGACGAGCCGGCGCGCCAGCCCGGGGCGGACGCGCTGGGCCGGACCGGGCTGCGCGTCCGGACGCCGGTGTTCGGGACGGCGCAGCCGGCGCGGGGTGCCTCCGGCGCGCTGCGGCGCGCCGCCTACCGCATCCCCGAGCACCGCGCCGGGCGCTGGGCCCTGCTGCTGGCGGCGGACCGGGTGGACGTGCTCGAGCACCGCCTCCGGCGGGCCGGGTGGGCGGTTCCCGCCCTGGCGGCGCTCGCGGCGGGGTACCTCGTGGCCTCCCGCGCGCTGCGCCGCCGGTGAGCGCGCGGGCGCCGGCCCTGCGCCCCCGGGCGCCGCGGCCGAGGATCTTCGCGCGGGCCGCGGGAGGGGGACTTCGCGGCGCGTTCTGCTGCTAGAATGGCGGCGGCGCCCGTCGAGGAGGTGTGCTTGCCCGCCGTCACCCGAGTGCTGGTTCCCATCGACTTCTCGCCGTCGTCGCGGGCGGCCCTGGAGTACGCCATCTTCGTGGCGGGCAAGCACGGCGCCGACCTCGACGTGCTGCACGTCTGGGAGCCGCCCGGCTACGTCGGCCCCGACACGCTCGCGCTGCTGCCGGTGGGCAGCGGCCAGCCGGGCTGGGAGCAGACGCGCAACGAGGTGCAGCGCGAGGTGGATCACTTCCTCGCGAAGGCGGCGGCGCGCCCGCGCTCGGTGTCGGTGCGCGTCGAGGCGGGCGAGCCGTCCGACGCGATCCTGGGGATCGCCCGGGAGGGCGCCGATCTGATCGTCATGGGGACGCACGGGCGAACCGGCCTGTCGCGCCTCCTCATCGGCAGCGTGGCGGAGGCGGTGCTGCGCCGCTCCACCTGCCCGGTGCTGACCCTGCGCGTCGCCTCGCGGGCGCCGCGGGAGTCGGTGCCGCTGTAGCGACGGGCGGACGCGTCCGCCCGTGAGCGGGGGGGGACCAGGGGACGGGCGCCGGCGGCGGCTCCGCGGGGCCGCGGCAGGGGCCGGCCCCGAGGAGGAGGTCGTCCCATGACGCTCGTCTGCGAGGCGATGAACCGGGCACCGGCGACGGTGGAGGCGGACGCGACGGCGGCGCGGGCGCTCGGCGTGGTGGAGACCACCGGGGCCGCGCACCTGCTGGTGATGGACCACGACGACCTGATCGGCATCCTCTGCGCGTGCGACCTGCGCGCGGCCGGGCCGGAAGAGCAGGTCTCGGAGCGCATGAGCGTGCCGGTCATCACCATCCGCCCGGACGCGACGCTGGAGGACGCGGCCATCACGCTCTGTGACTGCGGGGTGGGCTGCCTGCCGGTGGTGGTGGGCGGCCTCGTGCTCGGCACCCTCGGCGAGGAGGAGCTCGCCGCGGCAGGCGTCCAGGGCCGGCTGCCGCACCGCCGGTGCCACCCGCGCGCGCACGGGCTGGAGCCGGTCGGGCCCCACCTGGCGCACCATCACTGACCGTGACGGGCGCGCGCCGGAGCGCACGCCCGCGTGGCCTCCCCCTTGCTACGGAACGGGCGGGGGAGGCGCATGCGCAAGCCAACCGTCCAGGCGTTCATGACCATCGGCCCGGTGGTGATCGCGCCGGAGCGCACGCTCGCCGACGCGCACCGGCTCATGCGCGAGCGCGGCATCCGCCACCTGCCGGTGGTGGACGCGGGCGCGCTGGTCGGGGTGGTCTCGCAGCGCGATCTGTACCTGCTCGAGACGTTGCGCGGCGTGGATCCGGAGCAGGAGCGCGTGCGCGAGGCCATGACCCCGGAGCCGTTCGCCGTGCCCCCGGACGCGTCGCTGGACGAGGTGGCCGAGCACATGGCGGAGCACCGGCTCGGGTCCGCGATGGTGGTGGATCGCGGCGTGGTCATCGGGCTGTTCACCACGGTGGACGCGCTGCGCGCGCTGGCGGCGCTGGTGCGCCGGCGCGGCGCGAGGCCGGCGCGCAATCCACCCCGCGAGCCTCCCGCCGGCGTGGCAGGCCGGCCCGGGCGCTGAACGCGCGCTTGCGCAAGCCGTGCGCCAAGGCGCGGCGGCCACGCAACTCTCGCGGCCGAATTCCCGGAAACCGCTCGGAAATCCGGCGCGCTGGGCCCGGGCACGGCTCGTGAAGAGCGTCGCCGGCATGAGCCGGTTCGAAGCGGACGCCCGCGAGGTGCTGCTGCGGCGTCGCCGCTCGCTCAGCCAGGGCGGCGCGCCGCCCCGCCCGTCCGATCCCGCCGCGCGCTGGGCAGACTACGAGTCCATGCCGGCGCCGGTGGCCGAGGGCGTGCGCCGGGAGCTCGCCGAGATCGACGCGGCGCTCGAGCGCATCCAGCAGGGCCGCTACGGCACCTGCCTCGCGTGCGGCGGCCCCATGGGCCTGCAGCGGCTCCGGGCCATCCCGGAGGCGCGCTACTGCATCGCCTGCAGCGGCCACCACCACGCCGCCGAGTAGCGCCGCAGTGCGCGGAAATGCCCGTCGCCGCCACCGGTTGAAACGGTGATGCGGCAGGACGCATCCGGGTGGCGCTCCCGCCTGGGTCCTGCTATCACCCGGGCGCTCG
This sequence comes from Anaeromyxobacter dehalogenans 2CP-C, assembly GCF_000013385.1. Classification (GTDB taxonomy): domain Bacteria; phylum Myxococcota; class Myxococcia; order Myxococcales; family Anaeromyxobacteraceae; genus Anaeromyxobacter; species Anaeromyxobacter dehalogenans_B. The sequence goes on from NC_007760.1 coordinate 1,533,989, forward strand.
TGACCACGGAGACCTCCCACAGGAACGCGCCGGTGCTCGCCTATCCGCTGGGCGACGCGCTCTACCTGAACGTCACCAGCGCCTGCACGCTCGCCTGCACGTTCTGCCCGAAGATCCGCGACGACGACTTCACGGTGGGTGGATTCGACCTGCGGCTCGCCCGCAACCCGGACGCCGACGAGGTCTGGCGCGCGATCGGGGAGGCGGGCCTGGAGGGCCGCTCCGAGGTCTGCTTCACCGGGTTCGGCGAGCCGACGCGCCGGCTGGAGGTGGTGCTCGAGATCGCGCGGCGCCTCCGCGCGGCGGGCGCGCGCCGGATCCGGGTGGACACCGACGGCCTCGCGAACCTGCGCGAGGGGCGCGACGTCGCGCCCGAGCTCGCGGCGGCCGGCGTCGGCGCGCTCTCGGTGTCGCTGAACGCGCCGGACGCGGCGACCTACGCGCGCATCTGCCCGAGCCGCTACGGGGAGGCGGCGTACGAGGCGGTGAAGGGGTTCATCCGCGCCGCGGTCGGCGTCGTCCCGGACGTCGCCGCGAGCGCGGTGGGGATGCCGGGCATCTCCGAGACGGCCTGCAGGGCGGTCGCGGAGTCGCTCGGGGCGCGCTTTCGCTGGCGCCCGTACGACCGGGTGGGTCGCATTCCATCCTCGGCGGGGTCGGCCCGGGTGGGCTGAAGCGGCGGAAGCACGGGGGAGTAACGGGGTTTTTCAGGTGTCGGCGTCAGCACTTGGCCTCGGGTAGTCTCTGGACCTCGAGGCGAGAATGGTGCATAACCTGCGGACCGACGCAGGGTTTGCGCAGGTCAGGAGCAGCATGAGCATGCCGAGTGTGGGCGCCCGGCCGGGCAAGGAACGGATCCTGGTGGTGGACGACGAGCAGAACGCTCGCGTCGCGCTTCGGACCATCCTGAGCGAGGAGGGGTACGAGATCGCCGAGGCCGCGGACGGCGAGGAGGCCCTGGCGCTGCTCCCCGGGTTCGCGCCGGCGGCGGTGCTCGCCGACGTGCGGATGCCCCGGATGGACGGCATCAACCTGCTGCGCCGCGCGCGCGAGCAGGGCTCCGACGCCGTGTTCGTGATGATGACCGCGTTCGCGAGCGTCGAGGCCGCCGTCGAGGCGATGCGCGCCGGCGCCGAGAACTACCTCGTCAAGCCGCTCGACGTGAACGCGGTGCTGGTGGTGCTGGAGAAGGCGCTCGAGAAGCTGCGCCTCCAGCGCGACACCGCGAACCTGCGCGAGCGCGTGCGCGAGCGGTACCGGTTCCACAACATCGTCGGCGACGCGCCCGAGCTGCACGCGGTCTACGAGGTGGTGAAGCGCGCCGCGCCCACCCGGGCGACCGTGCTGATCCTGGGCGAGTCGGGCACCGGCAAGGAGCTGTTCGCGCAGGCGCTGCACGAGGAGTCGCCGCGGGCCGACAAGGCCTTCATCAAGGTGAACTGCGCGGCGCTCTCCGAGACGCTGCTCGAGTCCGAGCTGTTCGGCCACGAGAAGGGCGCGTTCACCGGGGCCATCGGCCGCAAGGAGGGGCGCTTCGAGCTGGCCGACGGCGGCACGCTGTTCCTCGACGAGATCGGCGACATCTCGCCGGCGCTCCAGATCAAGCTGCTCCGCGTGCTCCAGCAGCGGGAGTTCGAGCGCGTCGGCGGGACGCAGACGCTGAAGGTGGACGTGCGCCTGGTCGCCGCCACCAACCGCGACCTCGCCGCCGAGGTGAAGAACGGGCGGTTCCGCGAGGACCTCTACTACCGGCTGAACGTGGTGGCGGTGACGCTGCCGCCGCTGCGCCAGCGCAAGGGGGACATCCCCGCGCTGGTGAGCCACTTCATCGACAAGTACTCGAAGGCGTACGGCAAGGACATCCGCGGCCTCGCGCCCGGCACGCTCAACGCGGTGCTGAGCCACGACTGGCCCGGCAACGTCCGCGAGCTGGAGAACGTGGTGGAGCGCGCGGTCGTGCTCTGCAAGGGCTCCGAGCTCACCGCCGACGACCTGCCGCCCACGCTGCGCGGCCCGCGCCCGCGCGAGCGCGCGCCGGGCGCGCTCATCCCCGGCGCCACGCTCTACGAGATCGAGCGCGAGGCGATCCTCCGCACGCTCGAGATGGTGGGCGGCTCCACCTCGCGCGCGGCCGAGATCCTCGGGATCAGCGTCCGCAAGATCCAGTACCGGCTGAAGGAGTACGCGGCCGGCGGGCGCGAGGGCGCGGCCGGGCACGACCACCACCACGACGCCGAGCACGAGCCCGAGAAGGCCGGCGGGATGGAGTAGCGCGCGGCCGCGCGCTCACTGCGCGCGCGGGAGCCGCAGCGTGAAGCGCGCGCCGCCCTCCGGGCTGTCCTCGATCCGGATGGTGCCCCCGTGCTGCGTGACGATCGCGTGCACGATGGAGAGCCCCAGGCCGGAGCCGCGCGCCTTGGTGGTGAAGAACGGCTCGAAGATGCGGTCGCGCTGGTCGGGCGAGACGCCCGGGCCGTCGTCGTCGACGAGGATGTCCACCATGGGCGCCGCGTCCGGGTGGTCCACGTCGGCGGGCGCGGGCCGGCAGGAGACCCGGACCAGCCCGCGCGCGTCCACCGCCTCGAGCGCGTTCAGGCACAGGTTCACCAGCACCTGCCGGAGGCGCTCCTCGTCGCCGGCGACCGGCGGCACCGGCTCGAGCTCGCGCTCCAGGCGGACGCCGCGGCGCTCGGCCTCGCCGCCGAGCAGGTCCACCACCTTCGTGATCACCGGCGCGACCTCGATGGCCTTGCGGACGAACTCGCGGGGGCGGGCGAACTGGAGGAAGTCCTCCAGGATGTGGTCGAGCCGGCGGATCTCGTCCTTCACCAGCGTGAGCGGCTCGAGCAGCGGCCCCTGCCGCTCCGCCTCGAGCTTCTGGATGCGCCGCTCCAGCACCGAGAGCTGGAGCGCGGCGGCGTTGAGCGGGTTGCGGATCTCGTGCGAGAGCCCGGCCGTCATGGTGCCGACCGCGGCCAGCTTCTCGGCCATCTGCGCGCGGCTGGCGAGGTCGCGCTTCTCCTGGTGCAGGCGCACCTGGCGCATGGCCTGCTCCACCGTCAGCAGCAGCTCCTGCGTGGCGCACGGCTTCACCAGGTAGGCGCAGGCGCCGGCGCGCACGGCCGCCACCGCCGACTCCAGCGTGGCGAACCCGGTGAGCAGCACCACCTCGCCGTTCGGCGCCAGCTCCTTCAGCCGCGGCGCGAGCGCGGTGCCGTCGCCGTCCGGGAGCTTCAGGTCCACCAGCGCCACGTCGAAGCCCTGCTCGGCGAGCGCGAGCGCGGCGGCGCAGCTCCCGGCGCCGGCCACCGCGTACCCGGCGCCCTCCAGGATCTCCGAGAGGTTGTCCACCAGGCTGGCGTTGTCGTCCACCACCAGCACCCGCGGCCGCCGCGGCCCGCTCGCGTGCTTCACGGGCCGGGCACCGGGGCGGTGGCGCGCGCGCCGTGGAGCCGCTCCACCGCGGCGAGCAGCGCGGCGGTGTCGAACGGCTTGTGGAAGAAGCCCTGGTGCGGGAGCGCCGGCCAGGCGTCGTGGTGGGCGGTGACGACGATCATGGGGAGGCCGGGGTACTTGGCCGCGAGCCGCTGCATGGCCGCGCCGTCGGGGCCGCCGGGCACGCGCAGGTCCACCAGCGCGCAGAACGGCCGGACCGGCCCGAGCCGCTCCGTCTCCAGCACCGAGGCGGCGGTCACCGCCGCGAAGCCGCGCGAGCGCAGCGCCTCGCAGAGGTTGTCGGCGAGCCGGGGGTCGTCCTCCACCACCACCGCCAGGCCGTCGCGCCGGGCCACCTCGAGCAGCTCCACCAGGTAGGCGGCGTTCACCGGCTTCTGCAGCACCGCCACCAGCCCCTCGCGCCGCGCGGCCTCGAGGTCGTTGTCGCCCACGTAGGCGGTGATGACCATGGCCGGCGCGCCGGGGTCCACGCGGCGCAGCTCGTGGACGAGCTCGGCGCCGCCCATGAGCGGCATGCGCATGTCGGTGAGGATGGCGTCGAAGCGGGTCCCGCGCGCGAGCGCCAGCGCCTCGGCGCCGTCGCCGGCGAGCGCGACCTCGTGGCCGGCGTCGCGGAGGATCTCGGCCAGGTTCTCCGCGAAGTCGCGGTTGTCGTCCACGATGAGGTAGCGGCGCATGCGGGATCCTCCGCTCAGGCGGGGAGGCGGACGGTGAACCGCGCGCCGCCCCCGGGCCGGTCCGAGTACTCGACCGAGCCGCCGTGGCGCTCGGCGATGCGCTTCACGAGCGCCAGGCCCAGGCCGATGCCCTTGTCCTTGGTGGTGATGAGCGGCTCGAACAGGCGGCGGCGCGTGGCCGGGTCCACGCCGGGGCCGGTGTCCTCGACCGCCACCTCGAGCGCGCCGTCGTCGCGGCGCGCGCGGACCGTCACCGCGCCCTGCGGCGCCGCCGCGAACGCCGCGTTCTCGAGCAGGTTCACGAACACCTGGCGGAGCTGGCCCGGGTCGCCGTCCACCGGCGGCAGCCCCTCGAAGCCCTCCACCGCGACCGACACGCCCGGCGCGTGCTTCACCGCGGCCGCGGCGGCGGCGACCACCTGGCCGACGTCCACCGGCTCGCGCGCCAGCGGCCGGTTGCGGATCATGTCGAGCAGGTTCGTGATGATCCCGTTCGCGACGCCGAGCTGCTCGCCGATGCGGTCCACGTGCTTGCGGGCGCGCTCGTCGTCGCCCACCCGCCCGCGCAGGATGTAGAGCGAGGTCTCGATCACGCCGAGCGGGTTGCGCAGGTCGTGGCCGATGGATCCGACGAGCTGGCCGAACGTCGAGAGCCGCTCCACCCGCGCCTGCTGCGCGAGCAGGTCGTCGCGGTAGGTGTGCAGCATGATGGCGAGCTCGAGGTCGAGGATCTTCGCGAGCGCGTTGCGCACCCGCTCCAGCTCCGGCGGGTCGGCGTTGAAGCGCTCCCAGGAGACGCGCATCAGCTCGGTGCGGATCACGTTCATCGCGCCGAACATGTAGTGCTGCGGCAGGCCGATGCGGACGTGGACGCGGCCGATGCGGGTGCGGTGCTCCCAGTACGCCTCGTCCCACGGGCCGGTGAGCAGCGTGTCCATCCAGGCGATCAGCGTCACCTTGAGGTGGCCCACCCGGCTCTCGCCGCCCACCAGCGCGGTGCGCGCGCCCTCGTGCCCGAGGATCCGGTCGTAGAAGACCTGGGCGATCCGGTCGAGCTGCGGCGCGGCCGCACCGTGCAGGGCGCGGAGCGCCCGCTCGTCCGCGGCGTCGAAGTGGACGTAGCGCTTCAGCTCCTCGAGCACGGTCTCGGGCATTCGACCCCTATGTAAGGGGGGCCCGGGCGGCCGGTCAACGCGCGTTGCCCCGGGCGGGCCGGCGGGCGCCGGCCGGGATGGGGCCCTAGGCCTGGCCGGCCCGGTCGCGCGCCTTGACGGCCTCCGAGACCAGGTCGAGATCGCGGACCACGTCGGCGGCGAAGCGCACGAAGTCGGCCTCGGTGACGATCCCGACCAGCAGCCCGTCGTCCTCGCACACCGGGAGGCACCCGAACTTCCGCTCCAGCATGAGCCGCGCGGCGTGGGCCAGCCCGGTGCCGGGGCGCACCGCCACGGGCTCGCGCGTCATCACCTCGGACACCGCGCGATCGCGGGCCGCCGGCGCGCCGGCCTGGCCGGAGCGGAGCAGGTCGCGCTGCGTGAGCAGGCCCACCAGCTTGCGCTCGCGGACGACCGGCAGGTGCCGGATCCCGCCCAGCTTGAGCAGCGACTCGGCCAGCGCGAGGTCGTCGCTCTCGCGCACGGTGACGAGGTCCCTGGTCATGAAGTCCGCCACCGAGATCATGAGGCCTCCGCGCGCGCCCCGCGCGCGGCGAGTGTAACCCGGGACCGGGCGCGCGGCATCCCGCCTCAGCGGACGACCAGCACCGGCTTCGAGCTGATGTGCACCAGGCGGTCGGAGACGCTGCCCAGGAACATCCGGGCCACCGCGCCGTAGCCGCGGCTGCCGACCACCACCATGCCCACGTCCACCGCCGCGGCCTCCTCGGCGATGGCCTCGGCCGGGGAGCCGTAGAGCACGGTGGTGGACACGTCCAGCCCCGGCTCCTCGAGCGCCTTCACGGCCTTCTCCAGGAGCGCGTCCGCGTAGGCGCGGTGCTCCTTCTCGACCTCGGCGATGGTGAGGCCGTAGACGTCGGGGGGGAGGAGCAGCTTCGGGACGACGTGCACCAGGGTCAGCTTCGCCCCGAAGCGCAGCGCCACGTCCGCCGCCATCCGCGCCGCCTTCAGCGAGGTGTCCGAGCCGTCCACCGCCACCAGGATCCGCTTCATGGCCGCTCCCCTCCGGTTCAGGCATGCCTTCCCCCTTCAAGGGGGATGCCGGCGCGGGCAGCGAGAGGAGGCGGGACGCGCTGGCGCGCCGGGCCGGTCAGCGAGCCTCGCCCGTTCCAGCGTCCGATCGGCCGCCGCGATCTCCAGGCTCGCCCGGAACGCTCGCCGGGCGAATCGCGGGTGCCGCGCGGGCGCCTGGGCTCCCCCGCCTGTGCGGGTGGCTCCAGCAAGTCTGCCCGGGATGCGCGAGACGCGTCCCTGGAAGAAAGGAGAGCAACGGAGAGGCCAGCCGCGATGGGTGCGGCATCGGGTAAGGCGGGGAGGTGCCGCCGGCCGGCCGGAGGGCCGGGGCGGGGAAACCGAGGCCGGACGGCGGGGCCGGCCTCGGGCGCGGGGCAGGAGCGCGCAGCCCGCGGCGCGCCGCGGCGGGGGAGGCGTGCGCGGGGCCTGCGCCACGCCGGCGGACGGCGCACGGACCGCGCGCGGCGGCCGCCGCCGCCGTGTGCGCGGTGGCGCACCCGCGATGCGGCACCGCCGGTGCCCAGGGGCACCGGCGGCCGTGGAACGAGGCTGGCGGGGAGGCGAGGGCGGCGGACGCCGCCTCTCGATCAAGCCTGCTTCGAGCCCTGGTCCGACGACGACTGCGTCGGGGTGCTGCCGTTGCCGGAGGCGGTGGGCTTCTCGTCCTCGCCGCCGAACGCCTTCTTGAAGCTGCGGATGCCCTGGCCGAGCCCCGCGCCGAGAGCCGGGAGCCGGCTCGCGCCGAACAGGATCACGACGATCGCGAGGATGAGCAGCAGCTCCGGCATTCTGAGACCGAACATGGGGGTGTTCCTTTCGTCGCCTGACGCGCTCCTCTTCTAACAGGGATCAGGCCGCGTTGTCTTCCATCGCGAGCGCGGCGAGGCGGCGCTGATCCAGGACCCTCACGCCGCGCGACGCGTCCACCACGCCGTCCTTCTCGAGCTTGGTGAGGCAGCGGGAGAGGGTCTCCGGGCGCATCCCGAGGAGGCGCGCGACCACCTGCTTGCGCACCGCGTTGGGCCGGTCGGCGAGGAACCTCGCATGGGCGAGCGCGAAGCGGGCCACGCGCGAGAGGCAGTCGCCCTGGCGCCAGTTGACCTCGTCGCGCTGCTGCCGCGACTCGGTGAGCAGCAGGTCGAGCACCACGCGCGCGGCGCTCTTGTCCGGGCCCACCCACTGCGAGAGCGCGTCGCCGCCGATGCCGCAGATCTTCACGCGGGAGAGCGCGCGCACCTCGAACGGCGAGGGCTCGGCCTGCATCGCCTCGGTGCAGAGCAGCGAGCTCGGGCCGCGGAGCGAGAGCAGCAGCTCGGAGCCGCGCGGCGACACCGCGGAGAGCGCCACGAAGCCCTCCTTGACGAAGTAGACGGTGCGCGGGCGCTCACCCTGTGCACAGATCGTCGCACCCGATTCGCGGGTGGTCGGCGTCAGCCGGCAGCGGCCCTGGGACGCGATCCCGAGCGAGCAGGAGCCGCAGTCCGAGACGGGAGTGTTGGAGAGCACGGCTGGATCCTCCGATGGCGAACGGCGCCTTGATCGGCGTCTGTTTGCACGAGCTAGGCCCGCGAGAGAGCGGGGTTTTGCCCGCCTGCTGCCGCAGACGTTGCGTTTTGGCCCGGATCAATACTCGCCCGGCGCACCTTTTGCGATCGGGCCGCCGCGGCGCCCGCACGTGGCATGATGCGGTCCACGATGGACAGGCTCCTCCGCATCCGCGACGGCATCCTCGCGGCGCTGCTCCCGGTCGCCGCCGAGGACGTTCCCTCCGAGGAGGCGCTCGGCCGCTGGCTCGCCTCCCCCGCGCTGGCGAGCGTCCCGGCCCCGCCGCACACCTGCGCCGCCATGGACGGCTACGCGGTGCGCGCCGCGGACGTGACCGGGCCGGCGGTGCTCCCGGTCCGCCAGACGATCTACGCGGGCGACCTGCCCGCGGCGCCGCTCGCGCCGGGCGAGGCGGCGCGCATCTTCACCGGCGCGACGGTGCCGCAGGGCGCCGACGCGGTGGTGCGCGAGGAGGCGACGCGCGAGGAGGGCGGCGGCGTCCGCTTCCTCGAGGCGGCGCGGCGCGGCGAGCACGTGCGGCAGGCCGGCGAGGACGTGCCCGCCGGCGGGCTGGCGCTCGCGGCCGGCGTGCGCGTCGGCCCGCGGCAGGCGGCGCTGCTGCGCGCGGTGGGCGGGCCGGCCGTGTCGGTGCGGCGGCGGCCGCGCGTGGCGGTGCTCTCGACCGGCGACGAGGTGGTGACGGGCCGCACGCCGGACTCGAACGGCGAGGCGGTGGCGGGGCTGATCCGGGCAGTCGGCGCGGAGGTCGAGCGGCGCGCGGTGCCGGACCGGCTCGAGGCGGTGGTGGCCGCGATCCGCGAGGCGCTCGCGAGCGCCGACGCGGTGGTCACCATCGGCGGGGTCTCGATCGGCGCGCGCGACCTGGTGCCGGAGGCGCTCGCGCACCTCCAGGCCGACGTGCGCGTCCACGGCGTGCCGATGAAGCCCGGCAAGCCGTTCCTGTTCGCGCTCGCCGGCGGCGCGCCGGTGCTGGGCCTGCCGGGGAGCCCGTCGGCGTGCCTGGTGGCGTTCGAGGTGTTCGCGCGGCCGGCGCTGCTGGCGCTGTGCGGCGCGGCCCGCACCGAGCGGCGCGTGGTGCCGCTGCGGCTGGCCGCGCCGGCGGAGGGGCGGCCGGGCCGGGCGCGGCTGCTGTGGGCGGCGGTGGAGCCGGGCGGGCGCGCGCGGCCGCTGGGCCGGGACTCGGCGCAGGTGCGCGGGCCGGCGCTCGCCGACGCGCTGCTGTTCGTGCCGGCCGACGCCGGCGACCTGCCGGAGGGCGCGGAGGTGGCGGCGTGGCTGCTCGAGGACTGCGCCGGGTAGAGCGGCGCGCGCCGCCCATCGTGGCGGTGAGCGGGCCGAGCGGCGTCGGGAAGACCCGGCTCCTGCGGCGGCTGGTGGCGGAGCTGGCGCGGCGCGGCCTGCGCGTGGGCATCCTCAAGCACACCGGCCACGAGCACCCGTTCGACCGGCGCGGCAAGGACACCGAGGTGCTCCGGCGCGCCGGCGCCGTGGCCGCGGCGATCGAGGGCCCCTCGGGCATGGCGTACTTCGGCCCGCCCGCCGGCGGCGCGCGCGCGCTCGCCCGGATGCTGCCGCCGGTGGACCTGGTGCTCGCCGAGGGCTGGAAGCGCGAGCCGCTCCCGCGCGTCGAGGTCCACCGCCGCGGCGTGTCGCCGGAGTTCCTGTGCGCGCGCGACCGGCGCGTGTTCGCGGTGGTGACCGACGCGCCGCCCCCGCGACCGCTGCCGGCGTTCGGGGCCGACGACGCGTCCGGCCTCGCGGACCTCCTCTGCGCGCGCTGGCGGCTCGGTCCCGCGCCGCGGCGCCGGGCGCGCGGGGGCCCGGCGGCGAAGCGCCGGCGCGGGTGATACAACCTGCGGCCATGCCCGCGCTCCTGTGCCCGCTCGGTTTGACCGCGATGGTGGCCGCGGCGGTGGCCGCCGAACCCGCGCCCGCGCCGCCGCCGCCCTCCGATCCGTTCCTGCGCCAGCACGCCGAGACGCGCGGCTTCCGCGCCGGGCGGCCCACCGCCGTCCAGCTCTCGCCCGACGGCCGCGCCGCGCTGTTCCTGCGGTCCGGGCCGCGGTCGCGCGCGCAGGCGCTCCTCGAGACCGACCTCGCCACCGGGGTCACGCGCACGCTGGTCGAGGCCGACGGGGCCGGCGCGCTCTCGCCCGAGGAGGCGGCGCGCCTGGAGCGGCAGCGCATCACCGCCCGCGGCATCACGCACTTCGTGCTCTCGCGGGACGGCGCGCGGGTGGTGTACGGGCTGGGCGGGCGCCTGTGGCTGCTCGACCGGGCCGCCGGCCGCGCCGCCCCGCTGCCCGGCACGGAGGGCGCCCTCGATCCCCGCTTCTCGCCGGACGGCCGCGCGCTCGCGTACGTGAAGCGCGGCGACCTGTACGTGCGCGCGGTGCCGGGCGGGCCCGAGCGGCGGCTGACCCGCGCCCGCGGACCGGACGTCACGAACGGCCTCGCCGAGTTCGTGGCGCAGGAGGAGATGGACCGCGACGAGGGCTACTGGTGGTCGCCCGACGGGCGGCGGATCGCGTACGCGGAGGTGGACGAGTCCGCGGTGGAGCGGCGGGCGCTCTGCGACCCGGCGCGCCCGGCGCGGCCGTGCGAGGCGCGCGCCTACCCGCGGGCCGGCACGCCCAACGCGAAGGTCCGCCTGAAGGTCGTCGCGGCCGCCGGCGGCCGGGCCGTCCCGGCGGTCGAAGTCCGGTGGGACGCTTCGCGCTACCCGTACCTCGCCGCCGTGCGCTGGGCGAAGGGCGGCCCGCTCGCGCTGGTCGTCCAGGACCGGCTCCAGCAGGAGGAGCAGGTGCTCGCGGCGGATCCCGCCACCGGCGCGACCCGCGCGCTGCTCACCGAGCGCGACGACGCCTGGCTGAACCTGTGGCCGGGCATGCCGGCGTTCCTCCCCGACGGCCGCTTCTGGTGGGTGACGGAGCGAGGCGGCGCGCCCGAGGTGGAGCTGCGCGCGCCGGACGGCGCGCGGCTGGAGCTGTCGGTCCCGCGCGCGCTCGGGTACGCGGGGTTCGCCGGGGCGGAGGGCGGCGCGCTGGTGTTCCTGGGCGTGCCGGATCCCACGCGCGAGGAGCTGTATCGCGTGCGACCCGGCACGCCGCCGGAGCGGCTCGCGCTCGGCGAGCCGGGCCCGGCGACGCGCAAGGCGGTGCTGGCGCCGGGCGGCGGGACGCTCGCGGTGACCTGGAGCACGCTGCGCCGCCTGCCGGTCACCGCCGTGTTCGGGGCCGACGGCGCGCGCCTGGCGGTGCTGCCGAGCGTCGCGGAGGAGCCGGCGTTCGTGCCCACCACCGAGCTGCGGCAGCTCGGCGGCGCGGGCGGGACCTGGGCGGCGGTGCTGCGGCCGCGCGCGCTCGGCGCCGGCGCGCGGCTGCCGGTGGTGGTGGACGTGTACGGCGGCCCGGTGCCGGCGTACTACGTGCCGCAGGTGGCGCACCGGCCCATGCTGATCGAGCAGTGGCTGGCCGACCAGGGCTTCCTGGTGGCCGTGTTCGAGGGGCGGGGCACGCCGCGCCGCGGCCGCGCCTGGGAGCGCGCCATCGCGGGCGACCTCGGCACGGTGCCGCTCGAGGACCAGGTGGCCGCCCTGGAGGCGCTCGGGCGCGAGGTCCCGGAGGCCGACGTGGCGCGCGCCGGGATCACGGGGTGGTCCTTCGGCGGCTACCTCGCGGCGCTCGCGGTGATGCGCCGGCCGGACCGGTTCCAGGCGGCGGTGGCGGGCGCGCCGGTGACGGAGTGGGAGCAGTACGACACGTACTACACGGAGCGCTACCTGGGGCTCCCCGGCGAGCGCCCCGAGGCGTACGCCCGGAGCGGCCTGCTCGCCTGGGCGCCGCGGCTGGAGCGGCCGCTGCTCCTGCTGCACGGCACGGCCGACGACAACGTGTTCCTGTCGCACTCGCTCGCGCTGGCCGACGCGCTGTTCCGCGCCGGGCGGCCGTTCGAGCTGGTCCCGATCGCCGGCGCCACGCACTCGGTGCCGGAGCCGATCGCCGCGGAGCGGCGCTGGGAGTGGACCGCCGCGTTCTTCCGGCGGGCGCTCGGCGCGGTGCGGCCCGGCCCCCCGCCGGCGCCGGCGCCCTGACGCCGGCCCCGTGGCGGGCCGGGAGGTACCCGGTCCCTGCGGGGGAGGGTCGTCGGCGAGACGCGCACCTACCGTGAAGGCGCCCGCCGCTTACACCCGCGGTCACGGGACTGACGCTGGGTCCGCGCGGCGGTAGGAGATCCGGGCCCGGCATCGGGCGGGGGGCGGATGCGCGACACCGGCGGCGCGGAAGCGATGGAGGGCGAGGAGCTCGCGCTCGCGTACGGCTCCGCCACGGCGGCGCGCCGCGACGCGGTCCCGCAGCTCCGGCACGGCCTGCTGGTGCGGACCCGCGCGCCGGTCGCGCCGGGGGACTGGCTGCGCCTCCGGATCGGCCTGGCGCAGGAGCGCGTCGAGCTGCACCTGGCCGGCGAGGTGCGCTGGGCCACGCCGCTCGCGACCGGCGCGATCGCCGCGGTGGAGCTGCGGCCGGACTCGCACCGGGACCGCGTGCAGCTCGACCTGCTCTTCCAGCGGCGGACGGCCGGCGCGGCCCCCGAGCCGCCCGCGCCCGGCGAGGCGGGCACGGCCGGGCCGCTCACCGCCGCCGTGTTCGCCCCGGACCCGCTGCTCCGCGCAGGGCTGGCCGAGGCGCTGGAGGCGCTGGGCCGCGCCGGCGGGCGCGCCGTGGAGGTGGCCGCGCCGGCCGACCCGGCGGCGCTGGTCCGGGCGCTCGCGGCCACGCCCCACGGCCTGGCGGTGCTCGACTGCGACGCGGTGGGGGCCGCCGCGGCGCCGCTGATCGCGGCGCTCCGCGGCCACGCCGGCTGCGCGCGGCTGCCGGTGATCCTGCTCGCCGACGGCGGGACCAGCGACGCCGAGGACGCGCACGCGGTGGTGCTGGCGAAGCCGGTGGACCTGCGCCGGTTCGGCGAGCTGGCCGCGGCGCTGCTGGGCGCGGGCGGCCCCTGTCAGCGCGCCGGCGCGCCGGGCGCGCCAGCGGCCTGACGCGGGCGCAACCCCGCGCGGCGACGGGGGCCGGGGCGCCGGCACCGGGCTTGCTCCAGCGCCGGGGATGGCCCGTGTGTCGCTGTGCGTCATCGCGAAGGACGAGGAGCGGATGCTCCCCGGCTGCCTCGAGTCGGTCCGGGGCGTCGTCGACGAGATCGTGCTGGTGGACACCGGCTCCACCGATCGGACCCGCGAGCTGGCGCGCGCGGCCGGGGCGAAGGTGCTGGAGCGCCCCTGGGACGACGACTTCGCGGCCCCGCGCAACCTCGCCGCGGCGCACGCCACCGGCGACTGGGTCCTTCCGCTCGACGCGGACGAGCGGCTCGCGCCCGGCGCCGGCCCCGCCCTTCGGCGCACGCTGCGCCGCGCCGCCTTCGACGTGGGCCTGGTCCGGTGCCACAACGCCGACGCCCCCGACGCGCCGGCGGCCGAGGTCCTGTCCGGCGCCCGGCGCGCCGGTCCGCCCGCCCTGCTGCCGCGCGTGGTGCGGCGCGCGCCCGGGCTGCGCTGGACCGGCCGGATCCACGAGAGCGTGCTCGACTGGGCCGCCGCGCGCGGCGGGCGGATCGCCGCGCTCGAGCTCGACCTCGTGCACCTCGGCTACGCCAAGGAGATCTGGGAGGGCCGCGGGAAGCGCGAGCGCAACCTGGCGCTCCTGCGCCGGCGCGCCGCGGAGGAGCCGGACAGCGTCATCGCGCTCGGATACCTCGCGGCGGAGCTGCTCGCGCTCGGGCGCGCCGAGGAGGCCGGGGAGGTGGCGGAGCGCGGCTGGGCCGCGCTCGGGCGCCAGCCGGCCCATCGCTCCATCCGGCGGCTCGCGGTGGTGCGCGCCGCGCTCGCGGTCCGCCGCGGCGACGCCGCCGCCGCGCTCGAGGCGGTCGATCGCGCCGAGGCCGCCGGCGGCGCCAACCCGGACCTGGCCTTCTTCCGGGCCTGCGCGCTGGAGCTCTCCGCCGGCGCCGCCGGCGCGGGCCGCGACGAGCGGCTGGCGCGCGCCGCGGCCGAGGCGCACCGCGCGCTGGCGCTCCTGGAGGGCGGGGTGTTCGAGCAGGTGATCTTCGCGCGGCGCGCCCGCGCGCTGGCGCGGCTGGGCGCGGTCGAGCTCCGGGCCGGGCGGGCGGAGGCGGCGCGCACGGCGTTCCGCGCGGCGCTCGCGCCCGGGCGGCCGTCCGACGCGCTCCCGCCGCTCGAGCGCGACGAGGCGGCGGCCGGGGAGGCCGAGGCGCTGGTCGCGCTGGGGCGGGCGGGCGAGGCGCTCGCGGCGCTCGAGCCGGTGCTGGCCGGCGGCGGGCCGCCGCGCGCCTGGGCCGCCGCCGCCCGCGCCGCGCAGGCGCTGGGCGCGCTGGATGACGCGCGGCTGTTCCTGGCGCGGGCGCGGGCCGGCGCCTGATCAGCGCCCGCCGGCGGCGAGCCGCGCGGCGACGGCCTCGAACGCCTCGGCGACCGGGGCGAGGGCGCGCTCCGCCTCGCGGGCCGCGCGCGCGTCGCGGGCCAGCGCGGCGGCCCCGAGCCGGTCGCAGACGAAGCGGTAGACGGCGGCGAGCTGGTCGCACAGCTCCGGCGCCCGCGGGCGGTCCAGCGTGGCGTGGAGCTCCACCACGATGTCCGAGGCGAGCGTCAGCGGGCGGGCCGCCTCGGCGGGCCGGCCGGCCTCGAGCGCGGCGGCGCCGGCGCGGACGTTGCGCAGCGCGGCCTGGAACAGGAGCACCAGGAGGCGCTCGGGGGAGGCGGTCTGGCGCTCGGCCTGGGCGTAGCGGCGGGCGGCGGGGTTCATGGGCGCACCTCGGGAACGGTGGGGAGGGGGCGGGGGCGGCCCCGGGCTTGCGGCCCGGGGTCGCCGTCCGGAGCGTCGCGGGCGGCTACCCGCCCAGCAGCTTGAGCGCGAGCTGCGGCGCCTGGTTGGCCTGGGCGAGCACCGCCACGCCGGCCTGCTGCAGGATGTTGGCGCGGGCGAGCCGCGAGGTCTCCTCGGCGACGTCGGCGTCGCGGATGCGGCTGTTCGCGGCGGAGAGCGCCTCGGCGAAGGACTGGATGTTCGCGATGGTGCTCTGGAAGCGGTTGCCCACCGCCCCCAGGTCGGCGCGGCTCCGGGAGATCGTCTCGAGGGCGGCGTCCAGCGTGGAGAGCGCGTCGCGCGCGCCGGCGGCGGTGGTGAAGTCGAGCGTGGAGGCGTCCAGCCCGAGCGCGGCCGCGGTGGCGTCGAGGGTGGAGAAGCCGATGCGGTCGTCGCCGGACGGGTCGCTCTCGACGCCCACCTGGAACCCGAGCGCCGTGCCGGAGCCGTCGAGCAGCGGCGTGCCGTCGTACTTCGTGACCGCGGCGATCCGGTCGATCTCGGCGCGGAGCTGGTCGGCCTCCGCCTGCACGTACCCGCGCTCGGTGGCGCCGATGCCGTCGGAGGCCGCCTGCATGGCCAGCTCGCGGAGGCGGCTCAGGACGTTGGAGGTCTCGTTGAGCGCGGCCTCGGTCGTCTGGATCACCGAGAGGCCGTCGTTCGCGTTGCGCGCCGCCTGGTTGTAGCTGCGGATCTGCGCCTCCAGCTTGGTGCTGATGGCGAGCCCGGCGGCGTCGTCGCCGGCCCGCGTGATGCGGTAGCCGGAGGACAGGCGCGACATGGAGGACTCGAGCGAGGTCTGGGTGCTGGACAGGTTCCGCTGCGCGTTCAGGGAGGCGAGGTTGGTGCGGATGGACAGGGACATGTTCGGTCTCCGGGGCGCGCCCGGCGGGTGGGCGCTTCACCCCGGGATTCGGCGCGCTCCGGGCCGGGCTTAAGGGCTCCCGGCGCCGGCCCGCGCGCCGCTCACCCGCGCCGGTAGGCGGCGGTCGCGCGGCGCGAGCGCGAGGCGCGGTCGAGCGCGTCGGCCAGGCGGGCGCGGCCGGCCTCGGCGCGGTGGAGCGCGCGCCGCTGGGCGTCGGCGGCCCGCGCCAGCGCGCGCGGATCCAGGCGGGCCCGGGCGGCGGCGAGGGCCTCGCAGGCGGCCGCGGCGCGGCGCACCGCCCGCGCGGCGGCGATCACGTCGTCGCGCGCCAGCGCGGCCTCGGCCTCGGCGAGCGCGTCCTCGAGCATGGTGCTCACCGCGCCGTCCCGGCGCGCGCGTCCTGCCGGAGCAGCGGCGCGACGGCGCGCTCCGCCTCGCGCGCCAGCGCGGCGTCGCCGAGCAGCGCCGCGTCGGTGAGCCGGCGCGCCGCGCGCACGCAGGCCGCGGCGAGCGGCCCCTGGCCGTCGGGCGCGCGCTCCGGCCCGAGGGCGAGCCGCAGCCACACCAGGTGGTCCACCGCCGCGCCCAGGGCGCGGACCGCCTCGGCGGACCGCCGCGCCTCCAGGGCGGCGGCGCCGGTGCGCATCAGCGCGATGGCGCGCCGGAGGTGGACGCCGGGAGTGGCCGGGGCGTCGGGCCGGGGGCGAGGCGTGGCGAGGCAGGCGGTCACGTTCAGCTCCCCTTCTGCTGCTGGGTGGTCTGGCCGGCGAGGAAGCTCCCGATCGACTTGAGCCCGCTGACGGTGCTCTCCATCGCGGTGAACTGCCGGATCAGGTTCTGCTGGAAGGCGTCGATGCGGAGCTGCAGCGCGGCGGCCTGGCCGTCGAGATCCTTCACGGTGCGGCCCAGGCCGTCCTGGCGCAGCACCAGCGCGCCGTCGCCGGCGCGGGTGTGGTCGGCCACGAGCGCCTTCACCACGGCCGCCAGCCCCGTCCCGGACGTCGAGAAGAGCGCGTTCGCCGCGGCCGGGTCGCGCGCCAGCGCCGACGAGAGCGTGGCGGCGTCCACGGAGAGGCTGCCGTCGCGCCCGGTCCTGACGCCGAGGTCGGCCAGCGTGCGCACGCCGGAGGAGAGCCCGGGGACCTCGGTCACCAGCACGCGCTGGAGGCGAGCCTGCAAGGTGCGCAGGGTGGAGTCGCCGGCCAGGGTCGTGGCGCGGTCGGAGTCCTTCGCGACCGCCAGGTGGCGCTGCAGCAGCCGCATCACGCCGTTGTACCCGTCCACGAGCTTCTGCAGGCGGGCCTGCGTGCCGGCGGGATCGGTGCCGAGCACCAGGTCCTCCGCGGGCCCGCCGGCGGCCGCGAGCGTGAGCGTCACGCCGGGCAGCGCGTCGGCGATCACGTTGCCGGTCCGGGTGAACGTCAGGCCGTCCACCTCCACCTGCGCGTTGCGGGCGGGCTGGAGCTCCGCGAAGCCCGGGGCCTGGCCGACCGCGCCCGCGCTCGGGGTGAAGGAGATGGAGAGCGCGTCCGCGGGCGCCCCGTCGAGCGGGTGGCCCGTGTCGCGCGCGGTCACCGAGAGCCAGGAGGACGTGCCGTCGTCGAGCACCACCGCGGAGACCGCCGCGCCGCTCTGCCGGATCGCGTAGGCGACGTCGGCGAGGCTGGCGCCGTCCGGGACGGCGATGGGCGCGACCGCCGTGCCCTGGACGGTGAGCCGCAGGGTCCCGCCGGCCACCCCGGCGCCGGCGGCGAACGCGGCCGAGCGCCACTTGGCCGGCTGCGCGAGCGCCTTCACGGCGAGGCGGTAGCTGCCGGCGATGGCGTCGGCGCCCGGCGCGGCCGAGAAGGCGGTGCTCGTGGAGCGGGCCTGCGTCGCGAGCACGCCGTGGTCGCCGAGGTCGGCGGCGGCGGCGGAGAGCCCGGAGAGGCTCGCGGCGATGTCGCCCAGCGCCGAGATCTGCGTGCGGAACGCGGCCTGGCGCCGGCGGAGCTGGTCGAGGGGCCGTGACTCCAGCGCGACGAGCTGGTCGATGATGGCGTTGGTGTCCATCCCCGAGGCGAGCCCGCCCGCGCGGAACGATGCGTCCATGATGGCCTCCGGCCGCCCCCCGGCGCGTGGCCGGGGGGCGGCGCGGGAAGTTCACCGCGAGATCACCCGAGCAGCTTCAGCGCGAGCTGCGGCATCTGGTTCGCCTGGGCGAGCACGGAGACGCCGGCCTGCTGCAGGATGTTGGCGCGGGCGAGGCGCGACGTCTCCTCGGCCACGTCCACGTCGCGGATGCGGCTGTTCGCGGCGGAGAGCGCCTCCGAGAACGACTGGATGTTGTTGATGGCGCTCTGGAAGCGGTTGCCCACCGCGCCCAGGTCGGCGCGGTTCTTCGAGACGGTCTCGATGGCCGCGTCGATGGACGAGAGCGCGTCCCGCGCCGTGGTGCCGGTGGTGAAGTCCAGCGTGGACGCGTCCAGGCCCAGGCTGCTGGCGGTCGCGTCCAGCGTCGAGAAGGAGATCTGGTCGTTGCTCGACGTGTCCTTCTCCACGCCCACCTGGAAGTTCAGCGAGGTGGCCGTGCCCGCCAGCAGGGCGGTGCCGTTGTACTTGGTCACGTTCGCGATGCGGTCGATCTCGTCGGTGAGCTGGTCGGCCTCCGCCTGGACGTAGGCGCGCTCCTTGTCGCCGATGCCGTCCGAGGCCGCCTGCATGGCCAGCTCGCGGAGGCGGGTGAGGATGTTCGAGGTCTCGTTCAGCGCGGCCTCGGACGTCTGGATCACCGAGAGGCCGTCGTTCGCGTTGCGGACGGCCTGGTTGTAGCTGCGGATCTGCGCCTCGAGCTTGGTGCTGATGCCCAGGCCGGCGGCGTCGTCGCCGGCCTTGGTGATGCGGTAGCCCGAGGACAGGCGCGACATGGACGAGTCGAGCGTGTTCTGGGTGTTGGACATGTTTCGCTGCGCGTTGAGCGAGGCGATGTTCGTCCGGATCGAGAGGGACATCCGTGCTTCTCCTTGGTCGGTGTGGCGGGGCGATCGGTCTGGTCGCCCTCACCCTCCGCATCGGCGCGCCCGCGGCCGGCGATAAGCCCGGGCGGCGCGCGCCTCACCGCAGCCGGTCGAGCAGGGTGAGCTGGAACCCCTTCGCCGTGGCGGTGAGCGCGGCGTCCAGCGCGCGCTGGGCCAGCGCCAGCTCGCTCGCCGCGGCGATGGGATCGGCGTCCGCCAGCTCCCCGATCGCGCCGCGCGCAGCGTCGCGGGCCGCCGCGCCGGCCCGGGTCGCGGCGTCGAGCGTCGCCATGGCGGCGCCGGCGGCGCCGCGGGCCGAGGCGAGCTGGTCGGTGCCGCGGGCGAGCGGGGAGAGGGTGGCCCGGACCGCCTCCGGGTCGTTGGCCTCGAGCGCCGCCGCGAGCGCGCCGAGCGTGGCGAGCACGTCCACCCCGCCGCCGGCGCCGGCGATGGCGACGTCGGCGCGGACGGCCGCCGGCTGCCGCACGCCCGGCGCGATCTCCACCTCGCGCACGCCGGCGTCGCCCTGGTACGCGCCGCCCGCGTCGAACGGGGGCGCGCCGTCGCGGAACCCGCCCAGCAGGTAGCGGCCGCCCACCTTCACGCCCAGGCTGGCGACGGCGGAGGCGAGGATCCCGCGCACCTCGCGGGCGCCCGACGCCCGCTGCGCCGCGTCGTACGGGGCGCTCGCGTACCGGGTGGCGAGCTCCTGCGCGCGCGCGAGGCCGGTCGCCACCTCGCCGAGCGCCGCGTCCACCGCGGCGAGCTCGTCGGAGGCGCGGCCGGTGGCGGTGGCGATCGCGTCCATGCGCGCGACGGTCACCCGCTCGGCGGCGATGCGGGCCGCGGCCGCCGGGTCGTCGCCCGGGTGGACCACGCGCACCCCGCTCGACGCCTGCGCCACCGCGCGGTCGAGCCGCGCGCGCGCCTGGCCGCCCTCGCGGGCGGCGCGGTCGAAGGTCATCCGGTCGGTCACGCGCATGGCGGCTACTCCAGCTTCAGCAGGGTGTCGAACATCTCGGAGGTGGCCTGGATGACCTTCGAGATCGCCTCGTAGGCGCGCTGCGCCCGCTCCATCTCCAGCAGCTCCTCGTCCACCGACACGCCGCTCGCGGACTCGCGCAGGGCGGAGAGGTGGTCGGCCAGGCCCGCGTCCTGGGCCGCGGCCGCCGCCAGCCCCCGCGCCGCGGCGCCGAACGCGCCGGTGATCCGGGAGAGGGCGCCGGTCGCGTCCAGGCCGGCCAGCAGGTCCGCGCCCTGGCCGGTCGCGATCCGGGCGGTGGTGGTGGCGAGCAGCGCGAGGACGTTGCCGCCGTCGCCGGGCTGGCCGGCGGCGGTGGCGGTGGCCAGGCGCGCGGGGTCGGCGGCCACGGCGGCCGACACGGCGATGCGCCGGGCCGCGCCCGCGGGCGTGGTGCCCACGTCGAACAGGTCGAGCCCGGTGGAGCCGTCGAGGCCGAAGCCGGCGCGGTGCGCCGCGTCGAGCTGGTTGCCCACCGCCCAGGCGAGCTGGTCGAGGCCGGTGACGGCCGCCTTCAGCGGGCCGCCCGACGCGTCGAGCAGCCCGCCCAGCTCGCCGCCCGGCGCGACGTCGGCGCTCACGGTGCCGGTCGCCAGCCTCACGCCCAGGTGGCCGTCGGGCCCGGGGTGCGCGAGCAAGGTGGACGCCCCGAGCCCGGCGACCAGCGCGGCGCCGCCGGGCAGCAGCAGGGACAGGTCGCCCTCGCTGGTCGCCGCCGGGACCGCGCCGGTGAGCGCCGAGAGGCGGTCGGCCGCGCGCTGCCGCGCGTCGAGGAGATCGTTCGGCTCGCCGGCGCCGCTCGCGCGCGCCGCGCGGACGTCGCGGTTCAGGGCCGCCACCTGCGCGGCCAGGTCGTTGGCCTCGGAGAGGTCGCCCGCGATGCGCGCGTCGGCGCCGGCGCGCGCGTCCTCGAGCCCCTGGCGCGCGCGGTTGAACGAGAGCGCGAGCGTGCGCGCCGCCGCGACCGCCGCCTGCCGGAGCCCGGGATCCGACGGCGCCTGGGAGAGCTGGGTGAGCGCGGCGTGGAGGCCGCCCAGCGCGTCGCCGGGTCCGCCCTCCGCCTCCGGGTCGAGCACCTGCACCGCCTCGAGGACCGAGGCCGCCGCGGCCGAGCGCGCCGACTGGCCGAGGGCCGCCGGGAGCTGCTGCTCCAGGAAGCGGTCGCGCGCCTGGGTGACCTGCGCGAGCGAGGCGCCGCGGCCGATCCACGCGCCGCCGGCCTGCTCCGCGGGGAGCGTCGTCGCGAGCACCGCGCGCTGGCGGGCGTAGCCGGGGGTGTTCGCGTTCTGCAGGTTGTGCGAGGCGGTCGCCGCCGCGGCGCGCTGGGCCGCGAGGCTCGCGGCGCCGGAGGAGAGGATGCTCAGCAGGTCGGCCACGGGGGCGCTCCTTCAGGCCGGGCGCGCGGCGGCGGGCGCGCCGCGCCGGTCGTAGGCGGCGGGGTGGGGCCGGAGCGCGGCGAGGTAGCCCCGCACGCAGGCGCGGGCCCGGGTCGCCATCGCGAGGTTGAGCCGATCGCGCTCGGCGAGGAGCGCGGCGAGCGCGCGCACCTCGGCGAGCGAGGCGGCGAGCGCGTCGGCGGGGCCGGGCGCCCGCGCCCGGAGCCCGGCCAGGGTCGCCTCGCCGTCGCCGGGGGCCACCCGGGCCAGCGCCGCGGCGAGCCGCGCCTGCAGCGCCGCCACCTGCGCGTTGAACCCGGCGCGCGCGGTCGCGCCGTCGAAGATGCGGCCGGCGTCGAGCGCGCGGAGCGCGGCGGGCACCGCGGCGGCGCGGTCCACCTCGGCCCGGAGCGCGTCGCGCAGCGCGGCGGCGCCGGCGAGGACCTCGTCCATGGCGGGCCTCATCCCTCGAGCAGCGCCCGGAGGTGCGCCGTCAGCTCGGCGTCGTCGAGGATCCGCTGCGCGATGCGCTGCGGGTCCGGGCGGAAGGTGCCCTGCCTCACCGCCGCCTCGATGGCCTCGAGGCGCACGGTCCGGTCCTGCGCCGCGCCGGCCCGGGCGGTGGTGGCGGCGGCCTCGAGCCGCGCCAGGGCCTCGGTCGAGACCCGGTCGGCCGCGGGAGCACCCGGCTCCCGGGTGCGCTGCGACCCCGCGGTGCGCCCGGCCTCGACGCGACGGATCTCTGCTGCATCGTTGATCTTCATGGCGCCCTCCTGCTCACGGTCCGCTCCTGCCGCCTTCATCGGCACGCCGCGCGTAGATCTTGAGGGCCCGCGCCGGATCGACCGGCCGGCCCGCCATCCGGACCTCGAAGTGGAGGTGCGGCCCGGTGGAGCGGCCGGTGCTGCCGACGCGCGCCAGCTCCTCCCCGGCGGCCACCACCTGGCCCGGGCGGACGCGCACCTCGGCGGCGTGGCCGTACAGCGTCACCAGGCCGCCGCCGTGATCGACCTCCACCGCGTTCCCGTAGCCGCCGCGCGGTCCGGCGCGGACCACCACCCCGGGCGCCGGGGCGCGCACCGGCGTGCCCTCCGGCGCGGCGACGTCCACGCCGTCGTGGCGGGCCGCGACGCCGGTGAACGGATCGGCGCGCGGGCCGAACGCGCTGGTGAGCCGGCCCTGCAGCGGGGCCGCGAGCGCGCCAGGGGCGACGGTCGCGACGCCCGGCGGGGCGGATGGACCGGGCACGGGGGCCGGCGCGAGGCCGTCGCCGCCGCCCAGCGAGCGGGTGATCTCGCCGGCGAGGCCGATGCCACCCGAGCGCGCCACCGCGTCGGAGAGCGCGTCCGCGAACAGGTCGGCGCGGACGCCGGCGCCGGCGCCCTCGCCGCCCCGGAACGCGCCGCTCGTCCGCACGATCTCGCGGAGCAGCATGGCCTCGAGGTCGCGGGCCGCGTCCCGCAGGCGCGGATCCGCGGCGGGCGCCGCGCCGGCGGCGGGCGCGATCACTCGAGCACCTCGAGGTCCGCGTCCAGCGCGCCCGCGGCGCGGATCGCCTCCAGCACGGCCACGAGATCCCGCGGCGTGGCGCCGAGGAGGTCGAGCGCGCGGGCCAGGTCCTTCACCGACGCGGCGGCGGGCAGGGCCACCACGCCGCCCGCGCCCTCGGCGGCGGCGGCGCGGTCGCGGGTCGCCTCCACGGTCCGCCCCGCGCCGAACGGCGCCGGCTGCGACACCGCCGGATCGCGCTGCACGCGGACCTGCAGGCCGCCGTGCGCCACGGCCACCGGGCGCAGCCGGACGCCGTCGCCGGCGACCACGGTCCCGGTCCGCTCCGACACCACCACCCGCGCGCGCTGGTCGGCCTCGACCTCGAGCAGCTCGACCTCGGCCAGGAAGCCGACCGCGTCGTCCTTGCGCGCGGGCGGCGGCGAGAGCTCCACCGCCGCCGGATCGACGGCGCGGGCGGTGCCGGCGCCGAGCTTCGCGTTCACCGCCGCGGCGACGCGGCTCGCCGTGGTGAGGTCGGGCCGGCGGAGCGCCAGCACCAGCGGCGCCTGGCCCAGCGCGAAGTCCACCGCGCGCTCCACCGTGGCGCCCCCGGCGACGCGCCCGGAGGTGGGCGTGTTCTTGCGCAGCTCGGCGCCGCCGGCGCCCGCGTCGTAGCCGGCCACCTGCACCGGACCCTGGCCGACCGCGTAGACCTTGCCGTCCCCGCCGGAGAGCGGCGTGACGAGCAGCAGCCCGCCCGCGAGCGAGCGCGCGTTGCCCATCGACGCGACCGCCACGTCGATGCGCGTGCCCGGGCGGGCGAACGGCGGCAGGCGCGCCGTGACCATCACCGCGGCCACGTTGCGGGACCGCACGTCCTTCGGGTCGATGCGGATGCCGAGCCGCCCGAGCATGCCCGCCACCGACTGCTGCGTGAACAGCACGCGCTCGGAGTCGCCGGTGCCGGCCAGGCCCACCACCAGGCCGTAGCCGTAGAGCGCGTTCTCGCGCACGCCCACCACGTCGGCGAGCTCCTTGACGCGCGCGGCGGCGGCGGGGGCCGGGGCGGCGAGCGCGGCCGCGAGCGCGAGGGCGAGGGGGACGGCAGGGGGCGTCGGTCGGGCGGGCATGGCGGGGCTCAGAAGGGCCAGAACCAGCCGAGGAGGCGGGAGAGCCAGCCCTGGCGCTGGTTGTCGGAGAGCACGCCGCGGCCGGTGAACTCGATCTCCGCGTCGGCGACCATCGAGGACTTCACGCCGTTCTCCTGGTCGATGTCGATCGGCCGGACCACGCCGGAGATGTAGAAGTGCTGCTCCTCCGCGTTCACCAGCACCACCCGGTGCCCCTCGATGAACAGGTTGCCGTTGGGCAGGACCTTGCGGACCACCGCCGGGACCGTGGCGGTGAGCCGCTCGGTGCGCGCGGTGGAGCCGAGCCCCTTGAACCCGCTGTCCGCGCCGCCCTTCAGCGCGTAGGGCGTGCTCAGCGAGGTGAGGAACGCCTCGATGGACGCGTTCAGCTCGCTTCGCCGGGTGAGGTCGGTGTCGGCCGAGCGCTTCGCGTCGGCGATCTCCTCGATGCGGACGACCACGAGGTCGTTCTCGCGGAGCGCGCGGGCGTCGGTGTAGAGCATCGACGCGGCGCGCCCCTCGCGCCAGGTCGAGCCGGCGGAGGCGGCCTGCGTGTCCTGCCCGGAGGCGTCCGGCACGGCGTAGTCGCGGCGCTTCGGCACGTAGCCGGCCACGTGGGCGGGGCCGCAGGCGGTGAGCGCCAGGACCAGCGCGGCGGAGGCCGCCAGGGCGAGGGCGATGCGGGTGAGCGGGCTCACGGGACCTCCACCAGGATGCGGCCGTCCTGCAGCCGGCCCTCGACGCGGCGGCCGCCGGGGAGGAGCGCGCAGGCGCGGCCGCGCACGCAGGGGATCGCGCGGGCCTCGCGGGTGATCTCCAGATCGCCGGCGCGGACCACCACCTGCACCGGCTCGCCGGGCGCGGGCCCGGCGCGGACGTCGCCGCCGGCGAGCAGCGCGCCGGCCGGGAGCGCGCGGGCGGCGCGCGCGGCGGGGGGGAGCCGGGCGAGCGCGGCGCGCCCGGCCACGCGCTCGGCCTCGTCCGGCTCGACCGCGCCGGCGAGCGGCTCGCCGCCGCGGACCGCGCGCGTGGTCCGAAGCGCCGGCCCGGTGACGCGCACCGCGGCCCAGGCGAACGCGCGGCAGGGCCGGCCGGCGGCGTCGCGGCCGTCCACCTGCAGCGGGACCTCGCCCGACGCCAGCACCGGCCGCAGCGCGCGGAACGCGCCGGGCGCGCAGCCGGGGGCGCCGCCGCGGAGCGCCTCGACGCGCGCGCGGGCGTCGCCGGGCGCGAGCGCCGCGGCCACCGCGGCCTCGGCCGATGGGGCCGGGGGCGGGGCGGCGAGGAGCGCGGCGGCGAGGGCGAGGGCGGCGGGCATGGCGGCGCTCAGCGCAGCGAGGTCAGGCGCTGCAGCATCTGGTCGGCGGTCTGGACCACGCGCGAGTTGAGCTCGTAGGCGCGCTGGGTGGCGATCATGTCGATCATCTCCTCCACCGCCTTCACGTTGGCGCCCTCGAGGAAGCCCTGGGCGAGCGTGCCCGCGCCCTGCTCGCCGGGGCGGGCGTCCACCGCCTCGCCGCTGGCGGCGGTCTGCAGGAGCAGGTTCCCGCCGGCCGCCTCCAGGCCGCCCGGGTTCGGGAAGGTGCAGAGCTCGAGCCGGCCCAGCTCCTGCGGCGCCTCCCGCCCGGCGACCTGCGCGCGCACCGTGCCGTCGGCGTCCACCGTCACGCGCGTGGTCTCGGGCGGGAAGGTGATCTCCGGGTCCACCACCTCGCCGCGCGCGGTGACCAGCCGGCCGGCCGCGTCCACCCGGAAGTTGCCGGCGCGCGTGTACGCGAGCGAGCCGTCCGGCCGCTGCACGCGGAAGAAGCCGTCGCCCTCGACGGCGAGGTCGAGCGCGTTGCCGGTGGTGAGCAGCTCGCCCTGGCCGAAGTTGCGGACGGTCGAGCCGGTGCGCACGCCCAGGCCCACCTGCAGCGGGGCCGGCGCGGTGCCGCCGCGCGGGTCGGGCGCCTCGGCGCCGCGGACCGTCTCGGAGAGCAGGTCCTCGAACTCGGCCCGCTGCCGCTTGAAGCCGGTGGTGCCGGTGTTGGCGAGGTTGTTGGCGATGACGTCCATCCGGAGCTGCTGGGCTTCCATGCCGGTGGCGGCGGTGTAGAGCGAGCGGAGCACGGGGGATCCTTTCACTTCACGCGCGCCACCTCGACGGCGCGCTGGTCGAGCTGCCGGTACGTCTGGATGGCCTGGAGCGAGGCCTCGTAGGCGCGCTGGGCCGCGACGAGCTGGATGGACGCCTCGAGGGCGCCCGCGTTGCCGAGCTCGAGCTCGCCGCTGCGCACCGCTCCCTCCGAAGGCAGCGCGCGCCCCCCGGCGCCGGGCGCGAGCAGCGACGGGCCGACGCGGTCCACCGGGCCGTCCAGCCGGGCCAGCCCGAGCGTCGCGACCTCCACGTCGCCGGCCCACACCCGCCCCGCCGCGTCCACCCGGGCGTCGAGGTCGGGCGGGAGGACGATGGGCTCGCCCTGCGCCGAGAGCAGCGGCCGGCCGTCAGAGACGAGACGCCGGTCGGCGTCCAGCGTCAGCCGGCCGTCGCGCGTGTAGGCGGTGGCGCCGCCGGCGGTGCGCACCGCCAGGAACAGCCCGGCCTCGGGCACCACGTCGAGCGCGTTGCCGGTCCGCTGGGTCGGCCCGGGGCGCAGGTCCACGCCGCTGGCGACCGCGGCCGCGTAGCGCTTGTCCTGCGCGGCGCCCGGCGCGAGGAAGCTCTCGAACGCGGGGCGGGCGGCCTTGAAGCCCGGGGTCTGGGCGTTCGCGAGGTTGTCCGCCACGGCGTCGAGCTGCTCCGCCCGGGCCACCGCGCCGCACATGCTCACGTAGATGCCATCCGCCATGTCCGCGTCTCCCGGCCCACCCCTTCGCAAGCGGCGCGCCAGCGGCGGGCGCCAGGGATCCGTCGGCGGGGAGGGCGCGCCGCGTGCAGGTCGCGCCCGCGGAGAGAGGGAGGTGCGGGCGCATGGCGAGGACCCGGCTGGACCGGCTGGTGAAGGTGCGCGAACGCTCCGAGGGCCGGGCGCGGGAGGAGCTGGCGCGCGCTCGCGGCGGCGTGGCGCGCGCGGCGGACCGGCTGGAGGCGACGCGCGCGGGCGCGCGGGCCGACGGGCGCGGCGCCGGGGCGGCCGGGCTGTGGGCGGTGGAGGAGATCGCGCACGCGCGGGCGCTCCGCTCGGTGGACGCGGCGGAGGCCGAGGTGGCGCAGGCGCTCCGGCGCGAGCGCGTCGCCCAGGCCGGCCTGGCGGCCGCGCGGAACGAGGCCGAGGCCGCCCGCCGCGCCCGCGAGCGCAAGCTCGCGGAGCAGCGGGCCGAGGACGATCGGAAGGAGCGTCGCGCGCTGGACGAGCTCGCGACGCTCGCGTTCAACCGGCGCGCCTGAGCGCCGGCGCGCGCGCCGCCGCGGCGGCGAGGGGCAGCTGCGCCACCAGCGGCCGGGGCCCGGCCCGGCGGGCGCGCAGCGCGGCGCGCCCCGGGTCGAGCAGCATCCACGGCGCCCGGGCCTCCTCCGGGCCGGCGGCGCCGCGGGCCAGCCGCACCACGGACTTCGAGAAGCCGTCCTTGCCGCGGGGCACCAGCGCGAGCGGCGCGTCGGAGGGGCGCATGCGCTCGAAGCCGAGCCGCTGGTACACGGCGAAGGCGCGGGGGTTCTCGGCCTGCAGCGTGACCCGCCCGCCCGCGCCGGCGCCGCGCGACAGCGCCACGGCGCGCTCGACCAGCGCGCTGCCCGCGCCGCGCACGGTGCGCGCGTCGGGCGGGTCGGCCGGGCCGAGCAGGTTCCAGGGCGCGGTGGCGAGCAGCTCCACGAACGCGGCGCCGGGGCACACGAACAGCGAGGTGATGGCCTGGATGCGGCCGCGGTGGACGGCGGCGTGCACGGTGCGCTGCTCGGTGAGGCCCTCGCCCTCCTCCTCGCCGGCCAGCACGCGGGCGAGCTCGCCGACGATGCGCAGCGAGTCCTCCAGGCGCGTCCGCGTCGCGGGGGTGACCCCGCGGGCCAGGAAGGCCTGGGCGGTGAGGATCCAGCCGCGCAGCTCGTCGGCGAGATCCGGGTCGTCGGGTTCGAGGGTGGTGAAGCGGAAGGTCGCCCGCCCCGTGGGACGGGCGCATCGTTCGTCTGGGTCGTCGTACGACGGCATGGCTCAGCGTGCTCCTGGCGGCGCCTTTCGCGCCCGCCTCGACCGCGTCCTCGCCTGCGGGGACATCCCGGAACGGCGGCGCGGTCGGGCCAGACGACAGCACCGGGCCCGGGGCCGGTAAAGGTTTCCGCGAACGGCCGCCCGTTCCGCGGGGTTCCGCCTGTCTTGGCTCCGATGTAGGCCCAAATCCGACCCCAAAACGTAGGCGAAGGTGGTCAAGCCTCCGACATGAGCGCGCGGAGCCTCTTCGCCGCCTCGGAGTGGAGCTGGCAGACGCGCGGCTCGGACACGCCCAGCACCTTCGCGATCTCGCGGTAGGTGAGCGCCTCGTCGTAGTAGAGCGCCAGCAGCACCTGCAGCCGCTCCGGCAGCGCCGCCACCGCGCGGGCCAGCGCGCCCCTTCGCTCGGCCGCCCCGAGCGCCTCGTCCGCGGGCACGGCCGGGGCGGGCGCGACGTCGTCCTCGACCGGCACCGGCGGCGACGCGAGCAGGAGCAGCTCCCCGACCTGCTCGGCCGGGAGCCCCGCCGCCTCGGCGATCTCGACCGGGTCCGGCTCGCGGCCGAGGGCCTGCTCCAGCCGCGCCCGGGCCGCGAGGACCCGGTCGGCGTCCGCGCGGAGGCGCCTCGGCAGGTGGTCCATCCGCCGCAGCTCGTCCAGCATGGCGCCGCGCACCCGGTGCTCCGCGAACGTCTCGAAGCGGACGTCCTGGGACGCGTCGTAGCGCCGCGCCGCCTCGAGCAGGCCCATGGCGCCGGCGGACCAGAGATCGCCCGGCTCGACCGCGTGGCCGGTGCGGGCGGCGAGGCGCCGGGCGCAGCGGTCGAGCAGCGTCGCGTGCCGCCGGAGCAGGGCCTCGTCCGGCTCGGGGGCGGGCGGGCCGTAGCGGGCGACGGCGGCGTGTGCGGCGTGCATGGCGGGCCTCACGCGGCGGGCTGCCGCTCGCGCAGGAGCTGCTGCCAGAACAGCTTCACGCCGCCGGGCAGGGAGGAAGGGGGCGGCGCGGCCAGGATCGCGTCGCAGAGCCCCTGGAGCGCGCGGCTGGCGGGGGCGCGCGGGTAGAGCTCGACCAGCGGCTGCTGCACGCGCCCGGCGCGGGGCAGGTCCTCGTCGCGCGGGATGGCGCCCAGGTAGGCGAGGCGCGCGTCGAGGAACCTGCCGGTCACCTGCGTCAGCCGGCGGAACACGTCGCGCCCCTGGAAGTCGGCCGCCTGGTTCGCGACCACCCCGAACCGCGTCACGCCCGCCTGCTGCGACAGGACCTTCACGGTGGCGTAGGCGTCGGAGAGCGAGGTGGGCTCGGGCGAGACCACCAGCAGCGCCTCCTGCGCCGCGCCGGCGAAGAACAGCACGTTGTCCCCGATGCCCGCGCCGCAGTCCACCAGCACGAGGTCGAAGCGCCGGTCGAGCGCCTCGAACGCCGAGACGAGCGTGAGCTTCTGCGCGTGGGTGAGCCGCGTGAGCGACTGGATGCCGCTCGACGCGCCCAGCACGCGCACGCCGCGCGGCCCCTGGGTCAGCACCTGCTCGGCGCTGGCCGCGCCCTCGAGCAGGTGGCCGAGGTGGTGGGTCGGGCAGATGCCCAGCACGATGTCGGCGTTGGCGAGGCCCAGGTCCGCGTCCACCAGCAGGACGCGGCGCCCGGCGCGGGCGGCGAGCACCGCCAGGTTGGCGGAGATGTGCGTCTTGCCGACGCCGCCCTTCCCGCTGGTCACGGCGATCACGCGCAGCGGCGGGGCGGCGTCGCGCGGGGCGATGCGATCGCGCAGGCCCTGGGCCTGGTCGGCGGCGTCGCGCTCACGGGGGTCGGTCACGGGGCATCCTTTCCGGCGACGAGGTCCACCAGCTCCGCGCCGCCGAGCGCGTGCACGTCCTCGGGGACGCGCTGGCCGTCGGTCACGCAGGCGATGGGGCGGCACACCCGCACCGCGGCGGAGAGCACGCTGCCCGGCCCGGCCGCCTCGTCGAGCTTGGTCAGCACCAGGCGGTCGGGGGCGAGCGCGCGGTAGCGATCGGCCACCGCCGCGAGCTCCAGCGCGCCGGTCGCCGCCGAGACGGTGAGGTGGAGCTGGACGCGGGGGATGGAGCGGACCAGCGCCGCCTGGCGCTCCACGTCCTCCACCGACGCGTGGCCGGCGGTGTCCACGAGGACGAGATCCACGTCGGACAGCCGCTCCAGGGCGCGCCCGAGCTCGCCGCGGTCGCGCGCCACCAGCACCGGGACCTCCATGATCCCGGCGTAGCGGGTGAGCTGCTCGGCGCCGCCGAGGCGGTAGGTGTCCACCGTCACGAAGGCGACGCGCTTGCGCGTCTCGAGCAGCGCGCGCGCCGCGACCTTGGCGAGCGTGGTGGTCTTGCCCACGCCGGTGGGGCCGACGGCGGCGATGACGCGGCGGCCGTCGTGGAGCCACGGGGCGCGGCACGGCACCAGCCGCTCGCCCAGGAGGTCCTTCACCGCGCGCCAGGCGCGCGCCGGCTCGGCGCCGCCCAGCTCCAGCGCGGAGCGGACCAGCCCCTCGGCCAGCGACGGCTCCATCCCGCGGGCCACCAGCCGCGCGTAGGCGTCGGCCCCGGCCGGCGGGAGCTGCAGCTCGCGCCCGGCGCGGGCCTCCAGCGTCACGGCGGCGAGCGCGCGGCGCGTCTCCTCGACCGAGCGGCGCAGCCGGCGCAGCTCGTCCTGCAGCGGGTCGTCGGGCGGGCGCGCCGGCGCGGGCGGCGCGGCGGGCAGGGGCGGGGGGCGCGGCGGGGCCGCGGCGGGGCGGCGCGCGGGCGCGGCGGGTCCGGCGGGCTCCAGCGCGGCGGTGATCTCCACCTCGGCGCGGCGGAACAGGCCCCCGTCCACGGTGCGGGTGGCGAGGATGACGGCCTCCGGGCCGAGCGCGGCCTTCACCGCGGCGAGCGCGGACGCGGAATCGGGGGCGCGGAACGTTCGGACGGTGGGCGTCATCGGCGTGGCTCCTGGCCCGGGGTTTTGCAACCGTCAGGCCGCGAGCTGCGGCTGCGCCTGCACCGTGCCGGCCGGCTCCACGGTGGTGCCCGGCACCAGCTCGCGAGCGGCCAGCACCTGGACGTCGGGCACGAAGCGGCTGGCGAAGTCGAACAGCGGCCGGCGCAGGTCCGGTGGCGCCAGGAGCACGACGGGGTGCCCGGCGCCGGTCAGGCGCGTGGCGCCCGCCTCCAGGGACGCGACCAGGCGCCGCGCGGTCTCGACGTCGGGCGCGAGGGCCGCCTCGCCGTCGGAGGCGCCCAGGGTGGCCCGGAGCGTCTCCTCGGTGCTGCGGTCGAGGGTGAGCGCGCGCACCACCCCGTCGGCGCCCGTGGCGCGGGCGGTGAGCTGCCGCGAGAGCCGGCGGCGCGCGGCCTCCACCAGCCAGGCCGCCTCCTTCGAGCGCGGGGCCGCGTCGGCCACCGCCTCCAGCACCGTGCGCAGGTCGCGCACCGACACGCCCTCGCGCAGCAGCCCCCGGACCACCCGCACCAGCTCGCCCAGCGAGATCGCGCCCGGGACCACGTCCTCCACCAGCTTGGGCGCGTCGCGGCCCAGCATCCCGAGCAGCTCCTGCACCTCCTGGCGGCCCACGATCTCGTGGGCGTTGCGGCGCAGCAGCTCGGACAGGTGCGTGGTGATCACCGAGGCGGCGTCCACCAGCGTGAGCCCGAGCGCCTCGGCGCGCGGGCGGTCGGCCGGGCTGATCCACACCGCGCGCAGGCCGAACGCCGGGTCCACGCCCGGCACGCCCTCCACCGCCGGGTCGCCGCCGTTCGGGTCGAGCGCCATGAGCCGCTCGGGGTGGGCGAGGCCGCGGCCGAGCTCGACGCCGCGCAGCAGCACGCGGTACTGGCCGGGCTCGAGGCGGAGGTCGTCGCGCAGGTGCACCGGGGGGAGCACGATGCCGAGGTCGGTGGCGAGCTGGCGCCGGAGCGCGGTGACGCGCCCGGGCAGCTCGCCGCCCTTCTCGAGGTCGATGAGCGGCACCAGCCCGTAGCCGACGCCGAGCTCCAGCGCGTCCAGCGCCAGCAGGTCCTGGATCCGCTCCGGGCCCTGCGCCTCCGCGGCGGGGCGCGGCGCGCGGGCGGCGGCCTCCTGCCGGCGGGCGGCCCGCCGCGCCGCGAGCAGCAGCGCCCCGGCCACCCCGCCGAACGCGGCCAGCGGCATGCCCGGCAGCAGCCCCAGCGCCAGCAGCACGCCCGCGGCGGTGCGGAGCACCGGGGGCCGGCCCAGCATCTGGGTCGCCACCTGCGTGCCGAGGTCGCTCCCGGCGGCCCGGGTCACCACCAGGCCGGCGGCGGTGGAGACGAGCAGGGCCGGCATCTGCGACACCAGCCCGTCGCCGACGGTGAGCAGGGTGTAGGTCTCCGCGGCGGCGGAGAGCGAGAGGTGGTCGCGCACCAGCCCGGTGAGCAGGCCGCCCACGATGTTGACCGCGGTGATGGCGAGGCCGGCCACCGCGTCGCCGCGCACGAACTTGGAGGCGCCGTCCATCGCGCCGAAGAACTCGGTCTCGCGCTCCAGCGCCTGCCGCCGCGCGCGCGCCTCGCGGTCGTCCACCAGGCCGGCGGCCAGGTCGGCGTCGATCGCCATCTGCTTGCCGGGGAGGGCGTCCAGGGTGAAGCGCGCCGCCACCTCCGAGACGCGGTTCGAGCCCTTCGTGATCACCGTGAAGTTCACGATGAGCAGGATGAGGAACACCACCAGGCCGACCACCAGGCTGCCGCCGACCGCGAACCGCCCGAACGTCTCGATGAGGTGGCCGGCCGCGCCGGCCCCGTTGCCGCCGTCGGTGAGGATGAGCCGGGTGGTGGCGACGTTCAGCGCCAGGCGGAACAGCGTGACGAGCAGCAGGAGCGAGGGGAAGACCGAGAAGTCCACCGCGCGATCGAGGCCGAGCGCGACGAGCAGCATCAGCACCGAGAGCCCGATGGAGAGCGCCAGGGCGACGTCCAGCGCCGGCGCGGGGAGCGGCACGATCAGGATGGCGAGGATGCCGAGCACCCCGACCGCCACCGCCAGCTCCGCCCGGCCGCCGGCGGGCGGCCCCGAGATCGACGTCGAGCTCACGCGCGCGCCCCTCCGTCGCGGCGGCCGGCCGCGCGGTACACGAACGCGAGCACGGCGGCCACGGCCTTGTAGGTCTGGGCCGGGATCTCCCGGCCCACCTTCACCTTGCGGTACAGCAGCCGGGCGAGCGGCACGTCCTGCACCACCGGCACGCCGTGCTCGCGCGCCAGCGCCCGCATCTGGCGGGCCAGCTCGCCCTTGCC
The DNA here is from genome assembly GCF_000013385.1 of Anaeromyxobacter dehalogenans 2CP-C. Taxonomy (GTDB): domain Bacteria; phylum Myxococcota; class Myxococcia; order Myxococcales; family Anaeromyxobacteraceae; genus Anaeromyxobacter; species Anaeromyxobacter dehalogenans_B. Next base: position 1,567,022 of record NC_007760.1, read on the forward strand.
CTTGGCGGTCACCCGCGGCGCGCGCCCCTCGTCGCGCCGGTAGCGGAGGGCGACCGCCACGTGGGTCGGGTTCACCACCAGCGCGTCCGCGCGCGGCACCTCCAGGCGCGCCTGGTTGCGGAGCAGCTCGCGGTGGCGGCGCCGGCGCCGGCCGCGGACGAGCGGATCGCCCTCGTCCTCCTTCACCTCCCGCTTCGCCTCGTCCTTCGTCATCCGGTGCTTGCGCGCGAAGCGCCACCGGGCCAGCCCCAGCTCGGCCAGCGCGAGCGCGGCGGCGGCGAGGAGCACCGGGAGCGCCACGCGGGCGACCAGCGAGAAGACCAGGGCGAGCTGCTCGCCGGGCGCGGCGCCGAGCAGCGCCGGGAGCCGGGCCACCCCGTCGCGGGCGGCGCTCCAGGCGGCCGCGCCGATCGCCCCGACCTTGGCGAGCGCCAGGGCCAGGTCGAGGAGGAAGTCGCGGGAGAGCGGGCGCAGCAGCCGGCCGGGCTGGAGCAGGCGCGAGGGATCGGGGGCGGCCAGCCGGGGCCAGCACCCGCCGCGCGTCTGCGCGAGGGTGGCGGCGGCGCCGGCGAGCGCCGCCGCCGCGCACACCGACAGCGCAGCCGCCGCCGGCCGCGCCGCCAGCGCGGGCAGCGTGGCGAACGGCGCCCGGTCCACCGAGCCGGCGGCGTGGCGCATCAGCTCGGCCAGCCCGCCGCCCAGCCCGCGCGCCTGCGCCACCAGCGTGAGCGCCGCGCCGGCCAGCCCGGCCGCCAGCGCGGCGTCGTGGCCGAGCGGCACCTGGCCCTCGTCGCGGGCCCGGGCCAGGCGCTGCGCGCTGGCCGGCTCGGTGCGGTTCTCCTGGTCCTCGGCGTCGGCCACCGCGTCACCCTCCCGGCCCGGCGAGCGCAGCCACCGCGGCGCGCGCGGCCAGCTCCGCGGCGGCCGGGGCGGTCAGGTACAGCGCCAGGCCGGCGGCGAGCGTGGAGGCCGAGAACCCCACGTTGGAGAGCGAGAGCTGCGGGGCCATCCGGCCCATCACCGCCAGCAGGAGGTGGCCGAGCAGCGCCGCCGCCATCACCGGGAACGCGAGGCGGACCGCCAGCGCGACCGAGAGGATCGCCTGGCCGGCGGCGCGCGAGGCGAGCCCGGCCGGGTCCGGCGCGGCGCCCGGGGGCCAGGCGACCGCGGAGCGGACGAGCCACGCCACCGCCTCGCGGTGGACCCCGAGCGCCACCGCCACCGCCTGGGCCACCACGAACACCGTCTGCGACACCGCGCTCGACTCGGCCCCGGTGATGGGATCGACGAGCGCGGAGTAGCCGAGGCCGGCGGAGAGGCCGGCGAGGTGGCCGGCGGCGAGCGCGGCGTCGAGCGTCCAGCGCGCGGCGAGGCCCGCCAGGAGCCCGGTGGCGGTCTCGGCGAGCGCGGCGCCGGCCAGGCCGGCGAGGCCGGCGGGCGGCGCGACCGCGGGGGAACCTGCTCCGGCGTGCACCGCCCAGGTGAGCGCGAGCGCCAGCGCGAGCCGGACCCGGGCCGGGACGACGCGCGCGCCGAGCACCGGCGCGACCGCGCACAGCCCGGCGGTCCGGAGCAGCAGCAGGCCGAAGCCCCAGGCCGTGGCGAGCGGCAGGTCCACTCAGCGCCCCGCCATCCGGAGGATGCACTGCGCCAGGAAGCCGGAGAGCCGGTCCATCATCCAGCCGCCCAGCAGCCAGATCACCGCGCCGGCCGCGGCCACGCGGGGCAGGAAGCCCACCGCGGCGTCGTTCACCTGCGTCGCCGCCTGCAGCACGCCCACCACCAGGCCGACCAGGAGCAGCGCGCCCAGCACCGGCCCGCCCACCGCCGCGAGCAGCAGCAGCGCCTCGCGCAGCAGCGCGCCGGGCAGCTCGGGGGTCACGCGAAGCTCCGCGCCAGCGCGCCGACCACCAGGCGCCAGCCGTCGGCCATCACGAACAGGCCGATCTTCACCGGCAGCGCGATGAGCGTGGGCGGCACCATCATCATGCCCATCGACATGAGGATGGCCGAGACGAGCAGGTCCACCAGCAGCAGCGGCACGTAGAGGAACAGGCCCATGCGGAAGGCGGTGGTCAGCTCGGAGATCATGAAGGCCGGAACGGCGATGGACATCGGGATGGCGTCGCCGGCGGCGGGCCGGGGCGTGGCGGAGATCTCGTAGAAGAGCGCCAGGTCCTGGTCGCGCGTCTGGCGGAGCATGAACTCGCGCACCGGGCCGCTGGCGCGCTCCAGCGCCTCGGCCTGCCCGATGCGATCGTCGAGGTACGGGCCCAGCGCGTCCGCGTACACGCGCGTCGCGGTGGGCGACATGACGAAGCACGAGAGCACCAGCGCCAGGCCGACCAGCACCTGGTTCGGCGGGACCTGCGGCGTCCCGAGCGCCTGGCGCAGGAACGAGAGCACGATCACGATCCGCGTGAAGGAGGTGACCGAGACGAGCAGCGCGGTCGCGAAGCTCAGCGCGGTGAGCACCAGGAACAGCTTCACCGGCGCGGAGCCGCCGCCGTTCACGGAGATCTGCAGCGCGCCCTCCGCGGCGGGGCTCGCCACCGTCAGCGCCGCGAGCGGCAGGCCGAGCGCGCTCACCGGACGCTCCCGGCCTGGCCGCGGGCCAGCTTGCGCCGCAGCTCCTGGTCCTCGGCGCTCTCCGCGAGCAGCGCCTCGAAGCCGGGCGCCGGCGCGGGCGCGCCCGCTCGCCCCAGGCCGCGCAGCCGCGCGAGCAGGTCGGCCGGCGCGGGGCGGGCGGGGAGGGGCGGGGGGACCGCCTGGGCGGGCGCCGCGGCCGCGGGGGCGGGGACCGCCGGGAGGGCGCGCAGGAGCGCCAGGCCGGCCTCGCTCGCGCCGAGCAGCAGCACCTCGTCGCCGACGCGCGCGAGCACCAGCGCGCGGCGGGGGCCGAGGCTGGTGGTCTCGAGCACCTCGACGTGCCGCGGCGCGGCGCGGCGCCGGCGGGCGAGGACGAGCGCCGCGGCGGCCAGCGCCGCGAGCAGCAGCCCCGGCGCGGCCAGCGCCCCGAGGCCGGGCGCGCGGCCCAGGTCGAGCGGGCGGGCGGGCGGCGTCGCGGGCGCGGCGGCGGGGACGGCGGGAGCGGCGGCGGCGGCGGCGGCGGCGGGAGCGGCGGCGGGGGCGGGGGCGGGGGCGGGCGGGGGCGTCGCGACCGCGGTCTGCGCGGGCGCGCCGGGCTCCGGCGCCGCGGGCGCGGGCAGGTCGGCGGGGAGCGGCGCGGCGGCCAGGACGAGCGCGACGACGAGCGAGGTGGGCACGGGCTCGGCTCCTAGCGGAGGCGCTGGATGCGCTCCTGCGGCGAGACGATGTCGGTGATGCGCACGCCGAACTTGTCGTTCACCACCACCGCCTCGCCGCGCGCCACCAGCCGGCCGTTCACCAGGATGTCGAGCGGCTCGCCGGCGACCTTGTCGAGCTCGATCACCGAGCCGGGCGCGAGCTGGAGCAGGTCCTGGATGGTCATGCGGGTGCGGCCCAGCTCGACGTTCACCTCGAGGGGCACGTCGAGCAGCAGGTCGAGGCGTCGGGTCGAGTCGCCGTTCCGCGGGGTCTGGGCTTCCATGGGTTCCTCAGCGCACGAGGGTGGCGGGGGTCAGCGCGGGCGGGCGGAGCGGCTGGTCCACCACCAGCGCCAGGCTCCCGCCCGACACGGTGGGCGTCCCGAGGAGCTTCTCGCGCCCCTGCACCACCACCGGCACCGGCCGCCCCTCGTCGGTGTCGAGCAGCAGCACCTCGCCCTCGGCGAGCTCGAGCAGGCGCGCGAACGGGATGCGGGCGCGGCCGTAGAGCCCGCGGATCTCCACCGGCACCTGCTCGACCTCGCGCGCCAGCGCGTCCGCGAACCGCTCGTCGGCGCGCTGCGACAGGCGCCGCGGCGAGGAGAGCTTCTGCTTGGCGGACTCCACCGCCGCGTAGGGGATGACGAGGTGCAGCCGCCCCTCGATGCCGCCCTTCAGCTCGAACCCGGAGACGATGCCCACGTCGGTGGGCGGGGCGATGCTGGCCATGCGCGGATCCGGCTCGAGGCGGAGCACCTCCGGCTCGAAGGGGAGCACCGGCGCCCAGGCCTGCGTCATGGCGTCGGCGAGCAGGCGCAGGAGGCGGCGCAGCACGAGCTGCTCCACGGAGGTGAGCTCGCGGCGCGTGTCGCCGCCCTCCTCGGGCTGGCGGACGCGCCGGTCGCCCAGCGCGGCCGCCAGCAGCGCCTCGGCCAGCCCCGCCTCCAGCACCGCCAGCGCGAACCCGTAGGACGCGCCCAGCCCCAGGATGCACACCGAGGCGGGCGGCGCGAGCAGCGGGGCGAGATCGGCGAACTTGAGCAGCGTCGCCGGCGCGGAGCTGATCCGCAGCGCGAGCCGCGTGCGGCCGGCCAGCCCGATGCCCAGCATCGACGCCACCTGCTCGTTGATGGCGTCGAGCGTGGGCATCTGGCCGCGGATGATCCGGTCCTGGCTGGTGAGGTCGTAGGGCGCGACCTGGGCCCGGCTCGACGCCGCGCCCTCGGTGGCGAGCCGGCCGTCCTGGATGGCGCTCATGAGCGCCTTGATCTCGTCGGAGGTGAGGGTGGCGGGCACGGGCGGGCTCACTGGATGACGAGGTCGGTGATGTAGAGCGCGCGGATCTCGACGCCGGCCGCCAGCGCGCCGAGGCGCTCGGAGAGCGCGGCCTTGGTGCGCGCGATGGCGTCGCCGCCGCGCAGCTCCTCCACCGTCCGGTCGGAGAGGTAGGCGATGAACGCGTCGCGGACCCGCGGGACGAGCGGGGCGAGGCGCGTGCGGTCGTCCTCGGTGGCGACCTCGACGTCGAAGGTGACGCGCGCGTAGCGGTCGGCGTCCGTGTCGCGCAGGTGGACGATGAAGTCCGCGAGCTTGATGGTGGGCCCGGGGGGCGCGCCCGCGCCCGCCTTGCCGTGCGGGTCGCCCGCCGCGGCGGCGGCCGGGCCCCCCGCCGCACCGCCGCGCAGCAGGAAGACCGCGAGCAGCGCGGCGACCACGAGGAGGTTGAGCGCGAGCAGCGCCGGCACGAGCTTCGAGCCGCCGGGCGCCGGGGCCGGGGGCGGGGTGGGGCTGTCGTTCGCGTCTGCCATGTCGTCTCCCGGGCGACCCCCGGAGCAAGCCGCGCGCCACGCGCGAACGGCCTGATCCCGCGGGGTTGGGGAGACGTCAGCGGGCTGGCGCCGTCACCGCGGTGACGGCCGGCGCTCAGTCGTAGAGGCCGCGCACGCGCTCGCGCAGGCCGCGCGTCAGCGTCCGCAGCACGTCGTCGGAGATGCCGATCACGGAGCGCCCGATCATCACCAGCGCGTCCACGTCCTCGGCGTCGATCGCGCCCGCGAAGATGCCGGACTTCTTGGCGAGGGCGTTCGCGAAGCACACCGCGTTCGCGAGCGAGGCGCGATCGCCCTTGTCGTACTCCGTCGCCTCCCGGATGCAGGCGACGATGGGCGCGGGGAGCTGCCACCTGTCGGCCAGCGCCACCCCGACCCGCCGGTGCACCCGGCCCACCACCGCCAGCCACTCGCCGGAGTCGATCCAGCCGCGCTGGTACACCTCGGTGAGCTGCCGCTCCACCTCGAGCAGCACGCTCGCCACCACCGGCTTGCCCACGTCGTGGAGCAGGCCGGCCAGGTAGGCGGACTCGGAGTCGCCCGTCCCGGTCAGCGCGAGCACGTCGCGGGCGAGGATGCCCACCGCCACCGAGTGCTCCCACAGCGCCTTCAGCGCCGCGTTGATCTGCGCGTCGCGCGAGACGAACAGCTTCTGGGCCGACGCCTCCACCAGCAGCGCCTTCAGCGAGCGGGTGCCGAGCCGCGCCAGGGCCTCCTGCAGCGTGATCCTGCGGGTGCCGGCCGCGAACGCGGCGCTGGTGGCCATGCGCAGCGCGCGGGCCGCCAGCACCGGGTCCTTCTCCAGGATCTGCGCCGCCTCCTTCATGCCGGCGTCGGGATCCCGCAGCACGTCCAGCACGCGGGTGGCCACCGCGGGCAGGGTGGGCAGGAAGAGCTGGTCGGCCTCGATCCGCTTGACGAGGATCGCCTCCAGCTCGGCGGAGAGCTTGTCGACGCTCATGCGCGTCGCGCTAGGCGGCGCCGCCCGCGCGCGCCTCCTGGACGGTGGCGAAGAGCCGGAGGTCCTTCGTCTCGGTGTAGCCGCCGAGCGCCTTGCGGACCTCGGGCGCGCCGACCAGCGCGAGCGACATGCCGAAGTCGCGCGCCTTCTCGGCCACCGCGTTCACCAGCTTGGGCAGCCGGTCGCCCTCGAGCGGCGGCGTGCCGACGTCGAGCACCACCTCGTCGTAGCAGGCCGCCGCGACCTTCTCGAGCGCGCCGGCGAAGACCGCGTGGACCCGGTTGTAGAAGCGGTCCACCTTGTCGGCCCGGCCCGCGAACGGCGCCAGGCGCAGCACGTTGTCCTCGATCTGCAGGAAGTCCTGGTTGTCGAAGTACTGGAGCAGGAAGTCGTCGATGGTCTCGGGGCGGAACGGCTTGAAGAGCACGTCGTCGAAGCCCTGCTCCCGGACCTCCTTGGTGACGTCGTTGGCGGTGCGCAACGCGAGCGCCACCAGGGCGGCGTGCGGCTGGAGCACGCGGATCTGCTGGGCCAGCACGGCGCTGTTCACGTCGGGGATCTCGGTGTCCACCAGCACCACCCGGTAGACGCGCTCGCGGCAGGCGGCCAGCGCCGAGGCGGCGCTGGTGTAGCCGTTCAGGCTGACGTGCTGCGGCACCATGGAGCGGAGCTTCTTCTGCACGTTCTCCATGTCGTCCACCACCAGCACGTCCACGAAGCGCCCGCCGGCCGGGGCGGCGGGGCCGGCCGCGGCCACCTCGGCGGGCGCGGCCTCGGCGATCGGCTCGGCGCCGAGCCCGCCCACGCCGCCCTCGCCCTGCAGCACCGAGAGCACCTTGGAGCGGAGCTCCTCGGGCTTGAACGGCTTCAGGATGTAGTCGGCGATGCCGAGCTTCATGGCCCCGGCCACGATGCTCCGCTTCGACTCCGAGGTGAGCATGATCACCGGCGTCTGGTTGCCGCCGTCGCGCATGCTCTGGAGCATGGCGGGGCCGTCCATGTTCGGCATGGTGACGTCGAGCAGCACCAGGTCCACCTGCGCCTGCGCGAGCTGCTCGAGGCCCTGGACGCCGTCCTCGGCCTCCAGCACGTCGAACCCCAGCTCCTTCACTTGCTTGCCGACGATGGTGCGCACCGCGCGGCTGTCGTCCACGGTCAGGATGGCGGGCATCGATTCTCTCCGGCGCCGCCGCGCCCGGCCCGTCGCGGGCCGCGCGCCGGCGCGAAAGGGTCCACGGTCAGGCCAGGCCCTCGAACACCCACAGCACCAGGCCGAGGTGCTCCGCGCGCAGCACCACGCTGTTCGCGCTCTCGGGCGGCGGCGGCACTGGCGGCTGGCCCGTGGGCACCACCCGCGGCAGCCCGAGCGCCTGCTCCAGGCGCAGGTGCGCCTTGAGCAGCCCGGCGGTCATGTTCACCAGCTCGCACAGCGAGTCGGAGAGCATCTCGTCCGACACCTCCTCGGCGGCGACCTGGAACAGGGCCGCGGTCAGCGCGGTGCAGCCGTCGCGATCCGAGGACAGGCCGACCGTGAGCGGGCGCGCGCCCGCGATGGAGAGCACGGCCCCGCGCCACACCAGATCGCGCCACGGCGTCCGGGCGGCGTCGGGGACGAAGGTGAGTCCCAGCATCGTCTGGGTCACCCCCGACACCACGGAGGCCATCTGCTCTGGGGGCGGCAAGGTCGTCATGTGCGAGCACCGGGGATGTGCCGGGACGTCCCGGCGCCGCGCTCGGGCGCGGACCCCGGCCCGGCGTTCTGCAAGCGCCTTGCCTCGGCGCCGGGGCGCCGGGGCGGGCGCCGCGGACCCGGTGCGCGGCGCGCCGGCGGGCCTGCGGCGCAGCGCCGGCGCCGGGATCCGCTGCGGCCCAGCGGTCTCGCGGCGGCGCGGCGGAGCCCGGCGATCCTGACGCCAGCCGCATGACGCGCGCCGTCCGCGTGTCGCGGGGGACTCGGGTCCGCCGCGGCCCCGGGGCGTCGCCGCGGCCGAAGCGCGCGGGATCCGCCGCGGGCGCGCGCGGGGCGAGGTCGCGGCGCGTCCCGGGATCCGGGCACGCGCGCTGCAACGGCCGACGGTCGATCGGCGCACGGCCACGCCGCGGCGCCGGCGATCGGAGGACGGGATGTCCGGAGGATCAGGGGCCGAGGCGCGCGAGGCGCTCGCGGCCGCGGTGGTGGCGGCGGACGCGGCGGATCCGGGCTCGCTCGGCGACCTCGGGCGGGCGCTGGCCGCGGCCGCCGCGGCCGGCGCGCTGGAGGGAGCGCTGGCCGGGGAGGTCGGTGCGCTCGGGCGCGCGCTCGAGGGCGAGGGCGCCGCGGCGGCGCTCGCGCGGCTCTCCGAGCTGCTCGGGGGCGGCGAGTCCGCCCGTCCGGCGCCGGCCGCGCCCGAGCTGCCCGCGGCCGCGCGCGCGACCCGCGACGCGGACACGCTCGAGCTCATCGCGGACTTCCTGGAGGAGGGGCTCGACGGGCTGGCCCGCGCCGACGAGACGCTCCTCGCCGTCGAGCGGGAGGGGCCGCACCCGGACCGGACGAACGCGCTGTTCCGCGTCTTCCACACCATCAAGGGCGTGGCCGGCTTCCTGGAGCTCTCCGAGATCGTCTCGCTCGCGCACACCGCCGAGACCCTGCTCGACCACGTCCGGAGCGGCCGGCTGGCGCTGGCGGGCGAGGCCTTCGACGTGACCTTCGAGGCGACCGCCGCGCTGCGGAGCCTGCTGGAGCGGCTGCGCCAGGCGGTGGACGCGCGGGCCGACCTCCAGCCCGACGCGCGCGTGCCGGGGCTGGTCGAGCGGATCGCGGCGGCGAGCGCGGCCGCGGAGGCGGCCGGCGAGGCGGTGGAGGCGGCGGAGGCGGTGAGCGCGCAGGGCAGCGCGCCGGCGGCGCTGCAGCTGGTCCCCGAGCCCGCAGCCGCGGAGCCCGCGGCCGAGCCCGGACCTCCGGCCGCGCCCGCGGCCGCCTCGCACCCGGTCGGCGGCCAGCTCCGCGAGACCGTGAAGGTGGACCTGGAGCGGGTGGACTCGATGGTGGAGATGATCGGCGAGCTCATCATCGTCGAGTCGATGGTGGTGCACGCGCCGGAGCTGGCGGGGGTGGCCTCCCTGCGCCTGCGCAACTCGCTCAACCAGATGACGAAGATCAGCCGGGACCTGCAGAACGTGGCCATGCGGATGCGCATGGTCCCGGTGCGCGGCGCGTTCCAGAAGATGGGCCGGCTGGTCCGCGACCTCTCGCGCCGGACCGGCAAGGAGGTGGTGCTCGAGACCTCCGGCGAGGACACCGAGATGGACCGCAGCATGGTCGAGCGCATCGAGGACCCGCTCGTCCACCTGGTGCGGAACGCGCTCGACCACGGCATCGAGCCCGAGGCGGAGCGCCTCGCCGCGGGCAAGCCGGCCCGCTCCACCCTGCGCCTCTCGGCGTACCACGAGGGCGGCTCGATCGTGGTGGAGCTGAGGGACGACGGGCGCGGGCTGCAGCGCGAGCGGATCCTGCGCAAGGCCCGGGAGCGCGGGCTGGTGGGCGACGGGCAGGAGCTGTCCGACGCCGAGGTCCACGCGCTGGTCTTCCTCCCCGGCTTCTCCACCGCCGCCAGCGTCACCGAGATCTCCGGCCGCGGCGTGGGCATGGACGTGGTGAAGCGCAACGTGGAGGGGATGCGCGGCCGGGTGACGGTGGGCTCGCAGCCGGGCGCGGGGACCACCTTCCGCCTGGTGCTCCCGCTCACCCTCGCCATCATCGACGGCATGCTCGTCTCCTGCGGCGGCGAGACCTACATCCTGCCCAGCCTCTCCATCGTCGAGTCGCTGCGGCCCACCGAGCAGATGATCCGGCGCGCCGCCGGCCGCGGCGAGGTGATCGACGTCCGGGGCGAGATCCTGCCGCTCCTGCGCCTGCACCGGCTGCTCGGCGCCCGCGAGACCGCGGCCGCGGCGGACGACCTGCGGGTGGTGGTGGTGGAAGGGCTGGGGCGCAAGGCCGGGCTGGTGGTGGACGACGTGATCACCCAGCAGCAGGTGGTGATCAAGCCGCTCGGGAGCGGGATCGGCGACACCGACTTCCTCTCCGGCGCGGCCATCCTGTCGGACGGCAGGGTGGGGCTCATCCTGAACGTGGACCGGCTGGCGGGCCTCGCGTCGCGCGACGCGGCGGCCGGGCGCGGCGCGCGGCGCGCGGCGGGGGCCTAGTGGACCTGGAGACGTACCAGGCGTTCCAGCGCATCGCCCACGAGCGGGCCGGGATCTTCCTGCGCCCGGGGAAGTCGGCGCTGGTGCAGGCGCGCCTGGCGCGGCGGCTGCGCGAGCTCGGGCTCGGCTCGGAGCGCGACTACCTCGAGCGCCTGCGCCGCGACGCGGGCGACGAGCTGGTGCGCTTCCTCGACGCCATCTCCACCAACTTCACCCAGTTCTTCCGCGAGCCGGATCACTTCGAGACCCTGGTGCAGTGGGTGCGGGTCGCCCGCCGGGCCGGTCAGCGGCGCTTCCGGGTGTGGTGCGCGGGCTGCTCGTCCGGCGAGGAGCCCTACACCGCCGCGATGGTGCTCGAGCCCGAGCTGGAGGGCTGCGACTGGCGCATCCTCGCGACCGACCTGTCCACCCGCGTGCTGGCGCGCGCGGCCGAGGCGGCCTACCTCGACGACGAGGTCGCCGCCATCCCCGCGCCGCTGCGGGCCCGCTGCCTCGCGGCGCGGCCCGGGCCCGGGGGCGCCACGCTCCACGAGGTCGTGCCGCGCCTGCGCGAGCGGGTGGTGCTCCGCCGCCTCAACCTGGCGGAGCACCCGTACCCGATGCAGGGGCCGCTCGACGCGGTCTTCTGCCGGAACGTGATGATCTACTTCGACCGGCCCATGCGCGCCGGGCTGGTCGAGGAGATCGAGCGGCTGCTGCGCCCGGGCGCGCCGCTGTTCGTCGGCCACTCGGAGACGCTGGCCGGGCTCGCCACGCGGCTGCGCAGCGAGCGCCCCTCGGTGTACCGGATGCCGGAGGCCGGGTGAGCCTCGTCACCGTGGGCATCGGCGATCTGGCGGTGACCGGCGATCCCCGCGCGGTGATCGTCACCCACGGCCTGGGCTCCTGCATCGCGCTCGTGGCCTGGGATCCGGGCCTGCGCGTGGGCGGCATGCTGCACTTCCAGCTGCCCGCCTCCGCGCTCTCCCCCGAGCGCGCCCTCGACGCGCCCGGCACGTTCGCCGACACCGGGATCCCGCTGCTGTTCCACCGCCTGTACGCCCGCGGCTGCCGGAAGGAGGCGCTGGTGGTGAAGGCGGCCGGGGGCGGGAGCTTCAACGACCGCGGCGGCGCGTTCGACATCGGCCGCCGGAACCACGCCGCGATGTGGCGCATCCTGCGGCACGCGCGGGTGGCGGTCGTCGCCGAGGACGTGGGCGGCTCCCGCTCGCGGACGGTGCGGCTGTTCCTGGACTCGGGCCGGGTCACGGTCCAGTCGGGCGACCAGGTCGCGCCGCTCTGACCCGCGTCAGCCGCCCGCCTCGCCGGCCAGCCTCAGGATCTCGGGCGCGATCCGGTCGAGCGGCAGCGACCGCTCCACCGCGCCCAGCTCGACGGCCACCTTCGGCATCCCGTACACCACGCAGGACGCCTCGTCCTGCGCGACCGTCCTGGCCCCCGCGTCGCGCATGGCGCGCAGCCCCTGCGCGCCGTCGCCGCCCATCCCGGTGAGGATCACGCCGATGGCGTTCGGCCCGGCCGCGCGCGCCACCGAGCGGAACATCACGTCCACCGAGGGCCGGTGGCGGTTCACCCGCGGGCCGTCCTTGATCTCCACCACGTAGCGGGCGCCGGAGCGGCGGAGCAGCATGTGCCGGCTGCCGGGCGCGACCAGCACCGTGCCGGGCACCACCGACTCGCCGCCCTGCGCCTCGCGCGCGTCCAGGCCGGACCGGTCGCGCAGCCGGTTCGCGAAGTAGCGGGTGAACAGCTCCGGCATGTGCTGCGTGACGACGATGCCGGGCGCGCCGGGCGGGAGCGCCGCCAGGATCCGCTCGATCGCGACGGTGCCGCCGGTGGAGGCGCCGATGGCGACCACCTGGAGCGTGGTCCGCGCCAGGGCGCGGGGCGTGGCCGCGCGGTCCGGCGGGGGGAGCGGCGCCGGCGCGCGCACGCCCGCGGCGGCGGCCTCCTTCACCTTCTCGACCAGGTCGGCGGTCATCTCGCCCACCGAGTACGCCGCGCCGGGCTTGCACATGACGTCGCAGGCGCCGGCGGCGAGCGCCTCGAGCGCGAGGGCGCCGCCGGCCGGCGTCAGCGAGGAGACCACGATCACCGGCGTGGGCCGGTAGCGCATGATCTTGTGCAGGAACGTGATGCCGTCCATGCGCGGCATCTCGACGTCCAGCGTGATGACGTCGGGCGCGCGCTCCAGGATGAGGTCGCGCGCCGCGAACGGATCCGGCGCGGTCCCCACCACCTCGATGCCGGGGTCGGCGGAGAGCTCCTGCTGGAAGACGTTCCGCACGACCGCGGAGTCGTCCACCACCAGCACCCGGATGCGCCGGGGCTCGCGGGCTGGCGCGGGACCGGCGTCCACTAGAAGTCCCGGATGTCGGCGTCGTCTTCCATCGGGAACGCCTGCTCGGCCAGGGCGCGCGCGCCCGCGGCCGGGGCCGCGCCGTTCGCGCCCGCGGCGCCCGCCCCGTTGCGGGGGCGCAGGCCCGGGCTGGGCGCGGCCGGTCGCGCCGGCGCGGCGGCCGGGCGGCGGGGCGCCGCCGCGCGCGCGCGGTCGAGCTGGAACGCGCCCACCATGGCCGCGAGCTCCTCCGACTGGCCCGACAGCTCCGACGCCGCGGAGGAGGACTCCTCCGCGGAGGCGGCGTTCTGCTGCGTGACCTTGTCCATCTCGGCGATGGCCTTGTTCACCTGCTCGATGCCGGCCGACTGCTCCCGCGCGGCGGCGGCGATCTCCGAGACGATGTCGGTGACCTTGCCGATGCCCTGCACGATCTCGCCGAGCTTGCCGGCCACGTGGCGCGCGGTGACCTCGCCCTCGCCGGCCTGCTTCACCGAGTCGCGGATGAGGGCCTCGGTCTTGGTGGCGGCCTCCTTGGAGCGGAGCGCGAGCGAGCGCACCTCCTCGGCGACGACCGCGAAGCCGCGGCCGGCCTCGCCGGCGCGGGCCGCCTCCACCGCCGCGTTGAGCGCGAGCAGGTTGGTCTGGAACGCGATCTCGTTGATGTCCTTGATGATCTGCGCGGTGCCCTCGGCCGACGCCTTGATGCGCGCCATGGCGCCCTGCATCTGCTCCACCGCGGTGGCCCCGTCGGTGGCGGCGCCGCGCGCGGTGACCGCGAGCTGGTTGGCCTGCTGCGCGTTGTCCGAGGACTGCTTGGTCATTCCGGAGACCTCCTCGATGGAGCTGGAGGTCTGCTCCAGCGAGGAGGCCTGCTGCGAGGCGCCGGAGGCCACCGCCTGCGAGGAGGCGGCGATCTGCGCCGCGGCGCTGGACACCTGCTGCACCGTCTCGTTCACCTGCGCGAGCGCGTCGTGGAGCGCCGTGGCGGTGCCGTTGACCGACTCGGCGATCCGGGCGTGGTCCCCCTGGTAGCTGCCCTGGACCCGCGCCCGCAGGTCGCGGTGCGCCAGCTTCTCCAGCACGCGGGCGGCCTCCTCGACGGGCGCGAGCACCGCGTCGAGGGTGCGGTTGACGCCCTCCACGATCCGGCGGAAGTCGCCCTGGTGGCGGGAGGCGTCGGACCGCGCGTCGAGGCGGCCGGCGACCGCGGCCTCGGCGAGCGCGTTCGCGTCGGCGACGAGCGCGTTCACCGCGCCGATGCAGCCGTTCAGGTGGTCCTTCAGCCGGATGAAGTCGCCCGTCCACGGCTCGGCGACCGGCGGCGGGATGGCGCCGCGGGAGATGGCGTCCACCGCGTTCGACGCCACCTTGAGCGGCCCGACGATGGCGTCGAGCGTCCCGTTGACGCCCTCGACCAGCGTGCGCCAGTCGCCCTGGAACCGGGCGGCGTCGGCGCGCGTGGCGAGGCGCCCCTCGGCCGCGGCGGCGGTGAGCGCCTGGACCTCGGCCGCGACCGCGCGGAGGTTGTCGCGGATCCGGTCGCAGGTCTCGTTCGCGACCACCTGCTTGCCCTTGCGCGGCGCCAGCCTCGGCTCGAAGTCCCCCTCGCCGTAGGCGCCGAAGGTGGTGAGCATCTCGAGGATCGCGGAGACGTGCGTGCGCACCGCGCCGTTCATGCTCGCCGCCACGCTGCGGTACACGCCCTGGAAGCGCTCCTCCTCCACGAAGGCCTCGATGTCGCCCTCGCCCTGCGCCCGGCCCATCGCCTCCATGGCGCCGAGGACGCTGGAGAGGCTCGCGCTGCAGCCGTTGAGCGCCTGCTTGATCCGGTCGAAGTCGCCCTCGTACCGATCCGTGATGGGCGCGGGGATCTCGCCCTGCGCGATCCGGGTGACGCAGTCCGCGGCCATCCGGATCGGGCCCGCGTAGGCCTCCATGGTGGCGTTGAGGCCCTGGACCACGGGGCGGAAGTCGGGATCGACGCGCGCGAGGTCGCCGCGCACGTCGAGCCGCCCGGCCTCCACCGCCGCGGAGAGCCGCCCGGTCTCGGCGACCACGGCGCCGATGGCCCGCGACACGCGCCGCGCCAGGAACCAAGCGATGGCCAGCATGGCGACGGACCCGGCGATCACCAGGATCGCCACCGTGAGCTGGCTGCGCCGCGCGACCGCGGCCGACTCCGCCTCGAGGGCGAGGGCGTCCTTGCCGGAGGCCTCGATCATCCCGTCCAGCAGCGGCGCGAACTCGAGCAGCTTCCCGCGGAGCCGCTGGTAGCCCGTCCAGCAGCGCTCGTCGGCCTCCGGCGTGAGCTGCAGCTCCCGCTGCCGGACGGCGTCCAGGTAGGCGGTCACGAGGCCGCTCCAGGCGTCGAGCGACGCGGTCACGCGGCCCCACGTCTCCCGCTCCGCGGCGGCGTGCGGCAGCGCGTCGAACGTCTTCCGCGCCTCCGCCAGGTCGCGGACGGAGCGCTCGGTGAGCGTGAACATGGCCTCGCGCGTCTCGGCGTCGCCGGAGATCCGCGGGCTCATCATCGCGTTGGCGGCGCGCATGACCCCGTGGCTCGCCGCCCGCGCCCGCGCCAGCGCCAGGGCGGCCGGCAGCTCCTCCTGGCTGACGGCGGTGAGCGACGCGGAGAGGCGCCGCACCGTGAGGAACGAGGTCGCGCCGATCGCGACCGCCAGGACGTTCGCCGCGAGGAACCCCGCGAAGATGAGCTTCCCGTTGTGGGTGCTTCGGGTCTTCATGGCGCGTCTCCCGTCGTCTCGGTGCCAGGGGTGGGGCCGGCGGCCGCGCCGGCGGCGGACGCGCGGCCCAGCTCGCGGGCGTCGTCCGAGGAGAGGATGCGAGCGATGTCGAGCAGGAACACGATGCGCCGCTCGTGCTTGCCGACGCCGAGGATGAAGTCCTCCTCCGGCGCGGCCTGCCCCAGCGCGGGCGCCGGCTCGATCATCGCCGGGCCGATGGAGAGGACCTCGAGCACCTGGTCCACCAGCAGCCCCATGGTGAGCGGCCTCCCGTCCACCGCGCAGTGCACCACGATGACGACGGTCTGGTCGGTGGGCTCGCACCGCTCCATGCCGAACTTGAGCCGCAGGTCGATGACCGGGATGACCTTGCCGCGCAGGTTGATCACGCCGCGGATGAAGTCGCGCGTGCGCGGGACGCGGGTGATCTCCAGCAGCCCGATGATCTCGCGCACGGTGAGGATCTCGATCCCGTACTCCTCGCGCGCGAGCTGGAACGTCATGTACTTCCCGGCGAGCCGGCGGCCCAGCTCCGTCGCCGTGCCCGCCGCTCCGTCGGTCTTCGCCAGCTCCGTCGTCACGTGCGCTCCTCCCGGTCTCGTCTCGCGGCGTCGCGCCGCGCCGCGGTCCTGGCGCCGCGAGCTCCGCGCCGGGGCAGAGCACCGGGCGTGCCAGCCGCGCGCGCGCCGCGGGCGCGCGCCACGGAACCGGCGCGCCCGCCCGGAGCCGCGCCGGGCGCGGGCGCCGGGGCCGCCTCCGCGTCAGGAACGCGGCGCGCGCGGCGCCAGCCGGCGCCTGCGCCGGGGGTGGCGACGCACCCGAGTCGCGCGGCCTGCCCCGGCGAGCGCCGCGCCCGTCGCTGGGGCCCGTTCCACTCCGGGGTGCGTTTCACCGCGCGCGCGAGGTGCCCGCCGGATCCCCGCGCTGGCGGCGGTTCCCGCCCCGGCGCCGCGAGCGAGGCGGGCGGGTCGGCGCGCACCGTGGTGGTGAACCATGGGTGAAGGCGGCGCCAGCGCGCGCCGGCGACGGCCGCGCGCGACGCCGTGCGGGTTCGGCGCGCGGGCCGGGCGCCGGCACGGGCGGTGGCACGGGCGGTGCTGAGCGGGGTGCCCGGATTCCCCGGCCGGTGCCGGGGCGGCGCGCCGCCGTGATCCCGGCGCGTGGAGGATGAGCGAGCGCATGGAAGCCGTTCCGTCCGGACCGGCGCCGGAGGCCCCGGCGGCACTGCTCGAGGCGACGCGCGCGCAGCTGCGCGGCGTGGCCGAGCGCCTGTCGGCGTTCCTCCATGGCTCGGAGGACGTGTTCCTCGAGGCCGGCCAGCGCCTCGGAGCGCTGGCGGGGCGGGCCCGCGGGATGGTGGACGCGGCGCGCCGCGCGGCCGGGCCGGGCGACGCCGAGGACGGCGCCGACCCGGGGGCGGTGCTGGCGCCGGCGCTCGAGCGCCTCGCGTCGTACCTGGGCGACAGCCGGGCCGGCGCCGCGCGCCAGCGCGAGGCGCTGGAGCGGGTGGGGGGGCGCGCCGACGCGCTCGCCGCGGCGGGCGGCGCGCTCGCCGACGTGCCGCGCACCCTGCGGGCGCTGGGGGTGAGCACGCGGATCGAGAACTGCCGGGCGGAGGTCCCGAACGCGGGCGTGGAGACGGTCGCGTCCGACGTGCGCCGGCTGGCCGACGACGTCGAGGCGCGCTTCGCGGCCATGGTCGCGCGCGCCGGCGAGCTCGCCCGGGCGGTGGCGGCGGCCCGCGGCGCGGCCGAGGCGTTCGCCGGGCGCGAGCGGGCCTGGTCGGACCGGATGCTGGCCGACACGCAGCAGGCGCTCGCGGCGCTGCGGGCGCTCGCCGCGGCGCAGGCCGGGGTGGTCGCCGGCGCGGCGGACGCGTCCGCCGGGATCGCGGCCAGCGCGTCCAGCGTGGTGGTGGGCCTGCAGGGGCACGACGCCACCCGCCAGATCCTGGAGCACGCGGCGGAGGCCCTGCGCGCCTTCGACGCAGAGGCCGGCGGCGGCAGGGCGGGCGAGGCCCCCGACGCGCCGGCCTGGCTCGCCGAGGCGGCGGGGGTGTGCCGGCTCGCCGGCGCGCAGCTGGGCGGGGCGCGGGCGCGGCTGCTGGAGGCGCTCGAGGCCATCCGCGGGAGCCTGGGCGCCATGGCGTCGCGCGCCGATGCGCTCGGCCGCGACCTGGGGCTGGTCGCGGGCGACGGCGTCGAGGGCTCGCCGGTCGCGCGGGTGGAGCGCGGGGTGGGCGCAGCGACGCTCACCCTGGCCGAGCACCTCGCGCAGGCGCGCGCCGGCGCGGAGTCGGCGCGGCGGGTCGCCGAGGCGGTGGGCGGGATCGCCGAGCAGGTCCGCGCGACGCGGGCCATCGGACACGCGGTGAAGATCATCGCGCTGAACGCGCTGGTGGAGACGGAGCGGGCGGGCGTCGGCGGGCGGGTGCTGGCGGTGCTCGCGCGCGAGATCCAGCTGCTGGCGGCGGAGGTGGTGCGGCGCACCGACGAGGTGTCCGCCTCGCTCGGGGCGATCACCTCGGCCGCCGCGGCGCTCGAGGTGGACCGCTCGGCCGCGGCCGCCACCGAGGGCGAGGCGCTCTCGGCGGCGCTGGGCGCGCTCGTCGCCCGGCTGGGCGCGCGCCACCTCGCGCTCGCGGCCGGCACCCGGCGGCTGCGCGAGGACGGCGCGGCGCTGCGGCGCGAGGTGGACGAGGTGGCGGCGCGGCTGGCGCGGCAGCTCGAGCTGGCGCGCGGGCTGGACGCGCTCGAGCGCGAGCTGGCGAGCGCCGGCGCGCGCGCGGCGGCGGGGGCGGGCGCGGCGGCCCCGGCGGCGCGGGCGGCCGGGCGGGCCGCGCTGGAGCGCTACACGATGTCGTCGGAGCGCGACGTCCACGCGCGCGTGACGGGCGAGGGCGCGATCGCGCCGGCGGCGGCGCGCGGCGGGGCGCCCTCGGCCGGCCAGGACCTGGGCGCCAACGTCGAGCTGTTCTGAGGTTCGGGAGGAGCGGGATGCGGATCGAGCTGCCGGAGGACGTGACCATCGCGCGGGCGGAGGCGCTGCGGGCGCTGCTGCTCGAGGCGATCGGGCGCGGGGAGGAGCTCGTGGTGGGCGCCGGGGCGGTCGCGTCGGTGGACGCGGCGGGGCTGCAGGTGCTGTGCGCGGCCGCTCGCAGCGCTGCGGCGCTCGGGGTGCGGCTCGCGCTGGACGCGCGCAGCGACGCGCTCGCGGCCGCGGTGGCGCGGTGCGGGCTCGAGCGCGCGCCCGGGGGATGCTGGCTGGCCGCGGAGGGCCGAGATGCCTAGGTGCGTGCTGGTGGTGGACGACTCGGCGAGCGTGCGGCTCGCGGAGCGGGTGGTGCTCACCGGGGCGGGGTACGAGGTGCTCGAGGCGGTGGACGGGCAGGACGCGCTCGCGAAGCTCGCGGCGCGCCCGGTGCAGCTCGTGCTCACCGATCTGAACATGCCCAACCTCGACGGCGTCGGGCTCATCCGCGCCGTCCGCGCCGACCCCGCGCACCGGCTGACGCCGGTGGTGATGGTGACCACCGAGTCGGAGCAGGCGCGCAAGCAGGAGGGCAAGGCGGCCGGCGCCACCGGGTGGATCGTGAAGCCGTTCAGCCCCGAGCAGCTCCTCGCCGTGGCCGCGCGCCTGCTGGGCGCCTGAGGAGGACGGGATGCGCTCCCTGGAGCAGCTGGCGGCGAGCTACCGCGAGGAGGCCGGCGAGCGGGTGGCCGAGCTGGAGGTCACCCTGCTCGAGCTGGAGCGGGCGCCGGACGACGCCGAGCTGGTCTCGCGCGCCTTCCGCGCGCTGCACACCATCAAGGGCTCGGGCGCGATGTTCGGCTTCGACGAGGTGGCGGCGTTCACCCACGAGCTGGAGAGCGTGTTCGAGCACGTCCGCGGCGGGCGGCTGCCCGTCACGCGCGAGCTGATCGGGCTCGCGCTCGCCGGCAAGGACCTGGTTCGGGCGATGCTGGACGGCGAGGCCGGCCCGGACGCGCGCGAGCGCGACCGGCTCGTGGCGGCGTACCGGAAGCTCGCGCCGGACGCGCCCGCCGGGGCGCCGGCGGAGCGCGATCGCGGCGACGCCGGGGGCACCCCGGCCGGCCACGCCGGCGCGGCCCCGCGCACCTGGCGCATCGCGTTCGAGCCGAACCTCGACCTGTTCGAGAACGGCACCAATCCGCTCGGGCTGCTGGACGAGCTGGCGACGCTCGGCCGGTGCGTGGTGGTGGCGCGGACGGACGCCGTCCCGCCGCTGGAGGAGCTCGCGCCGGAGCGGTGCCACCTGGCCTGGGCGGTGACGCTGACGACGGATCGCGGCGAGGACGCCATCCGCGACGTCTTCGCGTTCGTCGAGGACCGCTGCACGCTGCGCGTCGAGGCGGTCACCGACGCGGAGGCGGTGCTCGCCGCGCCCGCCCCGGGCCCCGCGGCCGGGGCCGGGGAGGTCCCGCGCTCCGCCGGCGGCGCGGCCCGGCCGCCGGAGGCGGCGGCCTCCAGCGTGCGCGTCGCGGCGGCCAAGCTCGACCACCTGGTGGATCTGGTGGGCGAGCTGGTGACCGCGCAGTCCCGGCTGGCGCGGATCGCCGCGCAGGCGGAGGACGCGGACCTGGCGGCCGTGTCGGAGGGGCTGGAGCGGCTCACCGCCGACCTGCGCGACACCGCGCTCGACCTGCGGATGGTGCCCATCGGCTCGGCGTTCGGACGCCTGCGGCGGGTGGCGCGCGACCTCGCGGCCGACCTCGGGAAGGAGATCGACCTCGTGACGGAGGGCGCCGAGACGGAGCTCGACAAGACGGTCATCGAGCGGCTCTCGGACCCGCTCGTGCACGTGATCCGGAACGCCTGCGATCACGGCATCGAGGCGCCCGAGGCCCGGCGCGCGGCCGGCAAGCCGCCGCGCGGCACCATCTCGCTCTCGGCCCGCCAGGCGGGCGGCAGCGTGGTCGTGGAGGTCCGCGACGACGGCGCCGGCATCGACCCGGCGGCGGTGCGCGCCCGGGCCGAGGCCCGCGGCCTGCTGCAGCCGGGCGCGCGCGTGGGGGAGGCCGACCTGCTCAACCTGGTGTTCCAGCCCGGGTTCTCCACGGCGCGGACCGTCACCAGCGTCTCCGGGCGCGGCGTGGGCATGGACGTCGTGAAGCGCTCGGTCGAGGCGCTCCGCGGCACCGTCGCCCTGGAGAGCGCGCCGGGCGCGGGGACGGCGCTGCGCATCGAGCTGCCGCTCACGCTCGCCATCATCGAGGGGCTGCTGGTGGAGGTGGGCGGCGGCAGCTACGTGCTGCCGCTCGCGGCGGTGGAGGAGTGCGTGGGGCTCACCGCCGCGGAGGTCGAGGCCGCGCGCGGGGCGCACCTCGCGCCGGTGCGGGGCGAGCTCGTCCCGTACCTCCGGCTCCGGGAGGTGTTCGAGGTGCGGGGCGCGCGGCCGGAGCACGAGCAGATCGCGATCGTGCGGACCGAGGCGGGGCGCTGCGGCCTGGCGGTGGACCAGGTCGCCGGCCAGCTCCAGGCGGTGGTCAAGTCGATGGGGCAGATGTTCCGCGGCGTGAAGGGGCTCTCGGGCGCGACCATCCTCGGCGACGGGAGCGTCGCGCCCATCCTGGACGTCGGGGCGCTGTTGAAGGAGCACGCGGCCCGCGCCGCGTGAGGCGAAGTCCAACGGCACGACGCCGGCCCCTCCGGTGGGCCGGCGGACACCGCGCCGCGCGTCCTCGCGCGGTGCACGGAGAACGCATGCGCTGGTACGAGAACCTCGGGATCACCGCGAAGCTGCTCGTCGGGTTCACCCTGGTCGCGCTGATGGCGGGGGTGGTGGGCGGGGTGGGGTACAGGCAGGTCACCGCCCTGAACTCGGCCGACTCCTTCCTTTACCACAAGTGCACCCTCTCCCTCAAGTACCTGGCGGAGATGGTCGCGAGCTACCGCGGCCAGAAGTCGGAGCTCCAGGACGCGCTGGCCGAGACCACCCGCTCGGCGCGCGAGGCGCCGCTCGCGAAGCTCGAGGCGTACGAGGCGCGCTTCCAGGACCGCATGAAGCGCTACCCGGAGACGTTCTCCACCGACGCGGATCGGAAGGCGTTCGCGGAGCTGGAGGGGCTGCACCGCGCCTACTCGGCGGCGCGGGACCGGGTGGCGGCGCACATCCGCGCCGGCGAGGACGCGCGCGCCCAGGAGGTGCTGCGGGGCGAGCTGGCGACCGCGTTCGAGGCCGAGCGCGCGACGCTCCAGGCCATGCTGGACGCGAACGACGAGGTCGCGCGCCAGACGAGCGAGGCGAACGACGCGCTCGCCGCGCGGGCGACCCGGATGATGCTGGCGACCGCCCTGGCCGCCATGCTGCTCGCGGTGGGCCTGGGGATCCTCGTCGCGCGCACCATCAGCCGGCCGATCGGGGCGATGGTCACCGCGGCGGAGCGCATGGCCGTCGGCGACCTGGACGTCGAGCTCCGCGAGGATCGCAAGGACGAGGTGGGCGTGCTCGCGCGCGCGTTCGGGGCGATGAACCGGGCGCTGCGCGGCGTCACGGGGGCGGCGCAGGAGGTCGCCGGCGGCAACCTGCGCGTCCAGCTCCAGGCGCGCTCCGACCGCGACGAGCTGCTCCGCGCGCTCGCCGAGATGGTGCGGCGGCTGACCGAGGTGGTGCAGGGCGTGAAGGTCGCGGCGGACGGCGTGGCGGCGGGCTCGGAGCAGCTCAGCGCCGCCTCCGAGCAGACCAGCCAGGGCGCCACCGAGCAGGCGTCGTCGATCGAGGAGATCTCCGCGTCGATGGAGGAGATGGGGTCGAACATCCGGCAGAACGCGGACAACGCGTCGCAGACCGAGCAGCTCGCGACCCGGGCGGCCGGCGTCGCCGCCGAGGGCGGCGAGGCGGTGGCCCGCACGGTGGAGGCCATGAAGCAGATCGCCGGCAAGGTGTCGATCATCGGCGAGATCGCCCGTCAGACGAACCTGCTCGCGCTGAACGCCGCCATCGAGGCGGCCCGCGCCGGCGAGCACGGCAAGGGGTTCGCGGTGGTCGCGTCCGAGGTGCGCAAGCTCGCCGAGCGGAGCCAGAAGGCGGCCGGGGAGATCACCGAGCTCTCCGCCACCAGCGTGTCGGTCGCGGAGAAGGCGGGGGAGCTGCTCGGGCGCATCCGGCCCGAGGCGCAGAAGACCTCCGAGCTGGTCCAGGAGATCAGCGCGGCGAGCCGCGAGCAGGACACCGGCGCCGCCCAGATCTCGAAGGCCATCCAGCAGCTCGACCAGGTGATCCAGCAGAACGCGTCCGGCGCCGAGGAGATGAGCTCCACCGCGGAGGAGCTGACCGCCCAGGCGGTGAAGCTGCAGGAGCTGATCGCGTTCTTCCGCGTGGACGACGGCGCGGCGCGCACGCTGTCGCGCCCGGCGGCGCCGGCGCGACCGGCCGCCGCGCCCGCCAGGAAGGCCCCGGCGCGGCCCGGGCCCGGGGCCACGCCGCCGGCGTCGAAGCCCGCCGCCCGGCCCGCCGCGGCGCCCGGGGCGGGCGTCCACGTCGAGCTCGCCGAGCCCCCGGAGCCCGAGCCCGGCTACCAGGCCTACTGAGCGCGCGCCCGACCGGAGAACGCCATGGACGAGTCGGCCTCGACCCGAAGCCAGCAGTACCTGACCTTCACCCTCGACGGCGAGCACTACGCGGTCGAGATCGAGCGGGTGCGGGAGGTGCTCGAGTTCACCGGGGCGAACAAGGTGCCGCGCACCCCGGACTTCCTGCGCGGCATGATCAACCTCCGGGGCGACATCGTCCCGGTCGTGGACCTCCGCCTGAAGCTCGGCCTGTCCCCCACCGAGCGGACCATCGACACCTGCGTCGTCATCACCGAGGTCACCTCCGACGGCGAGCCGCTCGTGCTCGGCGCCCTGGCCGACTCGGTCCAGGAGGTGATCGAGCTCGACCCCGGGGCGATCGCGCCGCCGCCGCGCATGGGCGCGCGGGTGGACACCGCGTTCATCCGCGGCGTGGGCCGGCGCGAGGACCAGTTCCTGGTCATCCTCGACATCGAGCGGGTGCTCGCGGACGACGGGCTGCGCGCGCTGGCGGGGTCGCTGGACGCGCGGATCCCGTCGGGCGCCGTCGAGGCGGAGCGGGTGGGGGATGCCGGGCTCGCGGGCTGATCGGCGCGGGGGAGGCGGCCTCCCGGCCGGCCCGGCGGCGAGCCGGCTCGCCGGGCCGCCCCCGCTCTCGCCGCGGGACTTCGCGCGCCTGGGCGCGTTCATCGAGGGGCGCTGCGGCATCCGCATGCCGCCCTCGAAGCGGACGCTGCTCGAGTCGCGGCTGGGTCGCCGCGTCCGCGAGCTCGGCCTCGCCGGCTTCGGCGAGTACTGCGACCACGTGCTCGGCGACGCGCCGGGCGACGAGGTGGTCCGGATGGTGGATCACGTGACCACCAACAAGACGGACTTCTTCCGCGAGCCGCACCACTTCGAGCTCCTGGTGCGGGACGTGCTGCCGGCGCTCGCCGCGGCCGCCGGCGCGGGCACGCGGCGGCCGCTCCGGGTGTGGAGCGCCGGCTGCTCCACCGGCGAGGAGCCGTACACGCTGGCGATGGTGCTGCTCGAGGCGGCGCGGCAGGCGACCGGGCTGCGCTTCGGGATCCTCGGGACCGATCTCTCGACGCGCGCGCTCGAGCGCGCGCGCCGCGCCGAGTACACCGAGGCGCAGGTCCGGCCCGTGCCGCTCGCGCAGCGGCGGCGCTACCTGTTGCGCAGCATCCGGGATCCGCAGGTCGTGCGGGTGTGCCGGGAGGTGCGGGAGCTCGTCGCGATCGAGCAGCTCAACCTGCTCGACCCCGACTACCGGCTCCGCGAGCGGATGGACGTGATCTTCTGCCGCAACGTGTTCATCTACTTCGAGCGGTCGGTGCAGCAGCGCGTCCTGCTCCGGCTCGCGCGCGCCCTCTCGCCGGGCGGCTTCCTGTTCCTGGGCCACGCCGAGAGCATCGCCGGGCTGGAGGTGCCGTTCGACCCGGTGGCGCCGACCGTCTACCGCCTGCGCGAGGACGCCTAGCGCGTGCCGCACGGTCCCGGGACCTCCGCGCGGCCCGTGCGCGTGCTGGTGGTGGACGACTCGGCGCTGGTGCGCGAGACGCTCGCGGCGGTGCTCGCCTCGGATCCCGGGATCGAGGTGATCGGCGCCGCCGGCGACCCGTACGCCGCGGTGGAGCGGATGCGCCGGCAGGCGCCGGACGTCATCACGCTCGACATCGAGATGCCGCGCATGGACGGGCTGACCTTCCTGCGCAAGCTGATGGCGCAGCATCCCATCCCGGTGGTGATCTGCTCCAGCCTGGCGACGGCCGGCGCCGAGCCGGCGCTGCGCGCGCTGGAGTGCGGGGCGGTGGAGGTGGTGGCCAAGCCGCGCCTCGGCACGCGCCGCTTCCTGGAGGAGTCGCGCGTCCGCCTCTGCGACGCCGTGAAGGCGGCCGCGCGCGCCGGGCCCGGCCGGCCGCGGGCCAGCGCGCCGCTGGTGCAGGCGAAGCTCACCGCGGACGCGGTGCTGGCCCGGCCGCGCTCGGACGCGGTGCTGCAGACGACGGAGCGGGTGGTGGTGGTGGGCGCCTCCACCGGCGGGACCGAGGCGCTCCGCGAGCTGCTGGCGGCGCTCCCAGGCGACGCGCCCGGGCTGGTGATCGTGCAGCACATGCCGGAGGTCTTCACCGCCGCCTTCGCGCGCCGGCTCGACGGCCTGTGCGCGGTCGCGGTGAAGGAGGCCGCCGACGGGGACGCGGTGGTCCCCGGGCGCGCGCTGATCGCGCCCGGGAACCGGCACACGCTGCTCCGGCGCAGCGGCGCCCGCTACCACGTGGAGGTGCGGGACGGGCCGCTCGTGTGCCGCCACCGCCCCTCGGTGGACGTGCTGTTCCGCTCCGCCGCGCGCTACGCGGGCCGGAACGCGGTGGGCGTCATCATGACCGGGATGGGCGACGACGGCGCGCGCGGCCTGGCCGAGCTGAAGCGCTCGGGCGCCGACACCATCGCGCAGGACGAGGCCACGTCGGTGGTGTTCGGGATGCCCCGCGAGGCCATCCGGCTGGGCGCGGCGGACCGCGTGCTGCCGCTGCCGGCCATCCCGCCCGAGCTCCTGCGGCTGTGCCGCTGAGCCGCGCCCGCGGCTACCGCTCCGCGGCCGCGGCCCCGAGCAGCTCGTCGTGGGGGTCGAGCTCGAGCACCAGCTCGACGCGGCGGTTGCGCTCGTGCGCCTCCGGGGTCGCGTCGGTCGAGAGCGGGTGCGCGGAGCCGAGGCCGACCGCGGAGAGCCCGGCGGGGCGGGCCGCGTGCGCCTGCTCCAGGTAGCCGACCACCGTGGCGGCGCGGGCGGCCGACAGCTCCCAGTTGCTGATCCAGCGCCCGCCGCCGCCCACCGGCGTCTCGTCGGTGTGGCCCTCCACCCGGAGCGGCCGGGCCAGGGGGACCAGCTCCGCCGCGATGGCGTCGAGCATGGCCAGGGCCTGCGGGCGGAGCGCGGCCTGGCCGGGGTCGAAGAACTCGGTGGCGGCGAGCCGGACGGTGAGCCGGCGCCCCTCCACCAGCACCGAGACCACCGGCACGGGGCGGCGCTCCATCACGAACGGCCGGACGCGCCGCTCGATGCGCTTGCGGAGCAGCTCGATGCCGCGGTGCTCCTGGCGCATGCTGGTGCCGGCCTCGAGCGCGGGCCCGCCGCCCTCGCTGGGCGGCCCGTCGAACAGCGGCAGCGCCCCGGTCCCGCCGGTGCCCGAGAAGTGCATGGCCCAGCGGATCGACTCGGTGGCCTGGACGATGCGCTTGTTGTCCACCCGCGAGACCGCGTACATGACCACGAAGAACGCGAACAGCAGGGTCATGAAGTCGGCGTAGGACACCAGCCAGCGCTCGTGGTTCTCGTGCTCCTCCTCGCGGCGTCGGCGGGCCATGGCTCCTCCAGCGGCCGCTAGGCGGCCTTGCGCCGGGGCTCCGCCTCGCGCTCGGCGGGCGGCTCCCCGGAGTAGGCGCGCAGCTTCTCCTCCAGCACGCGCGGGTTGATGCCCTCCTGGATGGCGAGCACGCCCTCGGTGACCAGGGTCTTGCGGTCGCGCTCCGCGCCCAGCTTGCGCTTCATCTTGTTGGCGAACGGGAGGAACAGGACGTTCGCGCTCCCCACGCCGTACACCGTGGCCACGAACGCCACCGCGATGCCGCCGCCGAGCTTGGAGGGATCCGACAGGTTCTCCATCACGTGGATGAGCCCCAGCACGGCGCCGAGGATCCCGACGGTGGGGGCGAACCCGCCGGCCGCCTCCCACACCTTCGCGCCGACCACGCGCTCCTCGAAGTCGGCGTCCACCGCGGCCTCGAGCGTGGAGCGGGTCACCGACGCGTCCACGCCGTCCACCACGAGCTGCAGCGCGCGGCGCAGGAACGGGTCCGGGATCCCGGGCAGCCTCGCCTCCAGCGCCAGCACGCCGTCGCGGCGCGCCACGCCGGCGTAGTCCACCAGCTCGCGCGAGAGCGCGCCCAGGTCCACCTTGCGCTCGGTGAACACCAGCTTGAGCTGCGAGAGCGCCTTGCCCACGTCGCGGCGAGGGAAGGCCACCAGCACCGCGCCGAAGGTCCCGCCGAACACGATCAGCGCCGCGGTGGCCTGCAGGAGCGAGCCGACGTGCCCGCCCTCCAGGGCCTGGCCCAGCAGGATCAGGCCCACGGCGGCGGCGATGCCGGCGATGGTGGTGACGTCCATGGCTCACTCCTCGGGCGCGGGGCGGGGGAGCGCGACCAGCCCGCCGGGCCGCGCCGGGCCCGCGGCGATCCGGCGGCGGAACGCGACGACGCGCTCGACCACCTCGTCGGGCGGCTCGCGCACCATCAGGTGCAGGCCTCCCTCGAGCAGCAGCACGGTGTCGGGCGTGGCCTCGACGGTGAGGATCCGGTCGGCGTTGACGACCAGCGGCTTCCCGTCGAGGCGCGTGAGGACGATCATGGGCGCTCCCGCACCGTCATCGGCACGCCGGCCGCACGCCTTTAGCGCTTCATGGCGATGAGCTCGGAGAGGAGCTGATCGGCGGTGGTGATGGTCTTCGAGTTGGCCTGGAAGGCGCGCTGGGCCGCGATCAGCCGCACGAACTGCTCGGCCAGGTCCACGTTGGACTGCTCCAGCGAGCCGGCCACGATGGACGCGCGCCCGCCGGCGCCGGCGGCGCCGACCACCGGCTGCCCGGAGCCCGGCGTCTGCTGCAGCAGGTTGCCGCCGGCCCGATCGAGCTGGTCCGGCGCGGCGAAGCCGGCCACCGCCACCTGCCCGAGCACGCGGGTCTGCCCGTTGGTGAACACGCCGGAGATGACGCCCTCCGGCCCGACCCGGACCGAGGCGAGCTGGCCCGAGCCGTAGCCGTCCTGCCCGATGAAGGTGCTGGCGGAGGTGGCCGAGAACTGGGTCACGCCGGCGAGGCCGGTCCCGCCCGCCGAGGTGGGGTCGCCGAAGGAGAAGTCGAGGGGCTGGGGCGCGGCCTGGCCGGCGGGGGTGAAGCTCGAGGTCTGGGTCATGGAGGTGAGCTCCCCGCCGTCCCCGAACGCGAGCGTGCCGCCCGCGATCTGCGTGAGCTGCCCGGCGGTGCCGCCGGCCACCCCGGCGCCGTCGGTGAGCGCGTGCCAGTCCCAGGCGCCGTCGCCGGTCTTGCGGAAGTAGACCTGGACCGCGTGGCCGGCGCCGAGCGCGTCGTAGACCGTCATGGTGGTGGAGAAGTTGGAGGTCGCGCCCGGGTTCGCGGGATCCCAGGCGGCGGCAGGGACGGCCGCGTCGGCCTGGAGGTTCGCCTTGAGCGTGAGCCGGGTGGTGGCGCGCGGCTGCGCCGAGGCGGTGCCGACGAGCAGGTCGTCGGGCAGGCCGGCCACCGCGCCGGAGGGATCGGCGGGGAAGCCCTGGACGCGCAGGCCCTCCAGGTTGACCAGGTAGCCGTCGTCGTCCACCGTGAACTGGCCGTCGCGCGTGTAGAACGTGCCGGTCTGGCCGGCGTGCGCGCCGCGCACCACGAAGAAGCCGTTGCCCTGCAGCGCCAGGTCGGTGGCGAGGCCGGTGGAGGCGAGGGCGCCCTGGGTCAGGATCTTCTGCACGCCGGCGAGGCGCGCGCCCAGGCCGACCTGGCCGGAGCCGCCGATGACCGTCTGGGAGAGCGCGTCCTCGAAGGCGGCGCGGCCGGACTTGAAGCCGACGGTGTTCGCGTTGGCGATGTTGTCGCCGACGACCGAGAGCTCGAGCGAGGACGCCTGGAGGCCGGTGGTGCCGGAGGAGAGCGCGGTGAGGAGGGACATGGGGCTTCCTTTCGTGCGGGCTGGGGATCAGGCCGCGGGGGCGGCGAGCTGGAGGACGTCGGAGAGCTTCACGTGGCGCCCGCCCACCAGCAGCTCGGGCGCCTGGTTCTCGAAGGTGACGCCGGTGACGGTGCCGCGCAGGCTGGTGGCGGCGTCGAGCTCGGTGCCGTCGGGGCGGGTGGCGGAGACGGTGAGCAGGTAGTCGCCGGCGGGGAGCGGCTCGCCGGACGCGTCGCGCCCGTCCCAGCTCACCTGGAACGTGCCCGCCTCGTGCGCGCCGAGCTGCAGCGTGCGGACCACCCGGCCGCTCGCGTCGGCCAGGATCGCCACGCCCTCTCCGGCGTCGGCGGGGAGCGTCACCTCGAAGCGCGCGGGCGCGCCCGGCTCGAGGCGGACGCGGTCGGCGCGGAAGAGCACCTCCTTGCCGACGAGCGCGGCGGTGCCGAGCTGGTTCGACGAGGCCTGCGCCACCGCGAGCGTGTCGAGCTTGTCCCCGAGCGCGCCGAGCTGCTCGACCGAGGAGAACTGCGCCAGCTGCGCCACGAACGCCTGGCTGTCCATGGGCGAGAGCGGATCCTGGTGCTGGAGCTGCGTGGTGAGGAGCTTCAGGAACGCGTCCTTGCCGAGCGCGCTCGAGGCGGGCGCGGGCGCCTGGCCGGGTTGCGGGAGCGCGCCGAGGGCGCTGGTGACGGGGGAGGTGGACACGCGGGCTCCTAGGCGGTGACGTCGTGGGCGCTCCGGCGCGCGGGGGCGGCGCGCGCGGGGGCGGAGGAGTGGGGGGGGAACGGCGCCGCGGGCGGCTCGCGGTCGCGGCCTCCGGGCCGGTCCCCGCCGCCCCCCGCGGTCGCGGAGCGCGGGTCGCCCGGACCGGCCGGCGGCGCCGCCGGCACGGCCCCGCGCGGCTCCACCTCGAGGCGGGCGAGGCCCAGCCCCTCGGCGGCGAGCGCGCGGGCGAGCTCCGGCGCGCGCGCCTCGAGCGCGGCCGCCGCCGCGGTCTCCACGCGCACGTGCGCGGCGCCGTCGGCGATCCGCAGGTGGAGCGCGAGGTCGCCGAGCGCGTCGGAGCGGACCCGCAGGTGGGCGGCGGCCGGGAGCAGCGCGCCGGTCACCGCGGGCTCGGCCGGCTCGGGCGGCAGCGGGGGGAGCGGGGCGCGCGGCGCCTCGGCGCCGGCCGCCGGCCCGGGTTCCGCGGCACGGGACGCCGCGGCGGCGCCGGCCATCGGGCCCGCGCCGGTGGCCTCGGGTGCGCCGGCGGCCCGGTGGAGCGCGTCGCGCGCGGTCGGCGCGGCGGGGGCGCGGCGGCGACCGCCCCCGGCGGCGCGGGCCGGCGGGAGCCCGGTCTCGGCATCGGGGAGGCGCGCGGCCACGGCCGCGTGCACGGGGGGGCCGGCGGCCGCGCCCGCGGCGGGCGCGAGCGGGGCCGCGCCGGGCGCGCGCCGGACGGCCGCCCGCGCAGGCGTGGTGGCGGGGCGCACCCCGAGCACGAACGGCTGGCCCGGGCCGTTCTGCGGGCCCTGGGCGGAGGCAGCGCGGTGGGCGGCGCGGCGTGGCGCGTCGGCCTCCGGGCTCGCGCCGGGCGACGGCGCCTCCGGGCCGGCGATCGCCGGGGCGAGGCCGGCGCGGCGCCGGTCGGGCGTGGACGCGCGCGGGCTCGCGGACGGGCGGGGCGCCGGCGCGTGCGCAGCGGCGGCGAGCGCGGCCTGCGCGGCCAGGGCCGCGGGCGGCGGCGCGTCGGCGGCCGCGGCCGGTGCGGCCGCGTCGCTCCGGTGGCGGCCGGGGCCGGCGGGCTCCCGGCCCGCGGCTCGCGCCGGGCCGTGGGGCGCCGGGCGCCCGGCGCCGTCGGCGGGATGGGCCGCGCGGAGCGCGTCCTCGAACTGCGGGCCGTCGGCGGGGCGCGTGGTCCGCGGCTCCGGGGTGGCGCCGGCCGCGGCGCCGGGGAGGATCGGTCCGGGCGTCATGGCGCGGGGCTCCGGGCGAGGAGGGTGAGCAGCTCGGCGCCGGCCTCGGGCGCCATCCGGTCCACCACCGCGGCCGCGTCGGCCGCGCGCATCTCTCGGAGGATGGCGGCGGCCGCGGCGCGGTCCAGGTGCGCGAGCATGGCGGCGGCCTGCTCCGGGCGCAGGTTGCGGACGGTGCGCGCCGCGACCGCGGCGGGCGTGGGCGGCGGCTTCGCGCCGGGGCGCAGGCCGGCGGTGCGCGCGGCGGGCTTTCGCGCGGGGGCCGGCGGCGCCGCCGGGGCCTTCGCGGCGGCGGCGGCGAGCGCCTGCAGGCGCGCGGTCTCCTCGCGGAGCGCGGCGCGGGCGCGCTCGATCTCGGCGGCGAGCGCCTCGAGGCGCTGCCGCTCCTGCGCGAGCGCCGCCTGCTCCTCGCGGCGGTCGCGGGCGGCGCGCTGCAGCTCCTCGCCCAGCGCGCGCCCGGAGAGCGCCGGCGGCAGCGGCGCGGGCGTGGCGGGGGACGCGGGGGGCGCGTCGGAGGCGAGCAGCGCGGCCACCAGGAAGGCCAGGACGGCGGGGCTAGCCATGCGCGGCCTCCTTCCTCGCGGCGGGGACGGCCGGGGGCGGGGCCAGCAGGCGGGCGAGGCGGTCCAGCGCCTCGGGCAGGGGGGTCCGCTCGGCCGGATCCTGCCGGAGGAACGCCCGCAGCGGCTCGATGCAGCGGAGCGCGCGATCGACGCGCGGGTTCGACCCGGCCGCGTACGCGCCCACCTCGACCAGGTCGGCCGCCTCGCGGTGGGCGGAGAGCACCTCGCGCGCCTCGCGTGCCAGCGCGCGGTGCTCCGGCGGGACGATGTCGTTCATCACGCGCGACACCGACGCCAGCACGTCGATGGCCGGGAAGTGGCCGGACTCGGCCAGGCGGCGCGACAGCACCAGGTGGCCGTCCAGCGTGGCGCGCGCCGCGTCGGCGATGGGGTCGCCGGCGTGGTCGTCGCCCTCGGCCAGCACGGTGTAGAACGCGGTGATGCTGCCCGGGCCGGCGTCGTTGCCGGCGCGCTCGACCAGGCGGGGAAGGATCGCGAACGCGGAGGGCGGGTAGCCGCGGGTGGTGGGAGGCTCGCCCGCGGCGAGGCCGATCTCGCGCTGGGCCTGCGCCACGCGCGACAGCGAGTCCACCAGCAGGAGCACCCGCCGGCCGCGGCCGCGGAACCATTCGGCGACCGCGGTCGCCGCCATGGCGGCGCGCAGCCGCTCGAGCGGCGAGGCGTCGCTGGTGGCCACCACCACCACCGCGCGCGCCAGGCCCGGCCCGAGGTCGCGCTCCACGAACTCGCGCACCTCGCGGCCGCGCTCGCCGACGAGCCCGACCACCACCACGTCGGCGGTGGCGGAGCGCGCCAGCATCCCGAGCAGCACGCTCTTGCCCACGCCCGGCCCGGCCATCACCGCGACGCGCTGGCCCTCGCCGACCGTCAGGCAGGCGTCCACCGCGCGGATGCCGAGCGGGACGGGGCGCTCCACCCGGCGCCGGGAGAGCGCGGGCGGCGGCGCGGCGTGCAGCGCGGTGCGCTGGCGCAGGATGGGCACCGGGCCGCCGTCCACGGGCCGGAGCGACGCGTCCACCACGCGCCCGAGGAGCGCCTCGTCCACCGGGATGCGGTCCGCGCTGGCGCGCGGCACCACCACGCACCCCTCCGCCACGCCCTGGATCCCCGACAGCGGCATGAGCCGCGCCGTGCCGCCCTGGAAGCCGATCACCTCCGCGAGCACCACCGCGCCGTCCCGCGCGTGGATCTCGCAGGCCGTCCCCACCGGCACCTGCGGGAGGAGCGCCTCGACCAGCAGCCCGGCCGCGCGCACCACCGTCCCGGTGAGCGGGGTGGGGTCCGCCGCGGCGAGCGCGCGGGCGAGGGCGTCGCGATCGAGCAGCGTCACGCGACCTCCTCCTCGGCGGCCGCCTGGGCGGCCCGGTGCAGCTCCTCGAGCCGCGTGCGCAGCCGGCCGTCCACCCGGCCGAAGTCGGTGTCCACCACGCAGTCGCCGCGCTCCAGCGAGGCGTCGCCGGCCAGCTCGATCGCGGCGGCCGAGAGCCCGGCGGCCTCGGAGAGGGCGGCGGGGGCGACCCGCGGTAGGTCCTCGGGGTGCAGCCGCACCGTGACGCGGCGCGATCCTCCCGCCTTCCGCAACGCGCCGCGAACCAGCGCGAACAGCGCGTCGGGCGAGGTGCTCACCTCGGCCTCGAGGATCCGGCGCGCCACCTGGAAGCCGACCTCCAGCGCGTCGGCGCGGGCCTGCTCGGCCAGGCGGCCGGCCTGCAGCCGGAGCACCTCGACCGCGTGCGCCACCCGC
Source organism: Anaeromyxobacter dehalogenans 2CP-C (assembly GCF_000013385.1). GTDB lineage: Bacteria > Myxococcota > Myxococcia > Myxococcales > Anaeromyxobacteraceae > Anaeromyxobacter > Anaeromyxobacter dehalogenans_B. The sequence continues at coordinate 1,599,927 of NC_007760.1, forward strand.
TCGAGCGCCTCGGCGCGGAGCGCCTCCACCGCGGGCGCGTCGGGCGCCGGCGCGGGCGGGGGCGGCGGCTCGGGCGGCGCCGCCGGCGGTGGCGAGCCCCGCGGCTCGGGCGGGCGCGGCGCGGAGGACGCGGCGGCGGCCACCGCGAACGGCGCGGCCCGCAGCGGCGCGGCCGGGCGCGCGGCGAGGAAGGCGGGGGGTCTGGGCGTGCCGGTCATCGGGAGGGACCTCGGCTACAGCATCTTCTCGGCGGGGTTGACGATGGTGATGCGGCCCTCCTGCGCGAGCTCCTGGGCCGCCTTGGCGATCTCCTGCTGCGCCGCCTCCACCGAGGCGAGCTTCACCGGGCCCATGGCCGCGAGGTCGTCGGCGAGCATCTCGGCCGCGCGGGCGGAGAGGTTCTGGAGGAACCGGTCGCGCAGCTCGGCGGTGGCGCCCTTCAGCGCCACGGTGAGCCGCTGCCCGTCGATCTCGCGCAGCAGCAGCTGCAGGTCGCGGTCGGCCAGGCCGACCAGGTCGCCGAAGGTGAACAGCCGGCCCCGCAGCTCGCCGGCGAGCTGCGCGTCGTCGCGCTCGATCTCGCCCAGCACCTGCGCCTGCTCCTGCGGCGGCGAGCGGCGCAGGATCTCGAGCGCGGTGGCCTTGCCGTCCACCTTGCGCATCCCGCCCGCCACCACCGCCTTCAGCTCGGAGGAGAGCGCGTGGCCCACCTCGCGGAGCACCTCCGGCGCCACCGACTCGATGGTGGCCATCCGGCGCAGCACGTCGGGCCGGAGCTTCTCGGGCAGCCGCTCCATCACGCCCACCGCGCGCGGCCCGTCGAGCGAGGAGAGCACGAGCGCCACCGTCTGCGGCTGCTCGCGCTGCAGGACCATCGCGAGCGCCTCCGGGTCGGCCTGCGACACCGGGCCGAGCACCTCGTCGGGCGGGGGCGGCGGGACCACGCCGTCGAAGGCGCGCCGGGCCGCGTCCGCGCCGAGCGCCCGCTCCGCCACCTCGCGCAGCAGGTCGTCGCCGGCGGCCGCGTCGCCGCCCACGGTCTCCATGCTGGTGACGAACTGCTCCAGCGCCTCGGTGATGGCCTTCGGGCCGCGGGCGCGGAGCGCCTTCGCGCCGAGCGCGATGCGGCGCAGCTCGGCCTCGCCGAGGAGCTTGAACACCGCGGCCGCGACCTCCGGGCCGACGCCCAGCAGCACCGCCGCGGCGCGCTGCGCGCCGGGGCCGGGGCGCTCGGGGGCGGGCGCGGGCGGCGGGGTGGCCGGGGCGGCGACGAGATCAGGCATCGGCGTTGCTCCGCTCGGGCTGGACGGGCTGGCCCGACTCCTGGGCGATCCACGCCTTCAGGAGGTGGGCGGTGCGGGTGGGATCCTGCGTGGCGAGATCGCGGGCCCGGTCGCGCAAGGTGGCGGACGGATCCGCCAGCGCGGCGGAGCGGGGCGCCGGGGCGCCGGGGAGCGCGGCGTCGCGGGCCAGCGCGGCCTCGATCTCGGCCACGCGGGCGCCGGGCCGGATGGGCAGCACCTCGGGCGCGGCCGGCGGCCGGCGGCGCCGCAGCGCCAGCGCGAGCAGCGCGAGGCCCACCAGCGCGCCCGCGCCGAGCGCGCCCCACCGGACCGCGGGGCGCTCGAGCAGCGTGGGCGGGGGCGCCGGGGGCGCGGCGGGCTCCTCGGCGCGCACGAACGGCGACGAGGAGATCTCGAACGTGTCGCCGCGGTCGGCGTCGAAGCCCACCGCCCGCTTGGCCAGCTCGCCCAGCCGCGCGATCTCCGCGTCGGCGCGCGGCTGCCCGCCGGCGCCGTCCACCAGCACCGCCACCGAGAGCCGCTCCAGGCGCGGGACGCGCGCCACCGAGGTGGTGGTGGTGGTGGAGACGTCGTAGTTGCGGGTCTGGTCCTCGGTGGAGGCGCTGCTGCGCCCGCGGGCGCCGGGCGCCGGCGCCGGCGGCGCGAGCGGCTGGTTGGCGGCGGCGCCGGCCACGCCGGCCGGGCCCGCGCCGTCGCTCGACGACTGCTGGGTGAGCTTCCGCTCGCTGCGCAGCGTGGCGGAGTCGGGGTCGAGCACCTGCGCGCTGCTCTGGATCTCGGTCTGGTCGAGCGAGGCCGTGACCCGGGCCACCACCGCGCCCGCGCCCACCGCCTGGCCGAGCAGGTCCACGATGCGCCGCTCCAGGTCGCGCTCCATCCGGCGCTGGTAGCCGATGGCCTCGCCCAGCGCGCCCTCGTCGGAGATCACCTCGCCCCGGCCGTCCACGACCGAGACGCCGGCAGGGGCGAGCCCGGGGACGGCGGACGAGACCAGGTGGCGGATGCCGGAGATCTCGCGCTGCCCCAGCGTGCGCCCTGGCTGCAGGTTGACCACCACCGCCGCCGCCGCGGGGCGGTCCTGATCGCGGTACAGCCCCTTCTCCGGCAGGGTGAGGTGGACGCGCGCCGAGCGGACCTGCGCGAGGCGCGAGATGGTGCGCGCCAGCTCGCCCTCGGTGGCGCGGCGCAGGTTCACCTTCTGCGTGAACTCGGACACGCCCAGGTCGCCGCGGTCGAAGATCTCGAAGCCCACCCCGCCGCCGCGCGGCAGCCCGGCGCCGGCGAGCAGCAGCCGCGCGTCGTACACGCGCGACGCGGGCACCGCCAGCGCGGAGCCGCCCGCCTCCAGGCGGTAGGGCACGCCGGCGGCGCCGAGCGCGCCGGCCGCCTCCGCCGAGTCCTCCGGCGTGAGGTTGGTGAAGGCGTACTGGTAGGCCTCGGCGGAGCGGACCGCGGTCAGCGCGGCGACGCCGATGGCCGCGAGCGCGCCCGCCACCAGCACCAGCTTCAGGCCGCCGGGGAGGGCGCCGAGGAGGCGAGGGAGCTCGCGGAGCTGCTTGAGGAGGGGCTCCATGGAGGTGTCCGGGGCGCGGCGCTACACGCTCATCCGCATGACTTCCTGGTAGGCCTCGACGAGCTTGTTGCGGACGCGCGTGGCCACCCGCATCGCCACGTCGGCCTTCTCCAGCGCGAGCGCGGTCTCGTGCAGGTTGCCCTCGCCGAGCGCGGAGCGCGCGGCCTGCGCGTCGGCCGCGCCCTGCAGCGCCTCGGCCTGCGCCAGCGCCTCGCCGAGCGCGCGCCCGAAGGTGCCGCCCTCCGGCCGCGCCGCCGGCGCCGCCGCGGGCTGGTAGAGGGCCGGGCCGATGCCGCGGATGCCGTCCATGGCCTACCTCGCGATCTCGAGGGCGCGCTGCGCCATCGTCTTGAGCGTGTCCACCGCGGTGGCGTTCGCCTCGTAGGCCTTCTGGGCCGACATGAGGTTCACGATCTCGTGCACCGGGTTGACGTCGGGGAGCGTCACGAAGCCGTCGGGGTCCGCGTCCGGGTGGGCCGGGCTGAACACCCGGCGCCCCGGGCCGTCGCCCTCGGCGATGGCGGCCACGCGCACGCCGGAGGGTGCCGGGCCGGCCGCGCCCAGCGCGGCGTCGAACGGCACCGCCTCGAGCACCGGGTCCAGCCGGCGATAGGGCTGGCCGTCCGGGCCGCGGGTGGTCTCGGCGTTCGCCAGGTTGGAGGCGGCGAGGTTGACGCGGACGCGCTCGGCGGCGAGGCCGGACGCGCTGACGTTCAGGGCGGAGAGGAAGTCCATGGGCGGCTCCCCGGGGCTAGGCCGCGCCGTCGGAGGCGACGTAGCGGAGGATGGCGAGCTTCTTGGCGGCGGCCCGGGCGGCGGCGCCGTACTGGATGGCGTTCTCGGCGATGGCGGCGGTGGTGCGGTCGAGGTCCACCGCGTTGCCGTCGAGCCCCGGCGCGGCGCCCGGCACCTCCGCGACGAAGCGCTCCGGCGCGGCCGCGCCGGCGATCGGCTGCGGGGCGCCCGCGACCGCGGCGGCGAGCGTCAAGGGGATGTCGCCCCGGCGCGCCGCCACCCGGGGTGGAGGGGCCGCGGGCACGTCGGGGCCGGGCGCGGGCGCCGCGGCCATGGCGGCCCGGAAGTCGAGGTCGAGCGGCGTGAAGCCGGGGGTGTTCGCGTTCGCGAGGTCGCCGCCGAGCACGGTCTGGCGGGCCAGGCGGACGTCGAGCGCGCGTTCGAGCGTCGAGAGCGTGGCGTCGAAGATCCTCATGCCCGCTCCTTCTGCGAGCGCCGTGCCCGGTCCGGCGTCAGGGGCGCGTCGCCGGGGCGGCGCCGAGCCGGGCCGCCTCCACCGCGGCGCGCGCGGCGCGCAGGTCCCCGTCGTCCGCGGGCGCGGGCGCGGGGGCGCGGGCCCGGGCCGCCGGCGCCGCCGGGACCGCTGGCGGGCGCAGCGCCGCGATCGCGGCTCGCCAGGGCGCGCGCTCCAGCTCGGCGGCCGGGAGGCGGGTGCGCGCGAACCGCGCCACCTCGCGGCCTCGCACGGCGTCCCCGGCGGCGGCGTACAGCTCGACCACGCGGCGCAGGTGATCGGAGAGCTCGTCCCTCGGCACGCGGCCGGTCTGACCGGCCAGCACCGCGGCGGCGAAGCGCGGCGCGCCCGCCTGCAGCGCGCGGTCGGCGGCGGCGCGCGCCAACTCCAGCGCCAGCGGCCCCTCGCCGCGCCCGGGCACGTCCAGGTAGGCGGCGAGCGCGGCCGCGCCGTCCGCGCCGGGCTGGCGCAGGGCGACGAGGAGCACGTGCCGGCACCAGGCCGCCGCACCGGCGCACGCGCCGGCCGGGCGCGAGTCCTCGGCCACCGCGCGGGCCGCGCCGGCGAGGTCGCCGGCGAGGGCGCGCAGCCGGATGCGCCGCAGCACGAGGTCGGCCCGCAGCGGCCGCTCCACCGCGAGCGCGTCGAACACCGCGGCGCGGCCGCCCGCCGCGAGGCAGCCGGGCTCGAGCTCGCAGAGCCGCTCCGCCGCGAGCCGGCCCCAGGGCGCCTCGGCGCGCGCGCGGCGCCAGCGCTCCACCGCCGCGTCGGGCCGGTCCTCGCGCAGGTCGAGGTCGCCGAGGCGGAGCTGGGCGTGGGCCGAGGCGCCCGCGGCGAGCGCCTCCTCGAACGCCGCGCGCGCCGCGGCCAGGTCGCCGGCGGCGAGCGCGCACTCGCCGCGCGCGGCAGGCCGCTCGCCGGGGCAGGGGCCCAGGCCCAGCGCCGCCCCGTCGAACGGGACCAGGGGCGGGCCCTCCTCCTCCGGACGCCAGGGCGGCACCGAGAGCTCGAACAGGTCCAGCGTCGGGCCGGGGAGGCCCTCGACGACGGCGGCCCGGACCCAGCGGGCGGTGCAGCGCAGCACCACCTCGCCCGGCGCGGCGTCCACCGCGGGGCAGAGCCGGGACGCGCCGCGCAGGCGGCGGGCCAGCGCCGCGGTCGCGGCGGCGGGCACGCGCAGCGCCACCCTGCGCTCCAGCGGCCGGGCCTCGAGCCGCACCGGCGCGGCCGCGGCGGGCAGCGCGATGCGCTCGGCCGAGACCGTCAGCGCGAGCGGCGGCGGGGCCGCCAGGGCGAGCGCCAGGAGCGCGGCGGAGGGCGTCACGCGGGCACCCGGGTGCAACCGTCGTGCGCGGCCCGGCGCCGGGGGCGTGACGGCGGCGGATCAGGCCTGGGCGGCGCGGGGCGCGGCGGCGCCCGGCTCGCGGTTGCGGCGGCGCAGCTTCTCGACCAGCGTGGTGCGCTGGAGGCCGAGCAGGTCGGCCGCGGCCTTCTTGTTGCCGCCGGTGCGGGCCAGCGCGGCCGCGATGTACGCGTCCTCCAGCCGGCGGAGCAGGTTCGGGAGGTCCACCGGCCGGCCCGCGGCGAAGCTGGGCTCGGCGGGCGAAGGCGCGACCTCGGCGGTGAGCGCGCGCAGGAGCGCAGGGTCGATCCCCTCCTCGAGCGCGTCGGCGCGAACGGCCGCGACCTCCGCGATCTCCGCGGCGGCCGGCGCGGTCGCGTCGCCCTGCGGGGCGACCGGGGCGGCGAGCTCGCGGGCCGGCGCCGGGAACGCGATGGGGGCGGGCGCCGCCGGGGCCGGCGCGGCCTCGGCCGCGGGGGAGGCCGCGACCGCGAGCGCGCGCGTCGCATCGTTGGCGCGGCGGCACCGCAGCGCCACCGGGAGGTCGGCCACGCGGATGACGGCCCCCTCGGCGCAGACCGAGAGCCGCTCCACCAGGTTCTCCAGCTCGCGGACGTTGCCCGGCCAGTCGTAGGCGGCGAGCGCCTCCGCCACGGCGGGCTCGAGCGGGCGCCGCTCGCCGCGCGCCGCCCAGAAGTGCTGGAACAGGCGCAGCGCGTCGCCCTTCCGCGCGCGGAGCGGCGGGATCTCGAGCGGGCAGACCAGCAGGCGGTAGTAGAGGTCGCGGCGGAAGCGGCCGGCGGCCACCTCGGCGGAGAGGTCGCGGTTGGTCGCGGCCACCAGGCGGAAGTCGGCGGGGACCGCCTCGGTCGAGCCCACCGGCTCGTAGGTGCGCTCCTGGAGCACGCGCAGCAGCTTCACCTGCAGCGCCAGCGGCAGCTCGCCGATCTCGTCGAGGAAGAGCGTGCCGCCCTCGGCGGCCGCCACGCGGCCGCGCCGCGCGGTCATCGCGCCGGTGAACGCGCCGCGCACGTGGCCGAACAGCTCGCTCTCCAGCAGCGCCTCCGGGATGGCGCCGCAGTTCACCGGGACCAGCGGACGGCCCGCGCGCGGGCTGCTCGCGTGGATGGCGCGGGCGAACACCTCCTTGCCGGTGCCGGTCTCGCCGGTGAGCAGCACCGTCGCGTCGCTCCGGGCGATGCGCTCGCACGTCCGCACCAGCGCGCCGAGCGGGCTGTCGGGCCCGAACACGAGCCCGTGGTGGCGATCCTGCGGCGCTGCGTCCGGCCCGGTGCTGGCGTTCGTCGTCATGATGATGGCTCCCTCCGGCGCGACGCTGGGGGGCGCGTCGCTCGCCTGGCGCCAGAGCAAGGTCGGGGCCAACGCGTCACGTCCCGGGCGTCAGGCGTTTTCCGCCCGATCTCGCGCGGCGCGGCGCGCCGTCCGGGGGGTGAGCCTTCACCCGGCGTGCGGTGGCCACCCTCCACCATGAAATCGGCGCAGCGCGGGCCACCCGGGGGGTCGCGGCGCCGGGGCCGGGCCGAGTCGGCCGTGCGCGTGTCATCGAGGCGCGCGACGTCGTCGGCGCCGCGCGATCGGACCGGGCGTGCCCGCCTCCGGCCAGCGGCGCGGCCGCGTGCGCCGCGCCGCCGGGCGCCGTGGCGGCCGGCGCCGGCGCCTTGACACCCCAGAACGGCCGCCGATACCCTCCGCGCTCCATGGCCCACCGCAACGGCAGCGCCGGCGCGACCGCAGCCGCCGGGCGCGCTGCCTTCGTCTCCCCGGGGACGCGCTCGTTCCAGATCCCCGGCCCGTTCCCGCTGGAGCTGGGGGGCGCGCTGCCGGGCGTGACGGTCGGGTACCGCACCTGGGGGACGCTCGACGCCGACGGCGGCAACGCGGTGGTGGTGTGCCACGCGCTGACCGGCTCGGCCGACGCCGATCTGTGGTGGACGCAGATGTTCGGCCCGGGGCGGGCGCTGGACCCGGGGCGCGACTTCATCGTCTGCTCCAACATCCTGGGGAGCTGCTACGGCACCACCGGGCCGACCTCGATCGACCCGGCCACCGGCGCGCCGTGGCACGGCACCTTCCCGGCCATCACCATCCGCGACATGGTGCGCGTGCAGCGGGCCCTGATCGACGGGCTCGGCGTGCGCCGCGTCCGCATGGCGGTCGGCGGCTCGCTGGGCGGCATGCAGGTGCTGGAGTGGGCGCTGCTCTACCCGGAGCTGGTCGAGGCGGTGGTGTTCGTGGCCTCGACCGCGCGCCACTCGGCCTGGTGCATCGGGCTCTCCGAGGCGCAGCGGCAGGCCATCTACGCCGATCCGCGCTGGAGGGACGGGCGCTACGACGCCGACGAGCCGCCGGTGGCCGGCCTGTCCGCGGCGCGGATGATGGCGATGCTGTCCTACCGGAGCCAGCCGTCCTTCGAGGAGCGCTTCGGGCGCCGGCCGCAGACCGAGGACCTGTTCGCGGTGGAGAGCTACCTCCGCTACCAGGGGAAGCAGCTGGTGGACCGCTTCGACCCGGCCACCTACGTCACGCTCACCCGCGCCATGGACACGCACGACGTGTCGCGCGGCCGCGGCGACTTCGAGGAGGTCCTGCGCGGCGTCCGGCAGCCGACGCTGGTGGTGTCGATCGACTCGGACGTCCTGTACTGGCCCTGGGAGCAGCGCGAGGTGGCCATGCTGGTCCCGGGCGCGCGGCTGGCGGTGATGGACTCGCCGCACGGGCACGACGCGTTCCTCATCGACGTGGACCGGCTGAACGACATGGTGGCCGACTTCCGGGGCCGCCCCGTCGCCGCCGCGCCGGCCGCGCCCGCCGCGCCCGCGGACCAGGCGTTCGCCGAGCGCGGGCTGTCGCTGCTGGTGCTCGGGAAGGGGAAGGTCGGGCGCGAGCTGCTCGAGCAGATCCGGGTGCAGCGCACCGAGCTCGAGCGCGACTACGACGTGCTGCTGCGGGTGGTGGGCGTGGCCGACACGCGGGCCACCATGCTCGAGCCGCGCGGCGTGGACCTGGCGCGCTGGGAGGAGGCGCTCGCCGCCGCGCCGGCCACCGGCCCGGTGGACGCGCGCTCGGCGCCGGCGCTGCTCGACCGGCTCGCGGCGCTGCCGCGGCCGGTGCTGGTGGACCTCACCGCGGCCGACGGCATGGAGGACGTCTACGAGCAGGCGTTCCGGCGCGGCATCGACGTCATCGCCTCCAACAAGCGGCCGCTGGCGGTCGCGCCGCGGCGGCTGGAGGCGCTCCGGGCCGCGCGCCGCCAGCACCACCGGCACTGGCACTACGACACCGCGGTGGGCGCGAGCCTGCCGGTGATCGGGACGCTGCGGCGCCTGGTCCGGACCGGCGACCGGGTGCAGCGTGTCGAGGGCTCGCTGTCCGGGACGCTCGGCTACCTCTGCACCGAGCTCGCGCGCGGGACGCCGCTGTCGCTGGCGGCGCGCTGGGCGATGGGGCTCGGCTACTGCGAGGCCGACCCGCGCGACGACCTGTCCGGCGTGGACTCCGCCCGCAAGGCGCTCATCCTGGCGCGCGAGCTGGGCGCGACGCTGGCGCTGGAGGACGTCGAGGTGGAGCCGTTCGTGCCCGCGGCGCTGCTCGCGCCCGGCACGCCCGACGCGCTCATCGCGGCGCTGCGCGGCCACGACGAGGCGATGGCGGCGCGGGTGGAGCGGCTGCGCCGCGAGGGCAAGGTCCTGCGCTACGTGGCGCGCGTGGCGGTGGGGGAGGGCGGCCGGGTCGAGGCGCGGGTCGGGCCGGAGGCGGTGGCGCTCGAGCACCCGCTGGCGCGGCTCGTGGGCGTGGAGGCCCACGTCGCGTTCACCACGGCGCGCCACGCCGAGCGGCCGCTGGTGGTGCAGGGCGCGGGCGTGGGCGGCGCGAACACCGCCGGCGGCGTCATCGCCGAGATCTTCCGGATCACGAGCGGGCGCGGGGCGCGGTAGCGGCCCGGGCCCGGCGCGCGGCGCGGGCTACGTGCCGGTCGGCCGGCCGGGGGTGCCCACGCCGTACTTCTTCATCTTGCCCTGCAGCGTGGTCGGGCGGAGGCCGAGCAGCGCGGCGGCGCCGCCCGGGCCGTAGACGCGCCCGCCGGCGTGCTCCAGCGCGCGCTCGATGAGCTCGCGGACCTCGTCGTCGAAGCGGCCCGGCGGGGCGGGCTCCGCGGCGGCCGCGGCGGCGGGGGAGGCCAGCGCCGAGGAGGTGGGCAGCGCCGGCAGCGAGAGGTCCTGGCCGGGCGAGAGGATCAGCGCGCGCTGGAGGAAGTTCTCGAGCTCGCGCACGTTGCCCGGCCAGCCGTACGCCTCGAGCGCGCGCCACACGTCCTCGCCGACGCGCGGCGGGCGTCGGTGCATGAGCGCCGCCTGCTTCGCGAGGAAGTACGTCCCGAGCGGCCGGACGTCCTCGCGCCGCTCGCGGAGCGGCGGCAGCTCGATGGGGAACACCGCCAGCCGGTAGTAGAGGTCGGCGCGGAACGTGCCGCGCGCGACCATCTCCTCCAGGTTGCGGTTGGTCGCGGCGATGACGCGCACGTCCACCTTGACCGGCTCGGTGCCGCCGACCCGCTCCACCACGCGCTCCTGCAGCACGCGCAGCAGCCGCACCTGCACGCTGGGCGGCGCGTCGCCGACCTCGTCGAGGAACAGCGTGCCGCCGTCGGCCTGCTCGAACCGGCCGGCGCGGCGGCGGGTGGCGCCGGTGAACGCGCCCTTCTCGTGCCCGAACAGCTCGCTCTCGATGAGCCCCTCGGGGATGGCGCCGAGGTTCGCGGCCACGAACGGCGCGTTGAAGCGCGGGCTGAACTCGTGGACCATCCGCGCCAGCCCCTCCTTGCCGGTGCCGGTCTCGCCGCGCACCAGCACGGTGGTGGTGGACGGCGCCACCAGGCGCACCCGCTCCACCACGGCGCGCATGCCCTCGCTCTCGGCCACGTAGCGCGAGTCGCGCTTGATCTGCCGGATCTCCTCCTTGAGGAGGGCGTTCTCGCGGCCGAGCAGCCGGTTCAGGCGCTGCACCTCCTCGACCATGAGGCTGTTGTGGAGCGCGATGGCCACGAGGTGCGCCACCTGCCGCGCGACCTCGAAGCAGCAGTCGAGCAGCCCCTCCGCCGGCGGGTGGGCGATGTCGAGCGTCCCGAGCAGCTCGTTCTCGAACACGAGCGGGAACGACACGAGCGAGCCGTAGCCGTAGGCGGCCAGCAGCGGCTCCTCGCGCCAGCGCGGCTCGCGCGGGCGCAGCGGGTCCACCACGCACGGCAGCCGCTTCGCGAGCGCCTCGCCCGCGGCGGAGCCGGCCAGCGGGAACGAGGTGCCCACCTCGGGCGAGGGCTGCCGGGGGTCCGAGACCAGCACCACCTCGGCGCGGGTCGGGTCCTCCGCCGAGAGCCGGTTGATGGCCACGCGCGTCTCGCCGAAGTGGCGGCGCAGCAGCCGCCCCGTGCGCTCGAGCACGGCCTGGAGATCGACGGTGGAGAGCACCAGCTCGATCGCCTCCTCGACGATCCGGCGGTGCACGTCGTCCTGCCCGACCACGGGGAGCCCGATTCCAACCATGGAACGGTGTCTACCGAAATATCGGTGCGGAAGGCAACGGTCGATCGGTGCCTCTGGGGGCGCTCGCCGAAAAAGCTCCGTGATTTCCGCAAAGTCGAGTTCGGCAGGCATCTTGCTGAGGGTCACGCGCGGGAGCAAAGCACCGGCGGTGCCGCCGGAAGGGAGGCCGAACGATGGACGCGATCGAGACGTTGATGGGCGAGCACCGGGTGATCGAGCAGGTGTGCGACGCCCTGGTGGGGTTCGCCGAGGAGCTCCGCCGGAAGGGCACGACGGACAAGGAGGAGCTGGGGCGCTTCGTCACGTTCCTCCGCGAGTTCGCCGACGGCTGCCACCACGGCAAGGAGGAGGACATCCTCTTCCGCACCATGACCGAGCACGGGTTCCCCTCCAATGGCGGGCCCATCGCGGTCATGCTCCACGAGCACGACCAGGGCCGCGCCCTCATCCGCGCGATGGCCGGGAAGGCCGCGCAGGACGCGCCCTGGAGCGCCGCCGACCTGCAGGAGGTCGAGGCGGCCGCGCACGGCTACTCCGGCCTGCTCCACGCGCACATCCACAAGGAGGACGCGATCCTCTACCCGATGGCCGAGCAGCACCTGCCGCCCGCGGTGATGGCGGAGGTGGGCGAGGCCTGCGAGCGCTTCGAGGCGGAGCGCACCGGCGCCGGCGCGCACGAGCGCTACCACGCGCTCGCCGAGGAGCTGATCCGCCGCCACGCCGGCTCGATCCACCCCGGCGCCCAGCCGTCCCCGCCGCGCTTCGGCTGCGCCGGTTAACCCCGTTTCCACGCACCAGGAGAGACGTCCGACATGAGCCCGAAGGCCCGCGCAGTCTCGCTGTTCGTCATCGTCGCCTGCTTCACCGTCCTCATCTTCGGCGGCGCGCAGATCTCGAAGCACAAGCCGCCCATCCCCGCCCGCGCGGTCGCGCCGTCCGGCGAGGTGGTGTTCACCGCCGAGGACGTCGCGCTCGGCCAGCGCCAGTACCTGTCCCGCGGCGGCCAGCAGACCGGCTCGGTGTGGGGCCACGGCGCCTACCTCGCGCCGGACTGGTCGGCCGACGCGCTCCACCGCACCGGCCTCGTCACCGCGGGCATGAAGCGCGGCCTCGCGCCCGCGGACGCCGCGCGGTTCACGCAGGCGGACCTCACGGCGCTCCCCGCCGGCGAGCGCGGCCGCGTCGAGGCCGAGGTGGCCGAGGAGCTGCGCCAGAACCGCTACGACCCCGCCACCGACACGCTGACGCTGTCGCCCGGCCAGGTCGCCGCGTATCCGGCGCTGGTGGCGTACTACACGCAGCTGTTCCGGGACGGGAACGACCCGATGTCGATCCCGGCCGGCTTCGTGCCGGACGCCGCCGACGCGAAGGCCATCACCGCGTTCTTCTTCTGGACCGCCTGGGCCGCCGGCACCAACCGGCCCGGCGAGACGTTCACCTACACCGCGAACTTCCCGTTCGACCCGCTGGTCGGCAACGGCCCGCTGCCCTCGTCGCTGGTCTGGTCGATCGTCTCGATGGTGCTGCTCATCCTCGGCACCGCGCTCGCGATCTTCTACTACCTGCGCCTGCGCGCGAAGGACCCCGAGCACCACGTCAAGATCGCGCCGCTGCAGGAGCCGAAGCCCACGCCCAGCCAGCGCGCCGCGCTGCCGTACTTCGCCGTCGCCATCATCCTGTTCATCCTGCAGGCCGCGCTCGGCTCGCTGACCGGCCACTTCGCGGTCGAGGGCAACAAGCTGTTCGGCATCGACCTCGGCATGCTGCTCCCGTACGCCGCCACCCGCGGCTGGCACCTGCAGCTCGCCGTCTTCTGGATCGCCACCTGCTGGCTCGCCACCGGCCTGTTCATCGGCCCGGCGGTCGCGGGCGGCCACGAGCCCAAGGGCCAGAAGGCCCTGGTCTGGACGCTGCTCGGCGCGCTGGTGGTGGTCGTGGTGGGCGCGCTCGCCGGCACCTACCTCGGCGTGCGCGGCAAGCTCTCCGGCCCGAACGGCTGGCTGGTCGGCAACCAGGGCTACGAGTACATCGAGCTCGGCCGCGTCTGGCAGGTGGCGCTCATCGCCGGCATGCTGCTGTGGCTGTTCCTGGTGTACCGCGCCATCAAGCCGGCGCTGAAGGCCGAGCAGGACCGCGGCGGCCTCACCCACCTGCTGCTCTACGCGTCGGTGTCCATCCCGCTGTTCTACTCGGTGGGCCTGTTCTACACGCCGGGCACGCACATCGCCGTCGCCGACTACTGGCGCTGGTGGGTGGTGCACCTGTGGGTGGAGAACTTCTTCGAGGTGTTCGCGACCGTCGCGCTCGCCTTCATCCTCTCGAAGATCGGCGCGGTGGGCGAGCGGTCGGCGACGCGCGCCACGCACTTCTCCATCCTGCTCTACCTGGGCGCCGGCATCATCGGCACCTTCCACCACCTGTACTTCACCGGCTCGCCGCTGTTCATCACCGCGCTCGGGGCCACGTTCTCCGCGCTGGAGATCGTCCCGCTCACGCTGCTCGGCTTCGAGGTGTACGAGAACCTGAAGCTGGCCCGCAGCGGCGGCAACGCCACCCCGTGGAAGTGGCCGCTCTACTTCTTCGTGGCGGTGGCGTTCTGGAACGCGGTGGGCGCGGGCGTGCTGGGCTTCCTCATCAACCCGCCCATCGTCCTCTACTACGCGCAGGGCCTGAACACGACGCCCATCCACTCGCACGGCGCGCTGTTCGGCGTGTACGGCTTCCTCGCCATCGCGCTGATGCTCTTCTCGATGCGCAACATCGTGCGGACCGCGGCCTGGAGCGACCGGCTCCTCGAGATCGCGTTCTGGGGCCTCAACGCCGGCCTGGCGGGCATGATCGTCCTCTCGCTGCTGCCGGCCGGCATCTACCAGCTCGTCATCGCGGTGCGCGAGGGCCTCTGGTACGCGCGCAGCCCCGAGGTCACCGGCAGCGCGTTCATCCACGCGGTCACCTGGGCCCGCGTGCTGCCCGACGTGGTGTTCGTGGGCGGCGCGCTCGCGCTCCTCGGCTTCGTGCTCCGGGCCATCGTGCTCGACGTGAAGCTGCGCCGCGCCGACCCCGCGGGCGGCGAGGCGGCCACCGTGCGCAAGGCCGCGTAGGCGGCGGGCGGCCTCCGAGCCGCCGAGTGCTTCCTCCCGGTGCGGCCGGGGGTGGGACCGGATCCTCCGGCCTGCCCCCGGCCGTTCCCGTCCCGGGTGACCAGAGTCTCGGGGAAAGGAGGCGCCGTGAACGCCATCGAGATGCTGAAGCAGCAGCACCGTGAGGTCGACGAGCTGTTCGAGGAGTTCGAGGCGGCCGGGGAGGGCGCCCGCAAGACCCGGGAGCGCCTCTGCCGCGAGATCGCCGACGCGCTCGCGGTCCACGCGACCATCGAGGAGCGGATCTTCTACCCGGAGGCCAAGGAGGCGGCCGAGGACGCCGAGGACCTGCTGCGCGAGTCGGTCGAGGAGCACCTGTCGGTGAAGCGCCTGCTGGCGCAGCTCCTCGAGTCGAGCGTGGACGACCCGCAGCTCGAGGCGCGGATGTCCGTGCTGAAGGAGCAGGTCGAGCACCACGTCGAGGAGGAGGAGAAGGAGCTGTTCCCGAAGGTGCGGAAGGCCTGCTCCGCGGAGCAGCTCGACGAGATGGGCAGCCGCATGCAGAAGCTGGTGGAGGAGCTGGAGGAGCAGGGGCAGCCGTCCGCCTCCATCCCGGACGAGACCGACGAGCCGGCGCCCATCTAGCCCCGGCGCCGGGATCGAGCCGCCCGCCGCGTCCCGCGCCGTCCGCGCCGCGGCGGGCCTCGCGGGCCGACGGGCCCGCTGTTGCCCGGGACGGGTGATTCCCTTACAAACACCCGACGACCTGGGCCGTTCGAGCCCTGGGCCGGACGGAGGTCGTGCGGTGAGCGGATCGGAGCTGGCGGCGCACGCGAGGCCGGGGCGGAACGACCCCTGCTGGTGCGGCAGCGGGCAGAAGTACAAGAAGTGCCACCTCGACGCGGACTCGCGCGGCGCCCTGCAGGGCGCGCCGGCGCGGAACGGCCGGCGTCCGCTCGCGCCCGGCGTGGTCTCGCCCCGCCGCGCGGTGCCCGCGACCATCGCCCGCCCGGACTACGCCGTGAGCGGCCGGCCGCGCGCCCAGGGCAAGGACGTGAAGACGCCGGACGAGCTGGCGCGCCTGCGCCGCGCCTGCCGGGCCGCCGCGCGCGTGCTGCGCGTCGCGGGCGAGGCGGTGCGGCCGGGCATCACCACCGACGCGCTCGACGAGATCGCCCACGCGGAGACGCTCCGGCTGGGCGCCTACCCGAGCCCGCTCAACTACCGCGGGTTCCCGAAGGCCATCTGCACCTCGGTGAACGAGGTGATCTGCCACGGCATCCCGGACAGCCGGCCGCTCGAGGACGGCGACATCGTCAACCTCGACATCACCGTGTTCCGCGAGGGCATGCACGCGGACTGCTCGGCCACCTTCCTCGTCGGGAACGTGGACGCGGAGGGGCGGCGGCTGGTCCAGGCGGCGCAGGACTGCCTGGCCAAGGGCATCGCGGTGGTGAAGCCGGGCCGGCCCATCTCCGACATCGGCAAGGCCATCGAGGCGCACGCCTCGCGGCTCGGCTACGGCGTGGTGCGCTCGTACTGCGGCCACGGCATCGGCGAGAGCTTCCACACCTCGCTCCAGATCGCGCACCACTACGATCCGTCGCTGAAGCGGGTGATGGAGCCCGGGCTCACCTTCACCATCGAGCCCATGATCACCGAGGGCACCTGGGAGGATCTGCTCTGGGACGACGGCTGGACCGCCGTGACCGCCGACGGGAAGCGCTCGGCGCAGTTCGAGCACACCGTGGCGGTGACCGAGGACGGCGTCGAGGTGCTCACCGTCGAGGAGTGAGCCTCCGGCTCACACCCGCAACCCCACCGCGCGCATGAGCGCGAGGGCGTTGGAGTGGCCGACCACGCCCGGCCGCAGGCGGTAGTCGAACGCGATCTCGCCGCCCCGGACCTGGTCCTCGAAGTGCGCGTTCCCGAGCGCGCCGTCCTGGCCGGCGAGCTCGGTGAGCGCGAGGTCGTGCGTGGTCACGAGGCCGAGCGCGCCGCGCGCCACGAGGCCCCGCACCACCGCCTCGGCGCCGATGCGGCGGTCGTGGCTGTTCGTGCCGTGCAGGATCTCGTCGAGCAGGAACAGCAGCGGGAACCGGCCGCCGGCGAGGTCCATGAGCTGCTTCAGCCGGGTGATCTCGGCGTAGAAGCGCGACTTGCCGGCCTGGAGCGAGTCCTGGATGCGCAGCGTGGCGCCGAGCTGCACCGGCGTGAGCCGCAGCCGCGCCGCCCGCGCCGGCGCCCCGGCGAGCGCCAGCACCACGTTCACGCCCACCGTGCGCAGGTAGGTGCTCTTCCCGGACATGTTCGAGCCGGAGACGAGCAGCACCGCGGGCCCGTCGCCGCCGAGGCGCACGTCGTTCGCGACCGCGGCCGCGAGCAGCGGGTGGCGGAGCGCGTCGCCGTCGAGCAGCGCGCGCGACGAGCCGTCGGCGTCGAGCACCTCCGGGAACGCGTCCGCGGGGTGCTCGAACGCGTAGCCGGCGAGCGACGAGAGCGCCTCCAGGTCCGCCACCGCCTCGAGCCAGCCGCGCACCGCGCCGCCGTGCGCCGCGCGCCAGCGCTCGACGAGCGCCGCGTGCAGCGGCGTCCACTGCAGCGCGAACGCCACCGGGGCGAACGCCTGGTTGTGCGCCCACTCCGCCCGCGCGGCCAGCCGCTCCAGGCGGGCGATGCGCGCCGACGCCCGGCCGCCGTCCTTCGGCTGGACGCCCAGCATCTGCTGCAGCCGGAGCAGCCGCGGGTCGCCGAACGGCTCGCGCTCGAGCCGCGCCAGCAGGAGCGACAGCACCCGCAGCTCCGCCGCCGGGCGCCCCGCGCCGCCCAGCACGCGCGCGATGGGATCGCGGAGCGCGCGGCCGAACGCCCAGGTCGCCAGCAGCGCCGCGAGGAACGGCACCGGGCCGTAGCCCGCGCCCCAGGCCCAGGCGGTCGCGACCGCCGCGGCGGCGAGCGCGAGCGCGGCCGGCACCACGAACGCCGGGAGCAGCCTCGGCGCCTCGCCCCAGGCCGCGAGCCGCGCGGGCTCCACCGCGGCGCGCACGTCCTCGCCGAGGACGGCGAGGTCCTCGCGCAGGTCGAGCCGCGGCGCCAGCTCGCGCACCGCCGCCTGGCGGGCCCGCACCTCGGCGGCGTCCGCGGGCGCGCGCAGCCACGCGGCGAGCCGGTCCTCGCCGGCGCGCGTCCGGGCGGCGCAGAGCAGCTCGAACAGCGAGCCGGGGCCGAACAGGTCGAGGTCCTCGGCGTACGGGTGGGCCGGATCCGAGAAGCGCTCGCCGGCGGTGCCGTGCCCCGCGAAGCGGCCCTCGATGCGGTCGAGCCCGGCCTGGTGGAACGCGACCGCGCGGCGCGCCCGGTCGCGGGCGTGGAACACGCGGTCGTGGACGACGACGAGCGCGAGGAACGCCGCCGCGGGGAGGGCTAGCCAGCGCGCGTGGAGCGCGTGGGTCCCGAACACCAGCACCGCCATCGCGACCGCGCCGACGGCCACCGCGAGGCGCGCGCGGGCGACCCAGGCGTCGGCGCCGTCGAGCCGGGCGACGCGGGCGGCGCGCTCGGCCAGGCGGGCGCGGAGGAGGGCGGAGGGGTCGGCCATGTCGAGGCGAAACTACCCCGGACGTCCCCGTCCGTGTCGCGCGATCGCGCCGCCCCGTCCGGCAGCCTGCCGTGCGCCCCCGCCGGAGCCGTGGCGAACCGCGCCGTTTCCGCGCGCGCCCGGCCGGTGCGCCTCGAACGGGAGGCGAGCGCAGCGTCGATTCCGTTGCGGCGCCCCGTCCGCGTGGAGAGGTTTCCTGGCGTGCCCGGACCTCGAGCCCGCCGGACCGCCCCGGGGGAGGGCGAGCGCGCGGCGGACGCCCGCGCCGCGACGCTGCGCGCGCGTGCCGCGGAGGTGAGGCAGGCCACGGCCGCCCTGGCCGCGCGGCTCACCCCCGAGGACGCCATGCTGCAGTCGATGCCGGACGCGAGCCCGGCCAAGTGGCACCTCGGGCACACGACCTGGTTCTTCGAGACGTTCGCGCTGGCGCGCGCCGAGCGGGCGCACCGTCCGTTCGATCCGGCGTACGGCTACCTGTTCAACTCGTACTACGAGGCGCTGGGCCCGCGGCAGCCGCGGCCCGAGCGCGGGCTGCTCTCGCGGCCGCCGCTCGACGAGGTGCTCCGGTACCGCGCCGAGGTGGACGCGCGGCTCGACGCGGCGCTCGCGCGCGCCCGCGACCCGGCGCTGCTCGACGTGGTCGAGCTGGGGATCGCGCACGAGGAGCAGCACCAGGAGCTCCTGCTCACCGATCTCAAGCACGCGTTCTCGGCGAGCCCGCTCCGGCCCGCCTACGCCGCGGCCCCGCCGCCGCCCGCGTCCGGGCCCGCGCCGCGCCTCGCCTGGCTCGGGCACGCCGGCGGACGGGTGGAGCTCGGCGCCGGCGCGGAGGGCTTCGCGTTCGACCACGAGCGGCCCCGCCACGCGGCGCTGGTCCCGCCGCACGCGCTCGCCAGCCGGCCGGTGACCTGCGGCGAGTGGCTGGAGTTCGTGGCGGCCGACGGGTACCGCCGGCCCGACCTGTGGATGTCGGAGGGCTGGGACGCGGTGCGCCGGCACGGGTGGACCGCGCCGCTGCACTGGATCCCCGACCGCGACGGCTGGCTCCAGTTCACGCTCGGTGGGGTGCGGCCGCTCGACCCCGCCGAGCCGGTGGCGCACGTCTCCTGGTACGAGGCCGACGCGTACGCGCGCTTCGCCGGCGCGCGGCTCCCCACCGAGGCGGAGTGGGAGGCGCACGCGGAGGTGCGCGAGGGCGGCGACGGCACGTTCGCCGAGGACGGCCGCTTCCACCCCGCGGCCGCCACGCCGGGCCGCGGGGCGCGGCAGGTGCTCGGCGACGTCTGGGAGTGGACCGCGAGCGCGTACGGCCCGTATCCGGGGTACCGCCCGGCCGCGGGCGCGCTGGGCGAGTACAACGGGAAGTTCATGGTGGGGCAGCAGGTGCTGCGCGGAGGGTCCTGCGCGTCGCCGCGGCGCCACCTGCGCGCGAGCTACCGCAACTTCTTCCACCCGGACGCCCGGTGGCAGTTCACCGGGGTCCGGCTCGCGAGGGACCTGTGATCGGACTGGGAGAGGCGGAGAGCGGGATCGCGCAGCGGGCGGAGGCGGACCGCTTCCTGGAAGAGGTGCTGAAGGGCCTGGCGGCGCCGCGGAAGGCCATCTCGCCGAAGTGGCTCTACGACGCGCGCGGCTCGGCGCTGTACGAGCTCATCTGCGAGCAGCCGGAGTACTACCCGGCGCGCACCGAGCTGCGGATCCTGGAGCGGCACGCGCCCGAGATCGGCGAGGCGATCGGGCCCGACGCGCTCGTGTTCGAGTACGGCGTCGGCTCGGGCCGCAAGACGCAGCTCCTGCTCGCCGCGCTCGAACGGCCGGCCGCGTTCGTGCCGGTGGACATCGCCGGCGAGGCGCTGGCCGCGGCGGCGCGGCAGCTCGAGGCGCGCTTCCCCGGGTTGCCGGTGCGGCCGGTGGTGGCCGACTTCACCGAGCCCGTGGCGCTGCCCGGCCTCGACCTGCCGTGCGCGCGCCGTCTCGCGTTCTTCCCCGGCTCCACCATCGGCAACTTCGATCCCCCCGAGGCGGTCGGGATCCTGCGCCGCATGGCGCGCGACGCCGGCCCCGGCGGCGGGCTGCTGCTCGGCCTCGACCTGCCCAAGGAGGCCGGCACGCTGGAGCGCGCCTACGACGACGCCCGCGGGATCACCGCCGCGTTCGACCTGAACCTGCTCGCCCGGATCGACCGCGAGCTGGACGGCGACTTCCGCCTCTCGCAGTTCCGCCACCGCTCGCTCTGGGATGCGCGCCTGTCGCGGGTGGAGATGCACCTCGAGAGCCTGCAGGCGCAGGTGGTCCACGTGGCCGGGGCGCCCTTCACGTTCCGCGAGGGCGAGACCATCCACACCGAGAGCGCGTACAAGTGGGAGCCGCGCGCGTTCGACACGCTCGCCGCCATCGCCGGCTGGCAGCTCGAGCGCGCCTGGGCCGACGACCGCGCCTGGTTCTCGGTGCGGCTGTACCGGCGGGCGGGGTAGGGGGCGAAATCGCTCGCGCAGCGTGGAGGGGCACGGTGCGCGCTGCGGCGCAGTGTGGCGAACCCGGTCTCCTACGACTACCTCCAGCGCTCGGGTCTGGCTGATGGCGCGAGCGTTGGGTACCTCTCGGAACCAGGGCATGCAGCAGTCCGAGAAGAGCCTGCTGGCCGTCGAGCAGGGCGCTCTGGGGGTCTTCCCCGTTCTGGTGGGCGTTGGCCTGTCGGCTGTCGATCCGGGCGCGGGTGCTTCGAGACCGAGTGGAACATCCATTCATTCAGTCGAAGACGCATTCCAGAACCCTCAGTCGCTCAACGGGAAGACTCCGGCCGAGGTCCGCTCTGTGTTCGCAAAGCCGGATGGACCGAAGCACCCCTTTCGCGAACGGATGCGCCCGGGACCAAGTTCTTCGAGACCAACAGCGCCGGGAAGCGGACTAGCCGTATGGTTCAGTGGCACCCTGGCGGTGGCCATCACGGTTCGGACCCCTACTGGAAGGTGAGCAGCCCCGAGACTGGGACGGTTCGTGTCGGTCCTCAGTTCGAGAAGTGAGCAAGGGTGCGAGACGAGGTGAGCCAGTGACCAACGTCGATACGCAACTGCGGTCGGACATCCTCACGTCCGTTGCAGGGTTTCGGGCGCCGGCGTCCGAGCCGATCTGGTCAGAGCGGTCGGACTCTGCAGGGAATGGGCCCGACCTCGTCCTCTACATCACCGACAAGAAGGCTCACTTCGGGACACGTGGATCGTTCTGGGTTCACGCACTCTTCGGCTTCCTAGAGGATCGCCTGGAACCGGAAGCGCTCGCCGAGTCTGCGGCCGCAAGCCTGTGCCGCGAGATGACGATCGGTGAGGTGCTCCAAGCTGTCGAGGGTCGCATCGGTCGCCCCCTTGACCATGCGGAGCGAGAAACCATGCGCCTTGCTGAACACCGCCCGGAAGAGCGCGTCTTTGGCATGCTCGCCTCCCAGGAGTACTTCGCCGCCCTGATCGAGGCCGACGATAGGTACATCGGAGTGTTCGTTGCCGAAGGGAACCTTGTCAGCCGCGAGTAAGCCGGGGGGACCATCGCCCGGGTAGCATGAAGATGACCAAGCGTTCCTGGGAACGGGTGGCGAGCACGATGTCGGTCCTTTGCTGCGCCGCTGAGCTCGCGTTCGTCGCGCTCTTCGTCGCCTACTCGCTCGTGATCGCCAACGTGGAGATCCCAGGATTCAGTGGACGCCCTGGCTGCGGCCCGTGTGGGCGGCTTCGAACTGCTCCGGGCTGACGCCGCCCACATGGCTGTGCCGGCGTGAGCGATTGTAGAAGGTTTCGATGTAGTCGCTGATCGCGACCTTCGCGAGGTCGCGAGATTTGTAGATTTGCTTCTTGATCAGTTCCTTCTTGAGACTCGCGAAGAATGCCTCGGCGACCGCATTGTCCCAGCAGTTGCCCTTTCGACTCATGCTCGGGTCGAGACGGTGTGACCGGCAGAAGCGGCGCCAAGCGTCCGACCCGTACTGCGTGCCCTGATCGGAATGGATTTACGGGCCGCGGGGCCGTCGCGCACGCACGGCCATCAACACGGCGTCGAGCACGAGCTCGCGATGAAGGGTTGATTTGGCGGCCCAGCCGACGATCTTGCGCGAGAAGAGATCCATAACGACGGCCAAGTACAGCCAGCCCTGCCACGTTCGAACGTACGTGACGTCGGTCACCCAAGCGCTGTTCGGCCGTGCCACGGTGAACCGCCGCTGCAGTAGGTTCGGAATCAAGAGCGCGGGCTTGCCGACCGACCATCGCCGCGTACGGTAACCGTGAAGAGCTCGGAGCCCGTGCTCGCGCACGAGGCGAGCGACGCGGTGCTTGCTACACGCTTCGCCCGCCTCCCGGAGATCGAGAAACACCCGCGGTGCACCGTAGATGCCCTGGCTCGCGATGAACGACGTACGGATCAGCCGGACCAGCCGCGCATCCTCCTGCGCCCGACTCGACGACGGCTGCTTCAGCCAAGCGTAGTAGCCGCTGGGCGCGACGTTGAGCACGCGACAGAGCGTCCGTACCGGATACGTCGCGCTCTGCGCCTTGATGAAGTCGTACGTGGTGCGGACGCGACTGGTAGGTCTGGACTTCGACATCGGCGAGGGCCCTCCATGGCCCGAGCCGCCACTGTCCACGAAATCCTGGGATCTCCAAGTCCGCGAGGCTCAGGCGTGCCATGCGCGAGCAGCGTCTTTGGCTCGGTCAAGCGGCGATGAAGATGCTCAGACCGTAGTCGCGGCTGCCCGCGCAAATTGGGAGGGCGGCAGTGGCTGACGTCCGCTTCACCGAACGCGGCTTGGGCATCGCCACTGCCTCCGTGCTCGTGCTGGCCCTCCTCTCCTGCACGTCCCCACCGCCCCGCCGCCCGCGGGTCCGAACGGCCACCATCGCCGGGACCGTCGTCGAGCGGATCGATGGAGCTCCGTACTGCTTCGTCCGGCTTGGGACGCGTTGTGAGCTGGTGTTCACGAGCGATCCGTCGCGGCCGTGGATGCCGCTGCGGGAGTACGTTTGGCTGGATGGACGGCCCCTCGCGCAGCTCGAGTACACGCCATCGCAGGCGGCTCCCAGGCCGTACTATTTCCACCTGGACCACATCGGCATGCCCCGGGCGCTATCGAGCCCAGAGGGAGCCACGGTCTGGTCCGCGGCCACGAACCCTTCTTCGGCAGGATCACGCCGCGCTTCAGGCCGAAGGTGCCCTATGGGGAAGTCAGCGAGACGATGACGCCCGATCCCGCCACCGGGCGAACGGTCGTGACGAACCTGCGGCTCCCCGGCCAGTACGATGAGCGGCTGCTCGGGAGCCTCGGGCTCCAGGGGCCGTACTACAACTGGAACAGGTGGTATCTGCCGGGGGTGGGGCGGTACTTGGAGCTGGACCCATTGGCGTTGGGGGGTGAGATAAACGGGCCGGGATACCCCGACTGGTACAGCTACGCGAATGCGAACCCGCTCAGGTACTTCGACGAGACCGGCACCTTCGTCATCGCGGACGACCTGGCCGTCGCAGGTATCGTGGCGGCGCTCGGCGCCATCGCTGCTTGCACAGCCACGAACACCTGTCCGTGGAGCACGCCAATCTGTCGGGCTCCGCCTCGACCGCCCGACAACAACTCGTGCGAGGAACATCGTATCGCGTGCATCGCTCACGCGAAGGTATCTGTCTTCTACTGCGACCAGTGCGCCCGCATCTGCGAGTACAGTCCTGGCAAGCAGTGGCCCTGGAACAAGCCCGGCGGTGTCTGCCAGTACTGACCGCCCCGGGCACGGAGAACTGCATGAAGCTGGTCCATCTCGTCCAGGGGGCGATGGCCGAAGCATCCGTGAAGGCCGCCAGCGCGGGCGAAGTCATCGGGGTGGTCGACGACCTTACCTACGGACCGTGCTCACTGTCTCCGATTCGTCATGCACTGCTCCGTCGTCGTTTCTGGCAGGCAGAAGCTGAGGGCGGCCCCGGAGGGCGTTGGCTGTCGCAAGACCGAACCGAACGGGCGGATACGCACGTGTTCAGCGCGGACGAATTGGGCAGGCGTCTGTCGGTATTGGCGGATGACTTCCGGGTATGTCTGTGGGTATCCGGTCACTGGCGCGAAATGTTGTTCGGGTGCTGGGCGGCCGATGCACTTCATCGAATCGGTGTTGCAGAGGAGCGGGTGCTCATTGGACGCCCACGGGCGCCGAAGCAGCCGGTTGCATGGATAGACGAGACCGACCTCAACGAGGCCGTTGAGCGCGCTGCGCCGATGTCACCGAAGTGGAAAGCAGGTGCGCTGAGGGTGTGGCGGTCCTACTGCCAGTCGGCAGCCGCGATTGAGCAATTACGGTCTTCGCACCCCGCTGTGTTGCCACGGCTGGGTTCGGCGTTGCGGCACTATGCCGACCTCCTGCCGCGCGAGGGGACGCGCTCGCGCTCCAGGCTCTCTCGCCTCGATGAGGCCATCCTGGGCGCGCTCTCCTCGAAAGCCTGGCGCGTTTACCCGGAGCTATTCCGCAGCCTAAGCTCACCATTGTCTCGCTTCGTGAACATCTTTGGGGACCTTCCGGTCAGTCGCGTCTGGCATTGGTCGCAGCACCGTCGAGGGATGTTCATCGAACGAGCACCCGAGGGCACCGACGAAACGGGGCCTGGGTTCCGCCTCACGGAAACCGGTGTAGAACTCCTCCGGGATGGTCTCACGCGGTTCGATGATGCGCCGCCGCTCCAGGTTGGGGGTCACTTGGCCTATGGCCGCACCGACCCCTGGTTGGTGGTCGAGCGCGGCGCGTCTTGGCGCATGAGGCGCGCCGGGCATTCCCCCCGCTCGCGGCGGCGCTTATAACCGTCCCTGGAACCCCGACCCAGGGAACCCCGACCCAGGGGCCGCGCGGCGGCCCGAGGTCCGCGCGGCGAGCCTCGTTGGCTGCGCTTGTCGGGTGCGCAGTTGTCGCGCCCGTGCTGCTAGGGGTACGTGTTCCCGAGGCTGGCGGCTGGTGGCACCTCATCGCAATTTACAAGTTTGCCCTTCTCACGGTGTTTGGCTGGTGGGGTTGGTTCAGGGCCTCGGGAAGCGTGCCGAGTCGTGGCGCGCTGAGTTGGGCGGGGGCCGTGGTACCAAGCTTGTGCGCGGCGGGGGTCGTATGCCTAATGCTCTTCCCTGTGTAATCGGAACCATTCTGGAGCGGTCCCTGGCGCGTCGCGGCCGCCGCCCTTCTCGCCCTGACCCTCGTCTCCTGTACCTCCCCCACCGCCCCGCCGCTCACGGGCCCGTACGCGACCATCACCGGTACCGTCGTGGAGCGGGTCGATGCGGCGCCGTACATCCTGCTGCGGTTGGAGACGGAGAAGGGTCAGGTCTGGGTCGCCGTGCCGAAGGCCGAGGTGCCGAAGAGGTCAAAGGTCACCGCGAAGAACGGCGCCGTTCTGAGGAACGTCGAGCCCAAGCAGAGCGGCAGGATGCTCGACGCAGTGGTGCTCGGCGCCCTGGAGTAGGGGAGCCAGGCACCGGGTGCTTGGTCAGAGCGGCGTGGACGGTGATCCTGGCGCGCACGCTCCCCGCCACCGTGCCAACGGTCGTGACGAACCTGCGGCTGCCGGGGCAGTACGATGAGCGGCTGCTGGGAAGCGTGGGGCTCCAGAGGCCATACTACAGCTGGAACCGGTGGTATCTGCCGGAGGTGGGTAGGTATCTGAGTTGGACCCGATTGCCTCGCGCGGGTTCTTCAACACGCGCTACGGCGTGGATTGGTACGGCTACGCGAACCAGAATCAGTTGCTGTACACGGACCGTACCGGTAAAAACCCGATTTGCGGAAACTGGTGTGGGCCTGACGGGACGGATGGCAAGACCGCGCAGGACGACGGCAACAACGTGAGTCCCGTGACCCGGGGCCTGACGATAACGACGACTGGCGGTGCTCACAGTGAACGCGAGTATTCAGCGATACTCGGTTGGCCTCGCAACAGGCGCGGTGCACCTCGCCCTCGTTCTCGCTGTCGCCGCGTACATCAACCTTTCGTCGGAGGGCCAAGCCTCGTTGCTGTGGGCGTTGTTCGCCATCGTCGATTTCCCGGTGAGCATGTTGTATCTCGTAGCGGGGCAAGGGTGGTTCAGGGCCTTAGATGTGAAGGTCTACTTGCCCTACTTTGTTCACGGCGTTCTCGGCTCGCTATGGTGGGCCTTCGTTCCTTGGAGCGTAGGGGCAATCGCCGCACGGTTAAGGTCTCCGGCGCAACGTCAGTGAGGGCCCCCAGCGCGGCCATGCGCTGGCCAGCATCCAAGGCGCGCCGCTCCGACGATGCGGCCCGTGCGCGTATGCCTTGCATCGTGGTGTCCGGGAGCGGGGCTTGGCGCTCGAGTTGACGATTCGCGCGCGGCTCGCGCTCGTCCCGAAAACGCTCCCCGTCCCGCGAGCCCGAGAAGCCCGAGCAGCGGTGTGAGGCAGCAGAGGGTGGGCCACCCGGGCTCTACCACGACGTTGCTGGCGTCCGGGGCCTCGCCGGAGCAGGGAGATTTCGGGATGGTTCGCGTAGGCCAGGGGTCCCAGCCATCCTGACCGCCGACACAATAAACGTGGGCTCATACCGAGTCTGAGATCCTGGAGTAGGGGAGCAGGTACCGGGTGTTTGGTCAGAGCGGGCATGGACGGTGATCCTGGCGCGCACGCTCTCGCCACGCCTCGTGCCCCATCCGAGCCGCCACTCGTGAGCAGGTCCATGACCGAGAGTGTCAGACCATTGCGCAATGATCCGCGCAATGGACGCCGCGCTCGTCACCGCCGGATTGGACGCCGCCGCGCTGGACGCGGCGTTGGCAGGCCACGCGCCGCCGCGGGTCGAGCTGCCGCCGTTCACGCTCGCCGAGATCGAGGCCTGGTTTCGCGGGGGCGAGCTCGAGGGGGACGCGGGCGAGCACCTCCTCGTCTGGGCGGCGCGGATGCGCGGCTGCCTCGACGTCGAGCTGGCGGAGGGGCTCGCGGCGCTGCGCCAAGGCGACCGGCTGGCGGCGCTGGGCTGCCATCTCGACGACTATGCCCGCGAGGCGCTCGACCTTGGGAAGCGCGCGGCCGAGAACCTGGCGCGGCTGGGCGCGGGCCTGCGCGAGCGGCCGCTGCTCCGCGAGGCGCTGCGCTCGGGGCGGGTCCGGCTCCGGGCGGCGGAGACGATCCTGCCGGTCGCGGTGGGCGACGCGGAGGCGGCGTGGGTCGAGCGCGCCGGCGTGGAGACGGTCCGGACGCTCGAGGCGGCGGTCCGCGCGGCGCCGGCGCGGGGCGACGCGCCGGGCGATGCGTTCGATGGTGACGATGACGAGGCGTGGGTCGAGCTGCGCACGCAGCTGCCGCCGGACGAGCGGCGCGTGCTGGACGAGGCGCTCTCCCTCGCCCGGGAGCTGGAGCCGGGATCGAGCCGCATCGAGCAGCTCGAGGCGCTGGCCCAGGAGTACCTGGCGGAGCATCCGGGCGATCCGGATGCAGACGACGCGCGCCCGCTGGGTCCGGGGTTTCGGGCGCGAGGCCCCGAGTCGACGCGGCGGGGCGCCACGGCGAGCCTGGGGCCGGACGGGTGGGCGGAGTTGCCGGAAGTCCCGGCACTGGCCGCGCCAGACCTCTCCCTCGACGATGGCGTGACCGCACGGGAGCTCGACGCGCGCCTTCGCGCGCTGGCGGAGTGCCGCGCGGGATGGGAGCGGATGATCGGGCTGTGCGGGTACGCGGTGAAGCGGAGCGGGATGCACCGGCTCGCCGGCTACGGCAGCTTCCGGGAGTACGTGGAGGAGCGGCTGGGGCTGCCGGCACGGACGGTCGAGCAGCGGGTGGCGCTGGAGGCCCGGCTGGCGGCGTCGCCCGCCCTGGAGGACGCGCGCCGGCGCGGCGTCTCCTACGAGAAGCTGCGGGTGCTGGCGCGGCTGGAGGAGTCCGAGATCGCGCTTTGGATCGCGCGGGCGCTGGCGGCGACCTGCGTCGCGCTCCGCCGCGAGGTGGAGGGCGAGCGCGAGGGGCAGCTGCGTGCGCGGGGAAAGCTGGTCGCCTTGCTGCCGCGCGGGGTCGGGGTGCTGCTCGCGGCGGCCATCGCCTCGGTCCGGGATCGGCACGGGCCCGGGCTCTCCACCGGAACGTGCCTGGCGGTCATCGCGTTCCACTTCCTCGCGACCTGGGGCGATGCGCCGGGGCGCTCACCGACGCGCTCGCGGCGCATCCGCGAGCGGGACTCGGGCTGGTGCCAGGTGCCAGGGTGCAGCCGGCACGCGGCGCACGCGCACCACATCGACTTCCGCTCGCACGGCGGCAGCGACGACCCGGAGAACCTGGTGGGCCTCTGCGCGTTCCACCACCTGCGCTGCATCCACGGCGGCTTCCTCTCGGTGCTGGGGCGCGCGCCGGGGGAGCTGGTGTGGCTGCTGGGCGGGGAGGTCTGGACGGGACCGCACCGGCGCGGCGCAGACGCAGGAAACCGCGCAGCGCCCGCCGCGTGCTGAAGGAGGCAGGGCGCCAGCGTGCGCCGCAGCGGGGCTCCACGCGAACGGGCGGCGCTGTCAGACCGGGTCCGCCTCCGCCGGCACCGCCGGGCGCGCGGGACCCGAGGCCGGCGCGGGGGCGGCAGGCGCGGTGCGGGACGGGACCTTGGGCCGCAGCACCTCGACGGTGAGGTCGAGGCTCATGGCGCCCTGCTCGAGCCAGGCGTGCTCGCCGTCCAGCACCTCGCGGCCGACGGCGTACGCGGCGGCGTCGTCGTTGTGCCAGAGCGCGTCGAACAGCGCGCGCACCTTGCGACGGCTGCGCAGGCAGAACTGATCGGCGAGCCGCGTCGCGCCGGCGGCCTCGGGGCGGCCTTCGCGCCGGAGCGCGTCGGCGCGGGCGACGCTCGCGGACATGGCGAACAGCTCGTTCGCGATGTCCACCAGCCGGAACAGGAACGCCTGCTTGCGCTCGGCGGCGGCGCGGAACACCACCATCGAGTGGAAGATCTCGCGCGCGAGCTTGCGGCTCGAGCGCTCGACGAAGCGCAGGTGGCGCGCGAGCCGGCCGAAGCCGCCGTAGCGCGGGGCGACCAGGCCGCGCAGCCACAGGCCGAGGTACCAGGTGGCGTAGAACGCGCCGACCTTCGGCAGCGTGGCGAGCTTCTTCCCGACGGGGACCTTCGGGTCGATGAGCGCGCCGGCGACCTGCAGGTGCTTGTCCACCGCCTCGCGCGCCATGAACAGGTGCATGATCTCCGAGGAGCCCTCGAAGATGAGGTTGATGCGCGCGTCGCGCATCCAGCGCTCCACGCCGACCGGCGTCTCGCCGCGCGCGGCGAGCGAGCGCTCGGTCTCGTACCCGCGGCCGCCGCGGATCTGCATGGTCTCGTCGATGAGCCGCCACGCCTGGACGGTGTTCCACTCCTTGGCCGCCGCGGCCTCGAGCCGGATGTCGTAGCCCTCGTGATCGGCGAGCGACTGCGCCAGGTCGGAGACGGCCTCCATCGCGTACGCGGTGGACGCCATGTCGGCGAGCTTGTGCGTGATGGCCTCGTGCTTGCCGATCTCCTGGCCCCACTGCACGCGCGCGGCGGCCCAGGTGCGCGACAGCGCGAGCGCGTTCTTCACGCCGCCGGCGACCGCGGCGGGGAGCGAGAGCCGGCCGGTGTTGAGCGTGGTGAGCGCGATCTTGAGCCCGCGCCCCTCCTTGCCGATGAGGTTCTCGGCGGGGACCTTCACGTCGGTGAAGCGCAGCGCGGCGTTCGCGATGGCGCGCAGGCCCATGAAGCGGCAGCGGTGCGTCACCTCCACGCCGGGCCAGGACGTCTCCACCACGAACGCGCTGATGGCGTCGGTCCGCGGGTCGCGCGCCATCACCACCAGCAGCTCGGCGATGGTGCCGTTCGTGCACCAGAGCTTCGCGCCGTTCAGCACGTAGTGCGTGCCGTCCGGCGACCGCTCGGCGGTGGTGGCGAGGCGGGCCGGGTCGGAGCCGACGTTGGCCTCGGTGAGCGCGAACGCGCTCACGGCGCCCTTCGCGATGCGCGGCAGGTACTTGTGCTTCAGGGCGTCCGAGCCGAACAGCTTCAGCGGCTGCGGGACGCCGATCGACTGGTGCGCCGACAGCAGCGCGGTCAGGTTGGCGTCCCAGCTCCCGAGGAGCGCCATCACCTTCCCGTACTCGACCTGGTCGAACCCGAGGCCGCCGTACTCCACCGGGATCTTCATCCCGAAGGCGCCGAGCTTGCGCAGGCCCTCCATCACGTGCGGCGGGTACTCGCCGGTCTCGTCGATGGCGACCGGGTCCACCTGCTCGCGCAGGAACTGCTCGAACGTCCGGTACCAGCGGGCGAACTCGGGCCGCTCCTCGCCGGGCAGCGGGTACGGGTGGATGAGCCCGACGCGGAAGCGGCCGAGGAACAGGTCGCGCAGGAACCCGGCCCCGCGCCACTCGGCCTCGCGGGAAGCCTCGGCCACCTCGCGGGAACGGCGGATCTCGTCGCCGGCGTGAACGGACTCGGTCATGGCGCCCTCGCTCGCTGGCCTGCCGCCCTCAGGGGTGCGGCGGCCTGTCGATTCTGTAATCAAGCTAACGCGCTGCGCCGCCGGCACAACGGGACCGGCCAGCCCCCTTCGAGGTTCCGGCGGAGCGGCGAGGGGGCGGGCGATCCGGCGGGCGCCCCGGGATCACCGAGCGTGTACGCGGGCGCGGCCGCTCACGGCACCAGCACCGCCGCCCCCCGCAGCCTGCCGGCGCGGAGGTCCGCGAGCGCGTCGTTGGCCCGCTCCAGCGGATACGGGACGACCTCGGTGCGGAGCGGGACCTCGGGCGCGAGCGCGAGCAGCGCGTCCCCGTCGGCGCGGGTGAGGTTCGCGACCGAGCGGAGCGTCCGCTCGCCCCAGAGCAGCGCGTACGGGAAGGAGGGGATGTCGCTCATGTGGATGCCCGCGCAGACCACCGTGCCGCCGGGCACCACGTCGCGCAGCGCGATGGGGACGAGCGCGCCCACCGGCGCGAACAGGATGGCCGCGTCGAGCGGCTCCGGCGGCACCTCGCCCGAGGCGCCGGCCCACTCGGCCCCGAGCTGCAGCGCGAACGCCTGCGCCTCCGCGTCCCCGGCGCGGGTGAACGCGAAGACGCGCTGCCCGGCGTGCCGCGCGAGCTGCACCACCAGGTGCGCCGCGGCCCCGAAGCCGTAGAGGCCGAGCCGCTGCGCGCCGCGCACCGGCGCCCAGGCGCGGTGCCCGATGAGGCCGGCGCAGAGCAGAGGCGCCGCGTCCGCGTCCTCGTAGTCGCCCGGGATGGCGAACGCGTAGCGCGCGTCCGCCACCGCCAGCTCGGCGTAGCCGCCGTCGAGGTGGTAGCCGGTGAACCGCGCCGCGCTGCACAGGTTCTCGCGGCCGCTCCGGCAGGCCGCGCAGCGGCCGCACGTCCAGCCGAGCCACGGCACGCCGATCCGGTCGCCGGCCTTGAACCGGGTGACGCCGGGCCCGACCCGATCCACCCGCCCCACGATCTCGTGGCCGAGCACCAGCGGCAGCTTCGGGTCCGGCAGCTCGCCGTCGGCGACGTGCAGGTCGGTCCGGCACACGCCGCAGGCGCCGACGCGCAGCCGGAGCTCGCCGGGGCCGGGGACGGGATCGGGGAGCTCCGCCGCGGCGAGCGGGGCGCCGGGGCGGACGAGGACCATGGCGCGCATGCGCTCGACGGAACACCGTGCGGGGGAACCGGTCAAGGCGGCGGGGCGGGGGCCCTCGGCCGCGGGGCGGCGCCGGACGGAGCGTGCGGCCCGGCCCCGGGTCCCGGCCGCACCGGCCAGCCACGCCGGGGGGAGCCGCATCTTCTCGTTGCCCCGGCCCCGCCCCGGGCCGCATGCTGCCGGCCGGGATTCACGCACCGGAGACGAGATGGCGCACCCGACCGACGACCGCAACTTCCGCCTGCCCACCACCGTCCGCCCGACCGCCTACGAGGCGAGCCTGGCGGTGGACCTGGACGGCAGGCGCTTCACCGGCAGGATCCGGATCGGGCTCGTGCTCGCCGCCCCGGCGTCCGAGCTGGTGCTGCACGCGGCCGCCCTGGAGATCCCCTCCGCCGCGCTCACCGCGGGCGCGCGACGCCACGAGGCGGCGGTGCGGCTGGCGACGGCGAGCGAGACGGCGGTGCTCTCCTTCGACGCGCCGGTGCCGGCGGGCCCGGCCGTGCTCGAACTCGAGTTCGCGGGCGCCATCGTCAACGGCCTGCGCGGCCTGTACCTGGCCGGCCCCGGGCTCGCCGCGACGCAGTTCGAGGCCGCCGACGCGCGCCGGGTGTTCCCGTGCCTCGACGAGCCCGGCTTCAAGGCGCCGTGGCGGCTCACGGTCGAGGCCCCCCGCGACGCGGTGGTGCTCTCCAACGGGCGGCCGGAGGCGCTGGAGGAGCTCGAGGTCGAGGCCGGCGCAGTCAAGCGCGTGCGCTTCGCCGAGACCCCGCCGCTGCCCACCTATCTCGTGGCGCTGGTGGTGGGCCGGCTGGAGGCGCTGCCCGAGGTCACGGTGCGCGGGACCCCGGTGCGGACGTGGGCCTCGCCGGAGAAGCTCGGCCTCACCGGCTTCGGCCAGGACGTGGCGGTGGAGGTGCTGCCGCGGCTCGAGGACTACTTCGGCGTGCCGTACGCGTTCGGCAAGCTCGACCAGGCCGGCCTGCCCGAGTTCGAGGCGGGCGCGATGGAGAACGCGGGCCTCGTCACGTACCGCGAGGTGGCGCTGCTGCTCGACCCGGCCACCGCCTCGCTGGCGCAGAAGAAGCGGGTGGCCGAGGTGGTGACGCACGAGCTGGCGCACCAGTGGTTCGGCAACTGGGTGACCATGACGTGGTGGGACGACCTCTGGCTCAACGAGGCGTTCGCCACCTGGATGGCGTTCAAGATCGTGGACGCCTGGAACCCGGGCTGGCGGGTGTGGCTGGAGTTCGACCAGGGCAAGGCCGCGGCGATGCACCTCGACGCGCTCCGCTCGACGCACCCGATCCGCGCCGACGTGAACAACGTCGCCGAGGCCGGCGAGGCGTTCGACCTCATCACCTACGAGAAGGGCGGGGCGGTGCTCCGCATGATCGAGGGCTACCTCGGCGAGGAGCGCTTCCGCGACGGCATCCGGCTGTACATGCGCCGCCACGCCCGCGCGAACGCGGTGGCGGACGACCTGTGGGGCGCACTCGCCGAGGCCTCGCGCGAGCCGGTGGTCGAGCTCGCGAACGCCTGGATCCGCCAGCCCGGCTTCCCGCTCGTCACGGTGTCGCGCGCCGGCCGCACGCTGCGCCTCGAGCAGCAGCGGTTCTGGTCGGACCCGGCGCGGGCCGGCGCGGAGCCGGCCGCCGAGTGGCCGGTGCCGCTGGTCCTGCGGGTGGGGCAGGGTGGCAAGGTGACCGAGCAGCGGGTGCTGCTGCGCGGCCGGACCGCCGAGGTGGCGCTCGCCGGCGACGGCGAGCCGGACTGGCTGTGCGCGAACGCGGGGGCCACCGGCTTCTTCCGCGTGCGGTACGACGCCGCCGGGCTCGCGGCGCTGGGCCGCAACCTGGCGGCGCTCGCGCCGGCGGAGCGGATCCAGCTCCTCTCCGACGAGTGGGCGCTGGTGCGGTCGGGCGCGCGCGAGATCGGGGCGTTCCTCGACCTGTGCGCCGGCTTCGCCGGCGAGGAGGACCACGCGGTCCTCGACGAGCTGGTGGCGCGGCTCGCCACGGTGGAGCACCGGCTGGTGGCGGACGCGGACCGTCCGGCGCTGCAGGGCTTCGTGGCGCGCCTGTTCGCGCCGCAGCTCGCCGCGACCGGCTGGGACGCGGCGCGCGGCGAGCCGGACACGGTGCGGCTCCGCCGCGCCGCCGCCGTGCGCGCGCTCGGGCTGGTGGGCCGCGCGCCCGGGCCGGCGCAGGAGGCCCGCGCCCGGCTCGATCGCTGGCTCGCCGGCGACCGCGCCGCGGTGGAGCCGAACCTGCACGACGCGCTCGTGGCCATGGTGGCGCGCGACGGCGACGCGGCGCGCTTCGACGCGTTCCAGGCGCTGTTCCGCAAGGAGGCCGACCCCGCCTTCCGCCGCCGCTACCTGCTCGCGCAGGCGGCGTTCGAGGACCCGGTGCTGGCCGCCCGCGGCATCGAGGTGCTGCTGGGCGGCGAGGAGGTCCCGCTGCAGGACGTGGCCTCGTACTCGGCCGCGCTGCTCGCGAACCGGACCGCGCGCGGGCCGTACTGGGCCCGGCTGCGGGGCGAGTGGGGCGCGCTGCTCGCGCGCGTGCAGGGCGCGCCCATGCTGCTGCGCCGCGTGGTGGAGGGGCTGGGGGCGCTGGTCGAGCGGCGGGAGCTGGAGGACGCCGAGGCGTTCCTGGCCGCCCACCCGGTGGAGGAGGCGCGCCAGGCCATCGCGCAGACGCTGGAGCGGCTCCGCCAGGACGTGGAGCTGCGCGAGCGGACCACCGCCCAGGTCGGCGCGTGGCTGGCCCGCGGCGGACGGTAGCGCCCCGGCCGCGAGCCGCTAGAATCCGCCGCCGTGACCACCCCGCCCGCCGGCACCGCCCCGGCCGATCCCGCGAAGCCGACCCCGCCCTGGATCTTCCTGTTCCTCGACTTCCCGTTCGGCGCGGCGGTCGGCTACCTCTCGCTGGGCGTGCCGTTCTGGATGGAGCGGCGCGGCTTCTCCATCGAGGCCATCGCGACGGTGGCGGCCGGCGCGAACCTGGCGCACGCGTTCAAGCTGCTGTGGATCCCGGTGCTCGACCTGGGCGCGTACCGCAAGGTCTGGTACCTCGCCATGGCCGCCCTCACCGCCGCGCTGCTGGCGGTGATCTCGGCGCTCCCGGACCCGCTCGCGAACCTGCCGCTGTTCGCGGCGCTGCTCACCGCGCTGCAGGCGGCGGCCACCACCGGCCACGCCGCCAACAACGCGCTCATGGCCACGACCACCCGGTTCGCCGACAAGGGCAAGGTGGGCGGGTTCGCCATGGCCTCGAACGTCGGCAGCACCGGGCTGCTCGGCGCCGTGGCGATCCTGGTGTCGGACGCGGTCTCCCCGCGCGCGGCCGGGCTGACGCTGGCGGTCCTCGTGCTCGCCGGCGCCGCGTTCGCGCTCCGCATCGTCGAGCCGCGCCTGGTGGACCCGGCGGTGAAGGCGGCGCACGGCCTGGCCCGGGCCACCGTCCGGCACCTCGGGGCGATGCTGCGCGACCTCTGGTCCACCGTGCGCAGCCGCGAGGGGTTCACCGGCCTCGTCATCTGCCTCGCGCCGGTCGGCTGCCAGGCGATGTCCAACCTGTTCACCGGCATCTCCGAGCAGTACGGCGCGAGTGCGCGGCTGGTCGGGATGGCGAACGGCGTCGGCGGCGGCATCGCCAGCGCGGTGGGCGCGCTGCTGGGCGGGGTCCTCGCCGACCGGATGAGCCGGCGGGTCGCGTACGCCGCCTCCGGCGGGCTGACCGCGCTCTGCGCCGTGGCGATGGCGGCCGCGCCCATGACGGAGTGGACCTACGCCTGGGGCACGTTCACGTACCTGTTCGCCGGCGGGATCGCGTTCGCCACCTGGGCCGGGATGGTGCTCGAGATGGTGGGCCTCTCGGCCGCGACCGCCACGAAGTACGCGCTCTTCAACGCCTCCGCCAACCTCGCCATCAGCTACGTCACCGCCGCCGACGGCCTCGGCGGCGCCTGGCTGCACCGGACGCTCGGGATCGCCGAGGCGCGCGGCGTGCTCCTCACCGACGCCGCGCTCACGCTGGGCGGCATCGCGGTGCTGCTCGCGATGCTCCTGGTGACCCGCCGCCCCGCGCCCGTCGCGCGGCCCTCCTGACCGGCATCGCCGCCGGGCCAGGGCCCGCTCCGGGGCCGGCGCGGGACCCTGTCGCCCGCCGCCGCCGTCCCCAACGTGGAGCGGATGGCGTCACAGGACGCGAAGGCCCTGCCCACCGCGGCGCCCCCGGTCTTCTTCCGCTCCCTCCGCGATTTCCTGCGCGTCCTGCCCGGCGCGGCCCAGCGGTTCTGGGTCCTCGTCATCGCGACCGGTGCGCTCTCTGGCCTGGGCTCGGGCGCCCTGCTGCTGGCGCTGTCGGGCGTGCAGGAGCTCGCCTGGCCGCAGGCGCCGCGCTTCGTGGACGCGGTGGACGTCTCGTCGCCGGGGCGGCGGGTGCTCGTCCCGGCGCTGGCCGGGCTGCTGGTGGGCGTGACGGCGCTGCTCTGGCGCCGGCCGCTCGGCGGGCACGGGACGGCGCGCATCCTCGAGGCCATCTGGCACCGCGGCCGCGAGCTGTCGCTGGGGCGGACGCTGCTGCGCGGGCTGCTCTCCATCACCTGCGTCGGCATGGGCGCGTCGCTCGGCCGCGAGGGCGCGCTGGTCCAGGCGGGCGCGGCGAGCGGGTCGTGGCTGGCGGGCCGGCTCGGCGTGAGCGAGCGGCAGGCCAGGGTGCTGGTGGCGTGCGGCGCGGCCTCCGGGATCGCCGCCGCCTACGACGTGCCCATCGGCGGCGCGCTCTTCGGCCTGGAGGTGCTGCTGGGGAGCTTCGCGCTGGAGCTGCTCGGGCCCATCGCCGTGTCGTGCGTGGTCGCCACCGCCGTGGCGCGCACGCTGCCGGTCCCGCACGCCACCTACGACATCCCGGAGTACGCGCTGCTCCACCCCGCCGAGCTGCTCCTCGGGCTCGCGCTCGCGCCGGTGCTCGGGCTCGCCTCGGCCATCTACGTGCGCGTGATGGGCTGGGTGGAGGTGCGCTTCGACCGGGTGCCGGCGCGCCTGCGTCCGGCGCTGCCGGTGCTGGGCATGGGCGCGGTCGGGCTGCTCGCGCTCCGCTTCCCGGCGGTGCTCGGCAACGGGTTCGACACCGTGCACCAGACGCTGCTCGGCGAGGTTCCGCTGCGGCTCCTGCTGGTGCTGCCGCTCCTGAAGCTCGCCGCCAGCGCGGTGTGCGCCGGCACCGGGGTCCCCGGCGGGCTGTTAACGCCCTCGCTGTTCTTCGGGGCGGCCATCGGCGGCGCGGCCGGGGAGCTGCTGGCGCGGGTGTTGCCGGGGGCGCCGCCCTCCGGCGCGCTGGCGCTGGTGGGGATGGCCGGGGTGCTCGCGGGGACGACGCACGCGGCGGTGTCCTCGGTGCTGATCGTGTTCGAGCTGACCGGCGACTACGGGGTGATCCTGCCGCTCATGCTCTCGGCCGCCATCGCCGCGGCCACCAGCCGCGCCATCGAGCCGGACTCGCTCTACACCGCGCCGCTGCGGCGGAGCGGGGTGGCGCTGCCCGAGCTGCCGCGCCCGGAGTGGCTGCGCACCACGCCGGTGGCGGCGCTGGTGGAGCGCGACGTCGAGCGCGTCCCGCCCACGCTCGCGTTCGACGCGCTCGTGAAGAAGCTGCTCGCGCTGCCGCCCGGCCACGATCTCTACGTGACCGACGCCGAGGGCGTGCTGCTCGGCGTGCTCCGCCTGGACGCGCTGAAGGGCACCATCTCCGACCAGGCCGACCTCGGCATGATCGTCGCCGCCGACGTGGTGGACCGGGACGTCGAGCCCATCACCACCGCCATGACGCTCGCCGAGGTGGCGTCCCGGTTCGGGGAGGGCGACCTGGAGCGGCTCCCGGTGGTGGACGGCCAGCGCCGGCTGGTGGGCGTGGTGGCCATGCGGGACCTCATCGCGCGCGGGACGTTTTGACCCCCGGTCGGACTGCCGGGAGATCGCTGGGTCAGGTACGACCCGGTGGCGGGCACGTCGGCCGCAGGGCGACGTAACCGCGCGGAGCGCCTTGCCGCACGCCCGCCGGAACGCCCCATCCGGACCGGCCGTCGATTGATCCGCGTCAACTGACGGCGGTCAAGACGGGCGTAGCTTCCCCGCCGCACAGGGAGGTGCGAATGGGCTACGTACGACCGAGGATGGGGGCGCTCGCGGTGGTGGCGGCGCTGGCCGTCGTCCCCGGGTGGGCGCGCGCCGCGGAGGCCGCACCGGGAGCGACCCCGAAGGCGCCGGCGGCGAAGGCGACCCGGCCGGAGGCGAAGCCGGTGCTCGTGCAGGCGGAGGCGCCGCCGTTCTCGGAGGGGATCTACCCGTGCTCGGCGTGCCACGCCGGGATGCCGAAGAACGGGACCCGCCGCGAGCTGGTGTTCCACGACGAGCAGCAGTCGATCTTCGACCACGGCGCCGACCAGCGCTGGTGCCTCGACTGCCACGATCTGCAGAACCGCGACGTGCTCCGGCTCGCCAACGGCGCGCCGGTGCCGTTCACCGAGTCCTACCGGCTGTGCGGCCAGTGCCACGGCGACAAGTACCGCGACTGGCGCGTGGGCGTGCACGGCAAGCGCGTGGGGCACTGGAACGGCGAGAAGACCTATT
Source organism: Anaeromyxobacter dehalogenans 2CP-C (assembly GCF_000013385.1). Classification (GTDB taxonomy): domain Bacteria; phylum Myxococcota; class Myxococcia; order Myxococcales; family Anaeromyxobacteraceae; genus Anaeromyxobacter; species Anaeromyxobacter dehalogenans_B. The sequence continues at coordinate 1,637,903 of NC_007760.1, forward strand.
TCCTGTGCGTGAACTGCCACAACCCGCACTCGCCGCGCTTCAAGGGCGTCCAGGAGATCGTCTCCGGCGGGAAGAAGACCGTGGCCCCGACCCTGACCTACCTCAAGCCCGAGCCGCGGCCGAAGCGCCCGGAGGAGCAGCGCCGATGACCCCGAACAAGAGCCTGCCGGTCGTGACGGACGCGGACGCGCCGCCCGCGTCGCCGCGCGACGGCGTCGATCCCATCGGCGACGGTCCGCTCGACCCGGCGCGGCGCGCGTTCCTCCGCACCGCGGCCGCGGGCACCGCGGTGGCGGCGCTCGCGTCGTGCAGCAGCGGCGTGGACATGGAGGACTTCCTCCGCAAGCACTTCAAGGAGCTCTCGCCGGACGAGCTGAAGAAGGTGCTCGCCAAGGTGGAGAAGCGGAACCAGGAGCGCTTCGGCAAGAAGACCACCGTCTCGGCGAAGGGGCCGCAGCCCGGCGTCGAGTACGGCTACGGCCTCGACATCTCCCGCTGCGTGGGCTGCCGCCGCTGCGTCTACGCCTGCGTGAAGGAGAACAACCAGTCCCGCACCGAGCCGCAGATCCACTGGATCCAGGTGCTGGAGATGGACAAGGAGCACGGCGTGGACCTGGCCCACGCCGACCTGTACTACGAGGCCGACGCGGTGCCGCGCCCGGGCAAGTTCTACTTCCCGGTGCAGTGCCAGCAGTGCCGGAACCCGCCCTGCGTGAAGGCCTGCCCGACGCAGGCGACGTGGAAGGAGCAGGACGGCATCGTGGTCATCGACTACGACTGGTGCATCGGCTGCCGCTGCTGCATGTCGGCCTGCCCGTACGGCGCGCGCCACTTCAACTGGGCCACGCCGAACCTGCCGGCCGAGGAGCTGAACCCGGACCAGCACTACCTCGGGAACCGCCCGCGCCCGAAGGGCGTGGTGGAGAAGTGCACGTTCTGCATCCAGCGCGTGCGCGAGGGCCGCTACACGGCCTGCGTCGAGGTGTGCCCCGTGGGCGCCCGGAAGTTCGGGAACCTGCTCGACCCGGAGAGCGAGATCCGCAAGGTGATGGAGACGAAGCGCGTCTTCGTCTTCAAGGAGGAGCTCGCCACGCACCCGCAGTTCTACTACTTCTACGCGACCTAGCGGAGAGGGCCCGACGATGTCCGGAATCCTCGAGTTCGTGAAGGGCTGCGTCCGCCAGGTGCTCTCGGGCGGCCGCGCCTACAAGGCGTGGATGGCCTTCCTCCTCGTCATGATCGGCGTGGGCGTCGTGTCGTACACGCACCAGGCCACCGCCGGCCTCATCGCCAGCAACATGCGCGACGACGTGTCCTGGGCGTTCTACATCGGGAACTTCACGTTCCTGGTGGGCGTGGCCGCCGCGGCGGTGCTGCTGGTGATCCCCGCCTACGTCTACCAGTGGAAGCCCATCAAGGAGGTGGTGGTCCTCGGCGAGCTGCTCGCCATCAGCGCGCTGGTGATGGCGCTGCTGTTCATCCTGGTGGACATGGGCCGCCCGGATCGCTTCCTGCACATCGCGCCGCTGCTGGGCACGCCCAACTGGCCGGCGTCGATGCTGACCTGGGACGCGCTGGTGCTGAACACGTACCTGGGGCTCAACCTGGTGCTGGTGCTGTACCTGCTGTTCAAGACGTACCGCGGCGAGCACTACGACAAGCGCATCTTCCTGCCGCTGGTGCTGCTCTCGATCCCGGTGTCCATCTCGACGCACACCGTGACCGCGTTCCTCTACAACGGCATGGCGGCGCGCCCGTACTGGAACGCGTCGATCCTGGCGCCGCGCTTCATCGCCTCGGCGTTCTGCTCCGGCCCGGCGGTGATGATCATCCTGTTCCAGCTGCTCCGGAAGGCGTTCAAGTTCGACATCAAGGACGAGGCCATCTGGAAGATCGCCGAGCTCATGTCGTACGCGATGTTCCTGAACCTGTTCCTGCTCGGCGCCGAGCTGTTCAAGGAGTACTACTCGGCCACCGAGCACCTGCTCTACACGCAGTACCTGTGGGGCGGGATCGGCGAGCACACGGTGCTGGTGAAGTACGCCTGGCTCTCGCTCGCGTGCAGCGTGATCGCGTTCCTGCTGTTCCTCGTGCCGCGCACCCGCAAGAACTTCCTCACCCTGAACATCGGGTGCGTGCTCATCTGGGCCGGCGTCTACATCGAGAAGGGGATGGGGCTGATCATCCCCGGGTTCACCCCCTCGACGCTGGGCCAGATATACGAGTACACGCCCACCAGGATGGAGTGGGGCGTCGCGGGCGGGGTGTTCGGGATCGGCTTCCTGACCTTCACGATCCTGGTGAAGATCGCGGTGCCCATCCTCGTCGGTACGTTCAGGGCGCCCGAGCGCGCGCACGGCCATGCGCCGGCGGCAGGGTACCCGGTTCCCTAGAAGCGTTCACACGCCGCACCCACCCCTGGAGGTCACCATGAAGCGTCTCGTCGCCGTCCTCGCCTTCGCCGCCTTCACCTTCGCCGCCCGCGCCGACGACGGCGCCGCCGTGTTTGCCCAGAAGTGCGCCGTGTGCCACGGCAAGGACGGGAAGGGCGCGCCCGCCGGCAAGGCGCTCGGCGCCAAGGACCTCACCACCGTGAAGCTGTCCGAGGCCGAGATCGTGAAGGTGGTCGAGAACGGCAAGGGCAAGATGACGGGCTTCAAGGGCAAGCTCAGCGACGAGCAGGTGAAGTCGGTCGCGAAGTACGTGAAGGGCGGCCTGAAGTAGCGGTCCCGGCAGCTCGCGGCGCCCCCGGGGGACGTCCCGTCCCTCGCGGGCGCCGCTTCGCCTGCACGGTGGCCCGTTCCGTGCTATAGCGCGCAGCGCCTTGTCCGACGGCAGCCTCACGATCCCCCCGAAGGCCCCCCGCATCCCGACGCTCGACGCCGCCCGCGCGGTGGGCGTGGTGGCCATGGTCTTCGGCCACACGCTCGACGCGCTGCTCTCGGCGGAGGCGCGGGCCGCGCCGGGGATGGTCCTGTACTGGAAGGCGCGCGGCTTCACCGCGCCGCTGTTCATGCTGGTCTCCGGCTGGGCGGTCACGGTCGCGATCCGCCGGGGCCGCGCCCGCGGCCTCGACGTCCCGCGCGGCCGGCTCGGCCGCGTGCTGCTCCTGCTCGCCATCGGCTACGGGCTGCGCTGGCCGGGGTGGGGCATCGACCAGCTCCGCGTCGGCGACCCGGCGGTGTGGAGCCACCTCCTCGCGTTCGACGCCCTCCACGTGATCGGCGTGTCGCTGCTCGTCGCCGCGCTGGTCCTGGCGCTGCCCTGGACGTCGCGCGAGAAGGCGGGCGTGTTCGCGCTGCTGGGCGTGCTCGCGGTGGCGCTCGCCATGCGGTCGCCCGCGCCGGTGCTGCCCGCGCCGGCGGAGCTGCCGGCGCCCGGGCTCGGGATGGCCGTGGCGCAGGCGCTGGGCGGCACCTCGCCGTTCCCGCTGCTGCCGTGGTGCATCTACTTCTTCGCCGGCGCGGTCGTGGGCCTCACCGCGCCCGCCGACGCGCGCCGCCGCACCGTGGCGCTCGGCCTGGCCGGCGCGGCCATGTTCGCCGTCACGCTCTGGACCGGGCTCGAGGACCTGCCCCCCGCGCACCCCGGGCTCATCGCCTACCGCATCGGCGCGGTGCTGCTGCTGCTCGCGGCGCTCTCGGCGGTGCCCGCGGCGGCGGCCGCGCGCCTCGCGCCGGTCGGCAAGGCGTCGCTGGGCGTCTACGCCATCCACATCCCCATCGTCTGGGGCTGGTCCACCTGGCACGGCCTCGCGCTGCGCGTCGGCCCGTCGCTCTCCGCGTGGAACGCGGTGCTGGTCGCCGCGCTGGTGCTCGGGGCGAGCTTCGGGCTCCACCTCGCGTTCAAGCACCTCCGCGGCGCGGGCGCGGCCGGGCTGCGCCGGGTGCGCTCGGCGCTGGACGGGGTCGCGCTCGATCCCTAGCTTCGGCGCGGCCGCGCGGCGCCCGGCGCGGCGCCGGCCAGCTCCGCCGCGAACGCCGCGACCCGCAGCTCCGCCCAGAAGTTGGGGCGGAACGGCGCCCCCGAGACGAAGCCCACGTGCCCGCCCGCCGTCGTCGCGACCAGCTCGACGCGCGGGTTGGCGCGCGCCGCCTCCAGCGGCAGCGTGTCGCCCGGGACCATCGGGTCGTCGAGCGCGGCGAGCGCCAGCATCGGCCGGCGGACGCCCGCCACGAAGCGCCCGGCCGAGCAGCGGGTCCAGTAGTCCGCGGCCGAGGCGAAGCCGTGGAGCGGGGCGGTCACCGCGCCGTCGAAGCCGGCGAAGGTGGTGACCGCGCGGATGGCCGCCGCGTCGAGGCGATCGGGGAAGCGGGCGGCCTTCGCCAGCGCCTTGGCGCGCAGCCGCCGCAGGAAGCGCTCCCGGTACACCCAGTTCCAGAAGCCCGGGCCGTCGATGGCGCGCGCCGAGCGGGCGAGGTCGAACGGCACCGACACCACCGCGGCGCCCCGCACCTCGGGCGCGAGGTCGTCGCCGCGCTCGCCCAGGTACTTCGCGACCACGTTGCCGCCCAGCGAGAAGCCGGAGAGCACGAGCGCGCGCCCCGGGCGCTCCGCCGCCAGCCGCCGCACCACCTCGTCGAGGTCGCCGGTCTCGCCCGAGTGGTAGAAGCGCGGCAGCCGGTTCGGCGCGCCGGAGCAGCCGCGGAAGTTCAGGGCCAGCGCGGCCAGGCCGTGCGCGAGCGCCAGCGCCACCAGGCCGCGGACGTACGGCGCGCGCGACGAGCCCTCCAGGCCGTGGCAGACCACCAGCACCGGCGCGTCCGCCGTGGGGCCGGCGAAGCGGTCCACGTCGAGGAAGTCGCCGTCGGGGAGCTCCCAGCGCTCGCGGACCGCGGGCGGGCGCGGCAGCGGGCGCGCCACGCTCGCGAAGACGGTCATGGCGTGCGCGCCCGGGAGCCAGCGGCTCGGGCGGTAGGCGGTCACGCGACCTCCTCCGCGCGCCGCGCCGCGAACTGCGGGTGCGCGCGCACGCGGGCGAGCGCGTCGGGCGGGGCGTCCGGCGGGAACGGCGCCGAGGAGCGCTCGAGCCTCGCGAGCCAGCGCGCGTCGAGCGGGCGCGCCAGGAGCGCCGGATCGGTCGCGGCCGCGGTGGTCTGCTCCTTGGGGCCGCTCGGGTCGCCCACGCCCACGTGGAAGCCGGCGAGCAGCAGGGCCGAGCGGGTGGCGGTGGCGGTGCTGTACGTGTAGAGCGCGCAGCGCGGGCCCGAGCGCGCCCAGGCGTCGCCGAACGCGGCCAGCGTCCACAGCCCCGGGTTCGCGCGCGGGCTGAACGGATCCCAGAAGATGAGGTCGGCGCGGAGATCCTGCCGGGGCAGCGTCTCCTGCAGGTCGCCCACGACCAGCCGCCAGCGTGCCCGCGCGGAGCCCCAGGCGCCGTCGCGGAGCAGCGCGCGGGCCGCGGCCACGTCCGCCGGCCCGAGGCCCAGCCTCGCCGCGCCCTCGTCGGACGTCGCGAGCGCCAGCGCCCCGAGGTCGCGCTCGAAGCTGACGACCTCCAGCGCGCGGCCGCCGGGCGGCGCCGCCGCGGCGGCCCGGAGCGCGGCGAGCGCGTTCGCCCCGGCGCCCAGCCCCACGTCGAGCAGCACCAGCGGCGGCCCCGGCTCGGCCAGCCGCTCGCGGAGGCGCGACTGCGCCACGTAGAGCCGCTCGGCCTCGACCGCGGGGCCGATCACCGGGTGCATCACCTCGCCGGACTCGGCGTCGCGCACGGCGGGCGCGCCCAGCGAGGTGACGACGAGGTGGAAGCGCGCGCCCTCCGGCGGCGCGTCGGGCGCGGGGGCCGGCGCCGGGGCCGGCTCGGGCAGGCGGCGCCGGCCCGGCGGGCGCGCGCTCCGGTCGTGCTCGTGGCGGTCGAGCGCCTCGAGCCGCTCGCGCTGGTAGGCGCGGTAGCGGCCGGCCTCGATGGCGGCGCGCGCGCCGCGCATGAGGTCGAGGTAGTGGCGCAGGTTGTGGACCGAGACGAGGCGCGGCCCGAGCGGCTCGCGGCACTTGAACAGGTGGTGCAGGTAGGCGCGGCTCCAGCCGCGGCAGGTCTCGCACGCGCAGGCCGCGTCGAGCGGGAGCTCGGAGAGGCGGTGCTCGGTGCGGGTGAGGCGCACGCGGCCGCTGGAGGTGAAGGCGGTGCCCTGCCAGGCGAGCGTGGTGGGCAGGATGCAGTCGAACATGTCCACGCCGTGGCCGATGGCCTCGAGGAGGTCGGGCGGCGTGCCCACGCCCATGAGGTAGCGCGGCCGGTCCGGCGGGAGCAGCTCGGCGGCGCGCGCCACCACGTCCCCGCGCTCCTCGCGCGTGTCGCCGACGGCGAGCCCGCCGATCGCGAAGCCGTCGAACGGGTGCTGGGTGAGGAAGCCGGCCGAGGCGGCGCGCAGCGCGGGATCGAGGCCGCCCTGGACGATGGCGAACAGGGCCTGCTCCGGGTTGGTGCGCGCGGCCAGGCTGCGCAGGGCCCAGCGGTGCGTGCGCTCCATGGCGGCGCGGAGCTCCGGCGCCTCGGCGGTGGAGGGCAGGCACACGTCGAGGACCATCATCACGTCCGAGCCGATCGCGGTCTGCATCGCGATGGAGGACTCCGGCGTGAGGAGCTGCGGGCGCCCGTCCACGTAGCTGCGGAAGCGCGCGCCGGCCTCGGTGATGACCCGGTCGTGCGAGAGCGAGAAGATCTGGAAGCCGCCGGAGTCGGTGAGGACCGGGCCGTCCCAGCGCATGAAGCGGTGGATCCCGCCGAGCGTGCGGAACGCCTCGGGGCCGGGGCGGAGCAGCAGGTGGTAGGTGTTGCCGAGGATGATCTCGGCGCCCGCCTCGCGCACGTCGGCCGGGGTGAGCCCGGTGACGCTGGCGCGGGTGCCCACCGGCATGAAGGCGGGGGTCTCGACGCGCCCGTGCGTCGTCTCGAGCGTGCCGCGCCGGGCGCGGGTCTCGGCGTCGCGCGGGCCGGGGTGGAAGCGGAAGGGCATCGCGGATCCTAGGCGCGGGGAAGGTGGCCGTGCGCGGCCTCGGCGCAGCCCGCCTCCCAGGTGCCGCGCAACCTGAGGACGCGCTCCACCGCCACGGCGTGCAGCCCGAGGAGGCGCTCCGCCGCGTCCGGCGCGCCGAGCGCGGAGAGCGCGCCGGCCATCGCCTCCAGCGTGGACATGCCGTCGGCGCGCGGGGGGCGGCGCAGGCGCAGGCCGTCGGGCGGCCCGCCCAGCGTCAGCCGCGGGAGCCGCTGGAGCGCGGGGATCCGCTGCATCATCCGGCGGGCCTGGCTCCAGGTGCCGTCGGGCACCACCACCAGCCGCGGCGGCGCCGCGGGCGGCGGGGTCGGGACGGGGGAGGGGAACAGCGCCACCGCGCCGGCGGCGGCGAGGTCCGGCAGCGCGAGGGGCTCGCCCGGCAGGCCGTGCTCCAGGATCTCGGTGCCGGGGAGCGCCAGCGCCGCCCAGCGCGCGGTGTTGGTCATCCGCTCCCGCTCGCTGGCGTGGCGCACGATGAGGAAGCGCACCGGAGCGCGGAGCCGCGGCACCTCGGCGCACAGGCAGAGCGCGGTCGGGAAGGCGCAGCGCGGGCAGCGGTCGGGGGCGGGGGGCACGGCGACGCCGATCTACCACGGGCGGCCGCGGCGCGCGCGGTGGGGTGGAACCTGGGCCGTCCGCCCGTTAACTCTCCCGCATGCCTGCGCGCCTGAGACTGTTCACCGACTTCGTCTGACCGTTCTGCTTCGTCGCGGAGCGGAGCAGCCTGGTCAGGCTGCTGGACGAGTACGAGCTGGAGCTGGAGTGGGTGGGATACGAGCTCCACCCCGACACGCCGCCCGGCGGCGTCGCGGTGGCGGAGCGCTTCCCGAACGCGGAGGCCATGTCCGGCTACCTGCGCTCGTTCGCCGCGGGGTTCGGCATCGACGACCTGCGCCCGCCGGACCGCATCCCCAACACGCGCCGGGCGCTGGCGGTGGCGCAGCTCGCGCGCGAGCAGGGCCGCCTCGAGCCGTTCCGGGCCGTGGCGTTCGACGCGCACTGGCGGCGCGGCTGGGGCATCGAGACCGACGAGGACCTGCGCTGGCTGGCGCGCGAGGCCGGGCTGGACCCGGTCGCCGCGGTGGCGGCCGGCTCGGACCCGGCGCGGCTCGCCGCGGTGGACGCGGCCCGCGCCGAGGCGGCCCGGGCCGGCGTCACCGGCATCCCCACCTTCGACTTCGGCGCCGCGCTGCGGGTGGTCGGCTGCCGCCCGTACGACGTGCTCGCCGACGCGGCCCGGCGCGCCGGGGCGCGGCCGCGCGCGTAGCGGCCGGGCCCCGGGGCCGGGCTACGGCAGCACGCGGAGGGCCGCCGCGCCGCCGGCGGTGGCGACGTGCAGCGTGGGCGGCGACGGCATCCGGTCCACCTCGATCGCCGTCACCCGGTCGCTCGGCAGGCCGCCCCCGGCGCGGATCGCCTTCGACGTCCCGGTGGCGGGGTCCCAGATCGAGATGCCGGTCGTGTACCCGGCCACCACCACGCGCCCGTCGGGCAGGCAGGCGATGTCGCGCACCGGCCGCTCGCCCAGGCCGAGCGCGCTCGACAGGTAGTGCGTGAAGCGGCGGCCGTCCCACGAGGCCACCGTCTCCAGCACCCCGTCCGCCGGGCCGGCGCTGGAGAACCAGACCGTGCCGTCCGGGCAGACCGCCACGCCGGTGAGCAGGACGTCGTGCCCCTCGTTCGCGACCGGGAACACCGGCATGTTGCCGGTGCCGTCGGGATAGTAGGGGTCGCCGAACGCGACCTTGAACGCGGCGCCGTTGCGGGCGACCCAGTGGAACGGATCCGCGTCCCAGGTGATGAGGCCGGCGGCCCACTTGCCGGCGTGCCACAGGTCGCCGTTCGCGTCGAGGGCGAGTCCCGCCCAGTCGCCCAGCCGCTGGTTCGCGCCGCTGCCGTCGCAGGGCGCGTCCTTGCAGACGCTGGCGTGCAGGTGATCGCCCATGTAGTCGTCGTTGAAGGAGTCGAGCCACTCCATGGGCGGATCCGGCCAGCGGAACTGGTCCGGGAACAGCAGGTCCACGCCGTGCTCGGTGCCGGCGTAGAGCGTGTGCGGGTGGGCGAAGTGGTCGTAGACCATCCGGTAGATCGACCGGTCGTGCCAGTACTTCGCGCCGTGGTTGCCGGCGACCAGGTCGAAGCGCTCGACCGACAGCGTCCCGTCGGCGTTCAGGCGGACCCGGTCGATCTTCCCGCTGTGGCGGTCGGGATCGCACCAGTCCTCGCCGTCGCCGTTGGCGCCGCAGTCCCAGCCGCCCAGGTGGATGCCGTGGTAGCCCACGAACACCTCGTCCGGCCCGCCGCCCACGATGGAGCGGATGCCCTCGGGCGCCGCCACGCCCCAGCTCACGTCGGCGTCGGCGCAGGGGGTCTCGGGGCGGACCGGGCGGTCGCGGCAGTACCGCATCCGGTTCGCGCCCATGTGCAGCCCGTCGCGCTCGTCGAAGCGCCGGAAGCGGGTCTCGCCGGGCCGCAGCAGGTAGAGCGCCGAGGGCGTCGCCAGCCAGCGGTTCTGGTTCTCGTCGGTGCTGAGCCCGATCACCGGCGTCTCCTGGATGCCGGCGCTCGCGTCGTAGGTGGCGTTCTCCACCGCCCAGGGGCCCTGGGTGCCGAACTGGAAGCGCGGCGGGGTGGTCCCGCCGCCCCCACCGCCGCCTCCTCCGCCCCCACCGCCACCGCCGCCGTCCCCTCCGCCTCCGCCGCCCCCTGGGGGCGGCGTGACCGGCGCGGGGGTGCTCCCGCCCGAGCCGCAGCCCGCGACCGCGACCACCGCCGCCAGCGCCACCCACGCGCCGCCTCGTCCGAGCATCTCCCCTCCGTCGTCGAATGCGCGGCCCGTGCGCCGTGCAGGAACGGCGGCCCGCTGTGCGAGCGCCGGGCCAGCGTCCGCCGCGCGCCGTCGCGGCGGAATGGCGGCGGCAGGTGGGGGGCGGTGGGTGATCGGTGGAACGCGCGTTCCACGACAGGTGAACGCGCCGCGCAGCGCCGGCCGTCCTGCGGCCGCGCTCCGGAGCGATCGGCCGCCCGGCCCGGTGCCCCCCGCGGGCCCGGTTCCAGCCGGCGGCCCGGCTGGGCTACGCTGACCGTACGAGGAGCCCGACATGCCGGCCACCCGCGAACCCGCCACCCTGAACCTGCCCCCGCGCGTGCCGCTCGCCCGGCTGCCCACGCCCATCGAGCCGTCGCCGCGGCTCGGGGCCGCGCTCGGGCTCGACCTCCTCTACAAGCGCGACGACCTCACCGGCCTCGAGCTGTCCGGCAACAAGGCGCGGAAGCTGGAGTACCTGCTCGCCGAGGCCGAGGCGGCGGGGGCGGACACGGTGGTCACCTGCGGCGGCGTGCAGTCCAACCACTGCCGCGCCACGGCGTTCGCGGCCGCGAAGCGCGGGCTGCGCGCGGTGCTCCTGCTGCGCGTGCCGGACCCGGCGCGGCCGCCCGCGCCCGAGGCGAACGTGCTGCTCGATCTCCTGGCCGGCGCGGAGCTCCGCTGGGTCTCGCACGACGAGTACCGGCGCCGCGCCGAGCGCATGGACGCGGTGGCCTCGGAGCTGCGCGCGGCCGGGCGGCGGGCCTACGTGATCCCGGAGGGCGGCTCGTCGCCGCTGGGGAGCCTGGGCTACCTGCTGGCCGTGGCGGAGCTGCGGCGGCAGCTCCCGGAGGCGTGGCGGAGCGGGCCGCTGACGCTCGCCTACGCCGCGGGCTCGGGCGGCACCGGCGCCGGGCTCGAGCTCGGGGTGCGCGCGCTGGGGTGGAAGGACGCGCGACCGGTGGGCTTCGCGGTGTGCAACGACGCGGCGTACTTCCGCGCGACGATCGCGGCGCTGTGCGCCGACGCGCGCCGGCGGTGGCCGGCGCTGCCCGAGGTGCCCGCGGACGAGATCCGGATCGACGACGGGTTCATCGGCCCGGGCTACGCCCAGGCGACGCCGGAGGGGCTGGAGATCATCCGCCGCGCGGCGCGCGAGGACGGGGTGCTCCTCGATCCGGTCTACACCGGAAAGGCGATGCTCGGTCTGGCCGCGCGGGCGCGCGAGCCGGGTGGCCTGCCCGCGCCGCGCGTCGTGTTCTTCCACACCGGCGGCGCGTTCGGCCTCTTCCCGTTCGCGAGCGCGCTGACCGGCTGAGCCGCGCCCCTCGCGACGGTCCCGCGCGGCGGGGATGGCGCGACCGGCCCCCCGGCGGTATGCAGCCAGGAGGCCGGTCACTCGCCGTGGTTCCGCGATGCGGAAGGGGGGCGTGCGATGCCGAGGGTCAAGCAGATCTCCGCGTGGGTGACGGATCGCCCGGGGGTGATGGGCGAGGTGGCCGACGCGCTGGGCCGGAAGGGCGTGAGCATCCGCGCCTTCATGGCGAGCGTGCTGGACGGGCGCGGCTTCCTCCGGATGGTGGTGGACAAGCCGGCCGCGGCGCGGCGGGCGCTGACGGCGCACGGCTGGGAGATCACCGAGGACGAGGTCGTCGAGGTGACGCTGCCGGACCGGCCGGGCGCGCTCGGCGAGGTCGCGGACCGGCTGGGCGCGAAGGGCATCAACGTCCAGTACGCCTACGTCGGGACCGCGGGCAGCGCGAAGCAGGTGAACCTCTACCTCGCCGTGGCCGACGTCGCGGCCGCGCTGCGGGCGCTCCGGTGAGCCGGCGGCCGGTGCCGCGTCGCGGCATCGGCGCTAGGTTTCGATCGTGGGTCACACCGGTCTCGTCCTGACGGGCGGCGGCGCCCGGGCGGCGTACCAGGTCGGCGCCCTCCGCGCGCTCGCGGACATCGCCGGGCCGGGGCCGATCCCCTTCGGTGTGCTGGCCGGGATCAGCGCCGGCGCCATCAACGGCGCGGTGCTGGGTTGCGGCGCGGCCGACTTCGCGGCGGCGGCCGAGCGGCTCCAGGCCACCTGGGCCTCGCTCACGCCGGATCGCGTGTTCCGCACCGGCGCGCTGGCGCTGGCCGGGGTGGGCGGCCGGTGGATCCGCGATCTCTCCGCGGGCGGGCTCGTCGGCAAGACCGGCATCAACTACCTGCTCGACCCCTCGCCGCTGCGCGCGCTGCTCGCCGGCGCGCTGCCGATGGGCCGGCTGCGGCGCCACCTGCGCACCGGCCGGCTGCGCGCGGTGGCGCTCTCGGCCACGAACTACCACACCGGCGCGGGCGTGACGTTCTTCGAGGGCGCGCCGGACATCGAGCCGTGGATCCGCTCGACGCGCGTCGGCGTGCGGGCGCGGCTCACGCTCGACCACGTGATGGCCTCGGCCGCCATCCCGGTCTTCTTCCCGCCGGTGCGGATCGAGCGGACGTTCTACGGGGACGGCTGCGTCCGCATGATCTGCCCGCTCAGCCCGGCCATCCACCTCGGGGCGGAGCGGATCGTGGCCATCAGCGTGCGCCACCTGCGCAGCGCGGCGGAGACCGCGCGGGACGAGGTGCGCGCCACGGACGACGCGCTGCCGGTCTCGGAGATCGCGGGCGTGCTGCTGAACGCGGTCTTCCTCGACTCGCTCGACTCGGACGTGGAGCGGCTCGAGCGCATCAACCGGACGCTGGCGCTCATCCCCCGGGAGCGGCTCGGCCGCGGCGAGCTGGAGCTGCGCGAGGTGCCGGTGCTCGTGCTCCGTCCGTCGCTCGACCTCGGGAAGCTCGCCGCCGACGAGTACGGCCGCTTCCCGCGCATGCTCCGGTACCTGCTGAAGGGCATCGGCGCCACCGGCCACGCCGGCGAGGACCTGCTCAGCTACCTGGCGTTCGAGCCGGTGTACGTGCACCGGGTGATGGACCTCGGCTACGCGGACACCATGGCGCGCCGCGCCGAGGTGGAGGCGTTCCTGTCGCCCGGCGAGCGCGGCGATCGGCGAGAGCGGAGCGGCCGCGCCGCGGGCGGGCTACGCGCGCGGTGAGCCGGCCCGCAGCCTGGGCGCGAGCAGCGCCGGGGCCAGCGTGCGCCAGGCGGTCGCGGCCAGCACCACCGCGCCGCCCGCCAGCGCCCACGGGCCGGGCCGCTCGCCGGCGAGCAGGAACGTCCAGATCGGGTTGAGCACCGGCTCGAGCAGCACCAGCAGCGACGCCTCCAGCGCCGGGACCTTCTCCAGCCCGCGCGCGAAGCACAGGTAGGCGAGCCCGAGCTGGAAGACGCCCAGGTACGCGACCAGCGCCAGGTCGAGCGGGCGCGGCGCCGGGCCGGTGGGCCAGAGCGGCAGCGCCACCGCGGCCGCGAGCAGGTTGCCCCACACCAGCGCGGGCGCGCCGGCCGCGTTCAGCCGGCGCAGGCCGAGGATGCAGAGCGCGAACGCCACGCCCGACCCGAGCGCCACCACGTTCCCGGTCAGCTGGCCCGGCGTCAGCTCGTCGAGGAAGAACAGCGCCAGGCCGGCGCCGAAGACCGGCACCGCGAGCAGCTCGCTGCGGGCGGGCCGCTCGCCGAGCAGCGCGGGCGAGAGCAGCAGCACCCACAGCGGCGCGGTGTCCTGGATGAAGATCGCGTTCGCGGAGGTGGTGAGCTTGTTCGCGAGCGCGAACAGGACGACGGTCGCCGCGTAGGCCACCGAGACGAGCAGCACGCCGCGCGAGGGGCGGCGGCGCGCCTGGGGGACGGCGACCAGGAGGAACACGCCCGCCACCAGCGAGCGGCCGCCGGCGATCTGCCAGCCGGACAGGTCGCACAGCTTCATGGCGGCGCCGGCCGTGGACCAGAGCCCGGCGGCGGCGAGGAGCAGGAGGCGGCTGCGCAGCATGGGGCGGCGCAGTCTAGACGACCGCGCAGGATTCGTGAACGGTCGCCGAGCCGATCCGGTCGCAGCCCCGCGCGCGGCAACGCCGCGCCCGCGGGGACCTCGCGCGAGCCCGCGGAAGCGGGCGCGCGAGGTCACGGGACCCGCGCAGCAGGGTGGGGCCCCGCGGAGCTCCGCTCCGTGGGGCGGGGCGCAGCCCCGTCAAGCAGTCACCCAGTCCCGGAGGACGCGATCGATCTGCTCTTCCGACAGCTCGCCGGCGTCCGCCAGCTCCTTGATGCGCTTGGTGAGCGCCTTCAGCTCGCTCTCGCCGAACGTGATCCCCATCTCGCGCGCCCGGTAGGCGATGGCGTGCCGGCCGGTGAGGCGGCTGCCCAGGATCAGCCGCCGGGTGAGGCCGAACGCCTCCGGCGGGATGATCTCGTAGGAGCCCGGGTTCGCCATCATGGCCTTCAGGTGCATCCCGGCCTTGTGCGAGTAGGCGGTCTCGCCGGTCACGTAGTTGTTGAACGGGACCTCGATGCCGGTCACCCGCGCCACCAGCCGCTCCAGCTCGCGGAGCTGGCCCAGCCGGTAGCGCTCCGCCACCGACTGCGGCTCGATCGAGAACATGCGCGCGATGATCCCGCCGAGCGGGGTGATGCCGACGCGCTCGCCGATCCCCAGCACCGCCACGTCCACGTGGGTGGCGCCGGCGGCCAGCGCCTCGTAGGCGTTGGCGATCGCGCACCCGGTGTCGTTGTGGCCGTGGAAGCCGATGTCGCAGCGGACCGCGCGCCGGATCTCGCGCACCAGCGCGAAGACCTGGCGCGGGGTGGCGATGCCCACCGTGTCGGCGATGCCGACGCGGTGGACGCCGAGCCGCTCGGCGGCCTGGTAGACCGCCACCAGGTCCGTCACCTCGCTCCGGAACGCGTCCTCGGCGGAGAAGCGCGTCTCGAGCCCGGCCTTCAGCGCCAGCTCGATGGGCGGCCCCATGGCGTCGATGATCTGCTGGATCGACTTGCCGTGGGAGGACTCGCGCAGGATGCGGCTGGTCGCGAACAGCAGGCCGATGCCGCGGACCCCGGTGTCGATGGCGGCGCGCACGTCGTCGAGGACGCAGCGCGAGTGGGTGATGACCCGCGCGCCCAGCCCCAGCTTCACGATCTGCACGGCGTCGCGCTGCGACTGCGGCGACGCGGCCGGGCTGGTCACCTCGACGTACTCGACCCCGAACGTGTCGAGCGCGCGCGCGATCTCGAGCTTGTCCTCGGTGCGGAACGTCCCGTGGGCGAACTGCTCGCCCTCACGGAGCGTCGAGTCGATGAGCTTCCAGGTGGACTTGGTCATGGCGCTAGAGCGGGAAGTCGTCGGGCTCGATCTCGCGGACCAGGCCGCCCGAGGTGGGGTCGGTGCGGAAGCCGAAGCGGCGCAGGTACTCCGGCTGGAAGTAGCCGGTCTCCATCCGGCGCACGCCGCGCGCCTTGAGCCGCCGCGCGAACTCGCGCATCAGGCCGTCGGCCACGCCGCGCCCGCGGAGGCGCCGCCCCACCACCAGCTTCTCCATGTGCACGCGGTCCGGCGCCACCTGCCGGTAGAAGAGCCCTCCGATGACGGTGTCCTTCGGGTCGAGGCAGAGCAGGAACTCGTGCTCGGTGGTGAAGGTCACCTGCAGGTTCGACTCGTGGAACATGTGGAGCAGGCGGGCCACCTCGCGCGGCGACACCGGGCCGCGCACGGTGAAGCGCTCACCCGCCTCGTCGGTGAGCGCCACCACCACCTCGGTGACGTAGTGGCCGCCCGACGGCATGGAGATGAGCGCCACCTCGTCGGTGGGCGCCAGGTACCGGTACGTCATGCGGGCGAGGAAGTAGTCCTCCTCGGAGGTCGGCCGCGCGGCGCTGCGCACCGCGGCCACCTGCTCCTCCAGGTCCAGGCCGCCGGCGGGGAGCACGCGGGCCCGGTTCATGATGCGGTCGAGCGCGGCGCCCAGCTCCGGGCGCACGCCCGCGAACACGGTCTGGCGGAAGAAGCGCACCCGGGTGTCCGGCCAGGCGGTCTCGACCTCGGACAGCCGGTAGGTGCCCCACAGCTCGCCGAGCATCTTCCCCTGGGCCTCGAACGTCGCCTGCGGGTTCACGTCCAGCCAGCGCCGGTAGCGCCGGGCCGCGAAGTGGACGCGCTGCGGGGTGAAGCCGCCCTCGCGCAGCCGCTCCAGGAACGTCTCGATGGCGACCGCGCGCCGCGAGGTCTGCGACACCTCCTCGAGCAGCGCGACGCCCCGCTCCAGCCCGAGCGCCTCCACCACCGCGGACAGGACGATGGCCTCGTCGGCGCCGCCCCTCAGCTCGGGCCGCGACCGCTCGATGCGCTCGATGAACGCGTCCTCGAAGCGGTCGAGCAGCTCGTCGAAGCCGGCGCAGGGGGAGCGGTCGGAGATCGACACCAGGCGCGCGCCGGAGTGGTAGTCGTGCGAGGGCACGATGAACGCGGCCGGCGAGGGCTCGCGCAGCGCGAGCCGCCGGCCGGTGCGGTCCCAGAACCGGACGTGCCCCTCCACCGCGGTCCACACCAGGAACGGCCAGAGGAGCTGGAGGCGCCGCGTCTCGCCCTGGCGCACCAGCCGCGCCACCTGCCGCTCCACGTCGGAGCCGGGGATGAACTCCTCGGTGAAGATGCCCCACTCGGCGAAGTAGCCGCCGAACTTCTCCACCAGCGGCGGCGGCGCGCCGGCGGCGAGCAGCCAGTTCACCTCCTGGCGCAGCTCGGCGAAGGTCATGTCCTCCGCCACGTTCATGGCGAAGTCGAAGACCTCGCGCGCGCGGGTGTGGATGGAGACGCGGTAGACGCTCTTGCCGTGCTGCCGCCCCAGCAGCGAGACCGCCAGGCCGCCCGGCGGGATGTCGGCGAGCGAGAGCAGCACCCCGCGCCCCAGCTCGAACACCGAGGCGCGCACGATGGTGGCGTCCTCGAAGGCCGAGAGCAGCGACGGGCGCACCTGCGCCGGCACGCTGTCGTCGAACACCAGCACGTGGTGCCAGCCGTACTCGACGCCGGTCTGCGGGTCGATCGCCAGCCGCAGGTTGGGGCCGACGAAGTTGGAGAACCCGCGCCGCAGGCGGTCCAGCTCCTCGCCGGCGCGGGCCGCCACCTCGGGATCCTCGTGCAGCGTGAGCCGGGCGAGCGGCACGCGCACGCGGCCGAAGTAGACCGGGTGCGCGATGGCGCAGGCGGTGAGCAGGCGCATCGCGCCCACCAGCAGCCGCCGGTCGGAGGGATCCGCCGGCGCGGCGTTGGCGCGGTCGGAGGCGAGGTGGGCGAGCAGCACCTGGACCTGCGCGTCGGAGAGGCCGCGCTCGCCCAGGTCGGCCAGGTCCTCGTCCCGCAGGGCCATCGCGCCCATCCGGTCGAGGAACAGGCGCACCGTCGAGAGCGTCTCGGCCGCGTCCTCGTTGGGCAGGAGCACCCGGAACGCGCGGCGCCGCACGTCCTCGTCGGGCGCGTCGGCGGCCCGGCGCAGCAGCGCGCGGCACAGCGAGGCGTGCTCGCTCTGCGCGGCGGCGAGGCCGATGTGGAGGTGGCTGATGGCGCGGCGCGCCTCGGGGCGCTCGGCGCGCAGCAGCTCGCCGGCCACGTGGATGGAGTGGAACGTCACCTCGCCGGCGTCCACCACGTCGAGCATGTCGCGCAGCCGCTCCGCCGGCGGCGCCGGCCAGAGGCGCGCGTCCAGGCGGAGATCCACGCTGCCCTTGCGGCGGCGGGACACGAGCGAGAGGAACGCCTCCTCGCCCAGGAACGCGCGCAGCCCCTGGTTCCCGAGCCACAGCGAGGGGCGGGCGAGCAGCGCGCCCAGGTCGATGACGGTCCCCTCGGCCGCGTAGGCGAGGTCGCCGATGCGGAGCGCGCCGGGGGCGGCCGGATCCGGGCCGATGCGCAGGCTGCGCTCGCCGGCGCGGAGCTGGCCGCCGTCGAGCGCGACCTCGTGCTGGAGCACGCCCATCTCGCGCAGGACCCAGTTCGGGATGCGCAGGAAGAAGCCGTCGAGCGCGAGCGCGAGGTGCTTCTGCTCGTACATCCGCTCGATGAGGTCCTTCCAGTTCTTCTCCACCGCCTCGCGCTTGAACGTGAGCTTGTGGGTCAGCTCGCCGTGCGCGTCGTCGAGGGCGCGCGGCAGCACCTGAAACGCCACCACGCGCTCGAACGGCGCCAGGAACCGGTTCGCGCTCGCGACCAGCGACCCGAGCAGCTCGCGCTGCTCGTCGGGCGAGCGGCCCTGGACCGCGGCCGACTGCTGGTTCGGCCAGACCAGCAGCGTGTTGTACTCGCGGTGATCGCCGACCAGGAACGCCTGCGAGATGGCCTCGAAGTCGCGGAACAGGTTCTCCACGCGCTGCGGCGCGATTGTCTGGCCCTGGCGGTTCTTGTAGATCTCCTTCTTGCGGCCGGTGATGTGGAAGTGGCCGGCGGGATCGACGGAGACCAGGTCGCCGGTGCCGAACCAGCCGTCGGCGTCCGCCCCGTGGTCGTTCGGGCCGGGGTGGTAGTAGCCGGGCGAGACGTACGGGCCGCGGATGAGCAGCTCGCCGTCGTCGGCGCGGCGGCACTCGATGCCGGGGAGCGGCTTGCCGATCGAGCCGTCCACGTACTCGCCCACCGGCGTCATGGTCACGCCGCCGGTGGCCTCGGTCATGCCGTAGCCGGAGCAGAGCTCGGTGCCCGCGCGGTGGAAGGCGCGGAACACCACCGGGTCGAGGTAGCCGGCCGCCGAGAGGCCGGTGCGGAGGCGGCCGCCGGTGATGACGCGCAGGTGCGCGGCCACGTCGTCGGGGTCGTCGGAGGCGGCCTCCCAGACCGCCGCGTCGTGCAGCTCCATCCACTTCTTCGGGACCGAGATGAAGACGGTGGGCTTCACCCGCTTGAAGTCCTCGAGCAGCGGCCCCTGCGCGGTGGAGCGGGCGAACACGTAGGTCGCGCCCCACCACAGCGTCCCGGTGAGCTCGAGCCAGCGGCCGAACGTGTGGTAGAGCGGCAGGTAGCAGAGGAAGACGTCGCCCTCGCCCACCTCGCGCAGCGCGTACCCGCGCGCGAGCCGCTTGGTCACCAGGTTCTGGTGCGTGAAGACGATGCCCTTGGGCTTCCCGGTGGTGCCCGAGGTGTACATCACCGTGGCGACGTCGCCGGACCGGACGCGGCCGGCGCGCGCCGCCCGCGCGTCGTCGTCGAAGTCCGCCCCCTGGCCGATCATCTGCTCGAGCGAGAGCAGGCCGTTGCGCTCCGCCGCCGCGCGGGAGAACACCACGATCTCGCGCAGCTCGGGGAGGGCGGGCAGCGAGGGGAGCACCTTCGCGACCTGCTCCTCGTCGGAGGCGAGCAGCACCCGCGCCCCGGAGTGCTTCAGCATGAACACCACCTGCTCGGCCACCGCGTTCGCGGGGAGCGGGTAGTCCACGATGCCGTTGGTGAGGCAGGCGAGGTCGGACAGGGCCGCCTCGAGGCAGTTCTCGGAGAGGATCGCCACCCGCGCGTCCGGGTGGTCGTCCACCAGCGCCAGGATGCCGCGCGCGATGGCCCGCGTCCGCCGGGCCACGTCGGCGACGGTCAGCTCGCAGGCGTCCTGCCCGAGGACCCGGATCGCCACCGTCTTCGGGTCGGTCTCCTCGCGCGAGCGGAGCACCTCGCCGAGCGTGCAGTCGGCCCGCGCGATGACCGGGAACAGCAGCTCCAGCCACGGGTCCACGTCGTCGGGCCGGAGCTGGCTGGTGAACAGGCGGCGGCGGGCGCCGTCGAGGAGCGCGAGGAGCGCGCGGCGCGCCTGGGCGCGGCGGGGGCCGTCGAGCCGGCCCAGGAGGATCTCGACGAGCGGCGCGACCTCCGCCCGGTCGCCGGGCCGGACGGCGGCGAGCGCCTCGCGCGTCAGCTCCAGCGTCTCGGCGTCGGGGCCGTCCGCGGCCGCCCAGCGGTCGGCCAGCCCTGGGAACGGGGACTCCTGCTTGACCTGGAACATGCCCTCCCAACAAACCACGGATGTGCGGCCATGTCGACGCGCGCCGGAGGCCGCACCCTGGGTGATGCGCGCCGCGCCGCGCACCCGCGTCGCGCCCCTCGGCGCGACCCCACGGGTGCCGGAATCCGTCCGGGCGGGCGGCGTTCCGTCCGCTTACGCTTTGCCCCACGTCGCGACGACGGGAGGCGGCATGGACATCGGGATGGTGGGCCTGGGGCGGATGGGCGGCCGGATGGCGCGCAGGCTGCTCCGCGGAGGTCACCGGGTGGTCGGGTTCGACCCGGATGCGCACGCGGTGGCGGAGCTGGCGGCCGACGGAGGGGCGGGGGCCGCGTCGCTGGACGCGCTGGTGGCGGCGCTGGCCCCGCCGCGCGCGGTCTGGCTGATGGTGCCGGCGGGCGCGCCCACCGAGCAGGCGATCGCGTCGCTGGCGGAGCGGCTCGGGTCCGGGGACGTCGTGGTGGACGGGGGGAACTCCTGGTTCAAGGACGACGTGCGGCGGGCCGAGCTGCTGCGGGCGCGGGGCGTGCGGTTCCTCGACGCCGGGACGAGCGGCGGGGTGGCCGGGCTGGAGCGCGGCTACTGCCTGATGGTCGGCGGGGATCGCGAGGCGTTCGACCGGCTCGAGCCGGTGCTCCGGACGCTCGCGCCCGGCCGCGCCTCGGCGCCGCCCACGCCCGGACGCACCGCCGGCGGGACCGCCGAGGAGGGCTACCTGTACTGCGGCCCGGCCGGCGCCGGCCACTTCGTGAAGATGATCCACAACGGCGTGGAGTACGGGCTCATGCAGGCGTACGCGGAGGGCTTCGACCTGCTGCGCGGCGCCGCCGGGGAGGGGATGCCCGAGGCGATCCGCTACCGGCTCGACCTCGCCGAGGTGGCCGAGCTGTGGCGGCGCGGGAGCGTGGTGACGTCTTGGCTGCTGGACCTCTCCGCCGCGGCCCTGGCGCGCGACCCCGGGCTGGACGCGTTCGAGGGCGCGGTGGCCGACTCGGGCGAGGGGCGCTGGACGATCCAGGCGGCGGTGGAGGAGGGCGTGGCGGCCCCGGCGCTCTCCGCGGCGCTGTTCGCGCGGTTCCGCTCGCGCCGGGCGCACACGTTCGGCGAGAAGCTGCTGAGCGCGATGCGCCGCGGGTTCGGCGGGCACCACGAGGCGGTGAAGGGAGGCTCGCGGTGACCGCGCCCCCCGCCAGCGACCGCCCCGGCGACCCCTGCGCGTTCGTGATCTTCGGCGCGATGGGAGACCTCGCCCGCCGCAAGCTCTTGCCGTCGCTGTACAACCTGCGCCTGAACGGCCTGCTGCCGCGCGAGTTCGCCATCGTGGGCGTGTCGCGCCGGGCGCTCGACGACGCGGCCTACCGCGACGCCGTCACCGGCGCGCTCCGCACCTTCGCGACGCGCCCGGTGGACGACGCGATCTGGTCGGAGTACGCGCAGCGCGTCCACCACGTGCAGGGGGACTTCGAGGACCCGGGCACGTACGAGCGGATCGCCGGCGCGCTCGCGCACGCCGCGCAGAAGCACGGGACCTCGGGCAACGCGCTGTTCTACCTGGCCACGCCGCCCGGCGAGTTCTGCCACATCGTGCGCGGGCTGGGCGCGGCGGGGCTGCTCGGCGAGAGCGCGGGCTGGCGGCGGGTGGTGATCGAGAAGCCGTTCGGCCGCGACCTGGACTCGGCGGTGGCGCTGAACCGCGAGCTCGCCTCGGTGGTGCGCGAGGAGCAGATCTACCGGATCGACCACTACCTCGGGAAGGAGACCGTCCAGAACCTGATGGTGTTCCGGTTCGCGAACGGGATCTTCGAGCCGATCTGGAACCGCCGCTACGTGGACCACGTGCAGGTCACGGTGGCCGAGGAGCTGGGGGTGGAGGGCCGAGGCGACTACTACGAGCAGGCCGGCGCGCTCCGCGACATCGTCCAGAACCACATCCTGCAGCTCCTCACGCTGGTGGCCATGGAGCCGCCCTCGACGCTCGCCGCCGAGGCGGTCCGCAACGAGAAGACCAAGGTGCTGGAGTCGATCCGGCCCATGTCGCCGGAGGACGTGCTGCGGAACACGGTGCGCGGCCAGTACGGCGAGGGCTACCTGGGCGGCCAGAAGGTGCCCGGGTACCGGGCGGAGCCGAGCGTGTCGCCGGCCTCGCAGACCGAGACCTACGCCGCGCTGAAGCTCCAGGTGGAGAACTGGCGCTGGGCCGGGGTGCCGTTCTACGTGCGCGCCGGCAAGCGGCTCGCGCGGCGCGACACGCAGATCTCGATCCAGTTCCGCCGGCCGCCGCTGCTCCTGTTCCAGGAGGCCGGGGTGGAGGGCATCGAGCCGAACCGGCTCGACATCCTCATCCAGCCGGAGGAGGCCATCTGCATCTCGATGAAGGCCAAGCGCCCCGGCCCCTCGATCCAGCTCCAGCCGGTGCGGCTCGACTTCAGCTACGCCGACTTCGGGGGCCTGCCGCCCGCCACCGGGTACGAGCGGCTGCTCCACGACGCGATGATCGGCGACGCGACGCTGTTCCACCGCGCCGACATGGTGGAGGCGAGCTGGCGGATCGCCACCCCGGTGCTCGACGTCTGGTCCACCTTGCCGGCGCGCGACTTCCCGAACTACGCCGCGGGGAGCTGGGGCCCGGCGTCGGCGGCCGAGCTGCTCGCGCGCGACGGGCGGCGCTGGGCGGACCGGGAGTGAGCGCGGTGGCGCGTCCGTCCGGGCCCGCGCTGGTGCGCGTCGCCGACCCGGCGGCGCTGGCGCGCGCGGCCGCCGAGGAGGTGGCGCGGCGCGCCGAGGCGGCCGTGGCGGCGCGCGGGCGCTTCGCGATCGCGCTCGCCGGCGGGAGCACGCCGCGGGCGCTGTACGGCGTCCTCGCGGACCCGGCGGCGCCCTGGCGCGCGCGGGTGCCGTGGGCGCGCACGGAGGTGTGGTTCGGCGACGAGCGCTGCGTCCCGCCGGACCACCCGGACTCGAACTACCGGATGGCGCGCGAGGCGCTGCTCGACCGCGTCGCTCCCGCCGCCGTCCACCGCATCGAGGGCGAGCGGCCGCCGGCCGACGCGGCCGCGCGGTACGAGGCGGCGCTGCGGCAGGCCGCCGGGGCCGCCGGGGAGCCGCCGCGCCTCGACCTGGTGCTGCTCGGGCTCGGCGCCGACGGCCACACCGCGTCGCTGTTCCCGGACAGCCCGGCGCTGCGAGAGCGCGCGCGATGGGTGGCGGCGCCGTTCGTGCCCGCCGTGGGCGCCCACCGCGTCACCCTCACGCTGCCGGTGCTGGAGCGGGCGCGCGCGATCGCGTTCCTCGTGTCGGGCGCCGGCAAGCGCGCAGCGCTCGAGCGCCTCCTCGCCGCCGGGCCTCCTGCGATCCCCGCGGCGCGGGTGCGCCCGCTCGACGGCGCGCTGCTCGTGCTCGCGGACGACGCGGCCCTGGGATAGCGGGCGGCGGCTCGGGCAGGGGCCCCCCGCCCCGGCGCACGCCCGCTCGCCCGCCGGGCGGGCGTCGGAGGGGCCCCGCGGCCGGTGCGTCCTCCTGGCGCAGGGTCCCCCGCAGGCGGTTGGAGGGCCAACCGACCGGACATAGGATGCTCCGATGCGCGCGGTCTTGAAGGTCCTCGTCCCGCTGATGCTCCTCCTGGGCGCCATCGCCTGGGGGGCGTCGGTCCTCGTGGAGCACACGGCCCGGCGCTGGTTCGACCGCGACACCCGCATGCGGGCGGAGCTGGCGGTCTCCGGTGCCCGGGACGGGCTGGAGCGAGCGCTCCGCAAGGGGGAGCGTGCGCGGGTGCGCCGGATCCTGGGCGAGGTGGCCCGGGACGAGCGGGTGCTCGGCGCGGCGGCCTGCGATCCCGAGGGGGCGCTCGTGGCGAGCACCTCCGAGTACCCGGCGCCGTTCGACTGCGGCCGGATCCGGGCGCACGCGTCCGCGGGCGCGGCCTCGCCCACCACCTGGGCGTTCGAGGCGCCGTACGGCGAGACCCGGGTGCACCTCACCGCCGTGCCGCTCGCCGACGAGGAGGGGCCGCTCGGGTTCGTGGCGCTCGTGCACGACATGAGCTGGGTCGCGACGCGCGAGGAGCAGACGCGCGGGTTCCTGGCGGTCGCGTTCGCGATCGTGGCGCTGGCCGCGGCGGTCGCGACCACGCTCGCGGCGCGCTTCTCGTGGCGCGGGTGGAGCGCGGAGCTGCAGCGCGTGCTGCGGGCGACCTGGCTCATGCCGGGCCCGTCGGCCCCGCCGCGCACCCGGCGCGAGTTCCAGCCGCTCCTGTCCGACGTGCGCGCCCTGGTCTCGGAGCTGGCTGCGGAGCAGTCCGACGGCAGGGCCGGGCTCTGGTCGCCGGCCCGGCTGCGCGACGCGCTCGCGCGGCACCTCCCGGGCAGCGAGGTGATCGTCGTCGCGAACCGCGAGCCCTACATCCACGAGCGGCGCGACGGGACGCTCCGGGTGCAGCACCCGGCCAGCGGCCTCGTCACCGCGCTGGAGCCGGTGGTCCACGCCACCGGCGGCACCTGGATCGCGCACGGCAGCGGCTCGGCCGACCGGGAGGTGGTGGACCGGCACGCCCGCGTGCGCGTCCCGCCGGACGACCCCGCCTACACGCTGCGGCGCGTGTGGCTCACCGCGGCCGAGGAGGAGGGCTACTACTACGGCTTCTCCAACGAGGGGCTGTGGCCGCTGTGCCACGTGGCGCACACCCGGCCGACGTTCCGCGGCGCCGACTTCGCCGCGTACCGCGACGCGAACCGCAAGTTCGCCGACGCGGTGTGCCAGGAGGCGACCGGCCCCGACCCGGTGGTGCTGGTGCAGGACTACCACTTCGCGCTGCTGCCCCGGATGATCCGCGAGCGGCTGCCGCGCGCGACCATCATCACGTTCTGGCACATCCCGTGGCCGAACTCCGAGCGCTTCGGGATCTGCCCCTGGGGCCCCGAGATCCTGGAGGGCATGCTCGGCTCGAGCATCCTCGGGTTCCACGTGCAGGCGCACTGCAACAACTTCCTCGACTCGGTGGACCGCTACCTCGAGGCGCGCCTCGACCGCGAGCGCCAGAGCGTGGTGCTGGGCGGCCAGGAGACGCTGATCCGCGCCTACCCGATCTCCATCGACTGGCCCACCCGGTGGGCGGCGGACGCGCCGGCGGCGCCCCTGTGCCGCGAGCGCGTCTTCGCCGACCTCGGCCTCGCGCCCGACGCGCTGCTGGGCGTCGGCATCGACCGGCTCGACTACACCAAGGGCATCGAGGAGCGGCTGCTGGCGGTGGAGCGGCTGCTGGAGCGCTTCCCGCAGTTCCGGGGCCGGTTCACCTTCGCGCAGCTCGCCGCCCCCAGCCGCACGCGCATCCCGCGCTACCAGGAGCTGAACCGCAACGTGGAGGAGGTGGCGCGGCGGGTGAACGAGCGGTTCGGCGAGGCGTCCTACCGGCCCATCGTGCTGCTCCGGGAGCACCACGAGCCGCCCACCGTGTTCCGCTTCTACCGCGCCGCGGACCTCTGCTACGTGTCGTCGCTGCACGACGGCATGAACCTGGTCGCGAAGGAGTTCGTGGCGGCGCGCGACGACGAGGCGGGGGTGCTGGTGCTCTCGCGGTTCACCGGCGCGTCGCGCGAGCTGGGCGAGGCGCTGCTGGTGAACCCGTACGACCTCGAGGAGGCCAGCTCCGCGCTGGCGGCGGCGCTGGCGATGCCGCGCGAGGAGCAGCGCGAGCGGATGCGGGCGCTGCGCACGTTCGTGTCCGAGTTCAACGTGTACCGCTGGGCCGGGCGCATGCTCGTGGACGCGGGCCGGCTGCGCAAGCGCGACCGCGTCTCCGGGCGCATCACGGTGCCGTTCCGGACGGTGCCGGGCGAGGCCGGCGGCCGGCGCTGAGCCCGGTCGCGGCGCCGCGGCCTCAGTCGCAGTCGCCGTCCGGGCAGCGCCCGGAGCGGTGCGGCGCCTCGCTGCTCAGGCCCAGCGCGGTGTTGACCAGCGCCACGTGCGAGAACGCCTGCGGGAAGTTCCCCACCAGCCGCCGCTGGACCGGATCCCACTGCTCGGCGAGCAGCCCGACGTCGTTCGCGAGCCCGACCACGCGCTCGAAGTAGCGGGTCGCCTCGGCGTGCCGGCCCTGCATCCGCAGCGCGTCGGAGAGCCAGAGCGTGCACGCCAGGAACACCCCCTCGCCGGGCGGGAGGCCGTCCACGCCGGTGCGGCTGTCGTAGCGGTGCACCAGGCCGCCCTCGGTCAGCTCGCGCTCGATCGCGGCGATCGTGCCGGCCACGCGCGGATCGGTGACCGGCAGGAACCCCACCTGCGGCACGAGCAGCAGGCTCGCGTCGAGCGCCTTCGAGCCGAACGCCTGCGTGAACGCGCCGCGCTCCGCGTCGTAGCCGCGGGCGCACACCTCCGCGTGGATGCGCGCCCGCAGGGCCCGCCAGCGATCCAGCGGGCCCTCGAGCCGCCCGGCGCGCGCCGAGCGCAGCGCGCGGTCCACCGCCACCCAGGCCATCACCTTCGAGTGCGTGAAGTCGCGGCGCGGCCCGCGGATCTCCCAGATGCCCTCGTCGGGATCGTCCCAGTGCGACTCGAGCCAGTCGAGCAGCGCGCGCTGCACGGTCCAGGCGTCGGGGCTGAACGGCAGGCCGGACAGGTGCGCCTGGTGCAGGCAGTCCAGCACCTCGCCGAACACGTCGAGCTGGAGCTGCGAGGAGGCGGCGTTCCCGATCCGGACCGGGCGCGCGCCCTCGTACCCGGGCAGCCACGGCAGCTCGAGCTCGGTGAGCCGCCGCTCGCCGGCGATGCCGTACATGATCTGCAGGTCCTCCGGCTGGCCCGCGACCGCGCGGAGCAGCCAGTCGCGCCAGGCGCGCGCCTCGTCCACGTACCCGGCGCCCATGAGCGCGAGGAGCGTGAAGGTCGCGTCGCGGATCCAGCAGAACCGGTAGTCCCAGTTGCGGACGCCGCCGGGCGCCTCGGGGAGCGAGGTGGTGGGGGCCGCCACGATCCCGCCGGTGCGCGAGTAGGTGAGCGCCTTCAGCACCACCAGCGACTGCACCAGCAGCGCGTGCCAGCGGCCGCCCGCGGTGCAGCGCCCGGACCAGCGCCGCCACCAGGCCTCGGTCGCCTCCAGCGCCGCGCCGGGCTCCGGCGGCGTGGGCGCGGGCTCGTGGGACGGGTGCCAGGTGAGCACGAACGGCGCCGACTCGCCGGCGGAGACCGCGAAGCGGGCGCGGACGGTGCCGTGCTCGGCGCGGAGCGGGACCGCGGCGAGCAGGTGGAGCGTGTCCGGGCCGGCGCTCGCGGAGAGGTGCCGCCCCTGGCCGCGGATCCAGGGCCGGCGCGCCCCGTAGCCGAAGCGGGGCGAGAGCTCCAGGTCGAGCTCCACGCGCCCGCGGAGCCCCTGGACCAGGCGCACCAGGTCGGGCGCGGCGCCGCGCGGCGGCATGAAGTCCACGATCCGCACCGCGCCCTCGGCGGTGGACAGCTCGGTGTCCAGCACCAGCGTCCCCGGCCGGTAGGCCCGGCGCACGGCGCGCACCTCGCCCACCGGGCGGAGGGCGAAGCGGCCGTGCTCCGGCGTGCCGAGGAGCGCGGCGAGGCAGGCGTCGGAGTCGAAGCGCGGCCAGCACAGCCAGTCCACCGAGCCGTCCCGCCCGATCAGCGCGGCGCTCTGCGCGTCGCCGACCATCGCGTACTCTTCCAGCCGCTGCGCCACCCGGCACCTCCGCGGCGGTCCGGCCGGCGGCGCCGTGCCGCGGCGGCCCGGGGGACGGTCCGCCCGTCTCCCCCATCGCCCATCCCATGGATGCGCCCGGCGCCGCGCCGGTGCGCGCGAGCGAGGGGAAAGGCAGGGGGCCGGTCGCTAGGCGCCGGCAGGGTGGCGAGCGGGCGGATCGGCGATCGCCTGCAGGAACACCCGCGCGATCTCCGCCTCGCCGACGTAGCCGGTCACCCGGCCGCCCTCGACGACCGGGAGCTGGCGCAGCCCGCTGTCCACCAGCAGCTCGCCCACGCGGGCGAGGGTGGTCTCGGGCGCCACCGCCGTCCACCCCGCCGCCACGTCGGCGAGCACCGCCCAGCCGAGGTGCGGGTCGGCGGCGGCCGCGCGGATCGCGTCCACGTCGGCGAGCCCCGCCCACGCGCCGGCGGGGCCGAGCAGCGGCAGCACGCGCTGGCGGGAGGTGCTCGCGGCCGCCGCCAGCCCCTCGGCGAGCCGCGCGCCGGCCTCGGCGGGCCCGGCCTCGGCGGGCACGGCCACGTCGCGGACGGTGACGCGGGCGAGCAGGTCGCGCGCGCGGAGCTCCGGGTGCGCCGGCGACTCGCGCTGGTTCCGCGGCTGCGCGGGGTACAGCGTCCAGCGCCGCAGCGCCACGTACGCCACGCCGATGGAGAGCATCATCGGGACGAGCAGGTCGTAGCTGCCGGCCAGCTCCGAGACCAGCACCAGCGCCGAGAGCGGCACGTGCGCGAGCCCGCCGTACAGCGTGCCCATCCCCACCAGCACGAACGCGGCCGGCTGGAGCGTGGGGTCGCCGGTGACGAGCGCGGCCCCGTGGCCGAAGGCGGCGCCCAGCAGGCCGCCGATGGTGAGCGCCGGGGCGAAGTCGCCGGCGGAGCCGCCCGAGCCGATGGTGAGCGAGGCCGCCACCACCTTCGCGGCGGCGAGGCCGAGCAGGAGGATCACGAGCGGCCACCCGGGCTGCATGCCCGGCGAGCCCGCGATGGCGGCCTGCACCGCGCCGTAGCCGCCGCCCAGCAGGCCGATGCCGCGGTCCTCCGCGCCGTACAGGTGGCCGACGAGCAGGATCACCGCGGTCGCGAACCCGCCCATGAGCAGGCCGCCCAGGCCGGGCCGCAGCCAGGCAGGCCCGGGGAGCCGCCCGAACCCGCGGGCCACCGTGCGCAGGCTCACCGCGAACGCCACCGCGCCGAGCGAGACGAGCAGCGCCAGCAGCGCGTAGAGCGGGAGGTGGCGCGGCACGAACGGGAACGCGGGGAGCCGCCCGAACAGCGTGGTCTCGCCGTAGATGGACGCGACCAGCGAGTAGGCCACCACGCTCGCGAGGATGGCGGGGACCAGGGCGTCGGACTCGAAGTCGTCGCGGTACAGCATCTCGACCGCGAGCAGCGCGGCCCCGAGCGGCGTCCGGAACACCGCCGAGATGCCCGCCGCCACGCCGGCCACCATCAGGATGCGCCGCTCGCGCGGGCTGGTCGGCAGCACCCGGCCGATGAGCGCGCCCAGCGCGCCGCCGATCTGCATGGTCGGCCCCTCGCGGCCGCCCGCGCCGCCGGTGGCGAGCGTCAGCACCGAGGCGAGCGCCTTCACCGGCGCCACCCGTGCGCGCATGCGCGCACCGTGCAGGTGGTAGGCGTCGATGGTCGCGTCGCCGCCGCCGCCCCCGCACTCGGGCGCGAGCTTCGCGGTGACGAGGCCGCTCGCCAGGCCGCCGAGCGCGGGGAGCAGGACGAGCACCCACGGCCGCAGCGGGCCGGCCGGCTCCTTCCCGAACACCAGCTCGCCGGCGGCGCGGAGCGGCAGGTACCCGGCCAGCCCGCCGAGCAGCAGGCGCTGGCCGATCTCGAGCGCGGCGAAGAAGCCCGCGCCCACCAGGCCCGCGAGGCAGCCCAGCACCGCCGCGTGCAGCAGCGTCCGGCCCAGGAGCCGGAGGTCGAGGGGGCCGCCGAGCGGCGTCATCCACGCCAGGCCGGCGCGCAGCGCGCGGGCGGTGATGGGTCTTCGATCCTCCCGCGCTGGTCCCGGCATGCGTGCGGGCATTCTATTCGCGGCCGGTCGGGGGGCCAGCGCGCCGTTCAACCCCTCGATCTTTCATGTCTACGTACCACATGGGGCGTGGCGCCCGGCTGGATGGTGCCTAACGTGGCGTTCACCAGGGCGGCCGCCCGGGGTGGGGTCCAGGGGTGGATCGGGGACCCGGGCGGCGCCGAGACGGCCGGACATGTTCCGGGGAAGGAAGCAGAGCCCATGCCTCACATCGACGTCGAGATCCTCACGCCGTTCACCGCCAAGTACCTGGAGGGCCGCAGCCTCACGCCCGCCGAGCGCGCGGAGGTGCTCCGGCTGGCCCAGGGTTTCGCGTGCAAGGACTCCGCGGCCGCCGCCAACGTCTCCCCCGAGACCATCCGGGCCCGCCGCAAGCGCATCTACCGCAAGCTGGACGTGCCGGGCTCCGGTGAGCTGATCTCCGAGCTGCTGGCGCTCTCGCTCCGCATGCTCGCCGCCGGCGAGCGGATCGAGCCGCGGCCGGTCGTCCCCGCGCAGCCGCAGGACACGGCCGCCTCGAGCACGCCGACGCTCATCGCGGCCCGCTGAGCCGGCGCGGGCGAGCGGACGGGCGCGCCGGCGCGCGCGCGTGCGCGCGGTGCGCGGCGCCGCCCTCGCCCCGCCTCCGGGTCCCCCCTCCTGACGTGCGCTCCGCCCGGTGGGCGGGCGTACGATCGGATGGGTCCAGCCGGCGCCCGCCGTGGACCGGGGCCGAGCGCCGGGGGATCCGGAGGTGCGCCATGGCCGGCTGGAAGAAGATCTGCTGCGCCGTCGATTTCTCGGAGCCCTCGCGCCGCGCCATGCGCGAGGCGGCGGAGCTCGCCCGTCTCATGGGCGCGGAGCTGACGCTCCTGCACGTCTACGTCTCGCCGCCGGTGATGGCGACGGACATGCTGGTCGCCGCCCGCGACCTCGGGCCGATGATCGCCGAGGAGGCGGAGGGGACCGTCACCGCCTGGCGCGGCGAGGCGGAGCGGCTCGTCGGCGCGCCGGTGTCCACGCACGTCGCGTCCGGGCAGCCGGAGGACGAGATCCCCCGCTTCGCCACGGAGCACGGGACGGATCTCCTGGTGATCGCCACCCACGGCCGGAGCGGCCTGCGCCGGCTGGTGCTCGGCTCGGTGGCGGAGGCGGTGGCCCGCCGCGCGCCGTGCCCGGTGCTGGTGGTGCGGAGCGGCGCCGAGCCGGCGCACCAGGATCTCACGGCCGAGGCCGCGCAGTACCACTGATCCCGGCCAGCCCCGCCGCGCCGGGCGCGGGCGGGCGGCCGGGTAGGGCGCGCACCGGCGCGCCCCGGGAGGCGCCATGCGGTCCTGGCAGCGGATCCTCTGCGCGGTCGATCTCAGCGAGGCCTCGCGCGCCACGGTCACGACGGCCGCGGACCTGGCCCATGCCACCGGCGCCGAGCTGGCGCTGGTGCACGTCCACGAGCCGCTCGCGCGGGCGGAGGCCCGCGCCGCGGCGCGCGATCCCGCGCGGCTGGAGGCGCAGGCGCAGCGGCTCGGCGCCGAGCTGCAGCGCTGGCGCGGCGTCGCGCAGGGCGTGGTGGGCAGGCCGGTGCGGGCCCTGCTCGCGAGCGGGGGGGCGGCGGGCGAGATCCTCCGGACGGTCGGGGAGGGCGGGTACGACCTGGTGGTGGTCGGCGCGCACCCGCACCGGCGCCTCGGGCGCACCGTGGGCGGCGCGGTGGCGGTGCGCGTGGTGCGCGAGGCCCCGTGCCAGGTGCTCGTGGCGCACGAGCCCGCGCACGCCCTCGAGACGGCCGCCGCGCTCTGACGCCGCCGGCGGGGCCCGGAGGCCCGGGGGTCAGGGGCGGCGCTCCTCCTCGCGGGACGACGCCGCGAACGCCCGCGCCCGCTCGGCCAGCGCGTCGAGGCTGGCCGCGACGCGCGCCTCGAGCGTGCCCTCGGGGAACCGGCCCGCCACGTCGGGCGCGCCGGACGGGAGGCCGGTGAGCAGCTCCATGCCCTGCTCCACCGTCTCGACCGGGAAGATCGCGAACCGCTCCTCGGCCACGGCGGCGAGCACCTCCTCCCGGAGCACGAGGTGCGGCACGTTCGCGGCGGGCACGAGCACGCCCTGCTCGCCGGTGAGCCCGCGCGCCCGGCAGACCTCGAAGAACCCCTCGACCTTCTCGGTCACGCCGCCCACCGCCTGGACGCGTCCGAGCTGGTCCACCGAGCCGGTCACCGCGAGCGACTGGCGCAGGGGCGCGCCGGCGATGGCCGACAGCAGCGCGTACAGCTCGGCCGACGAGGCGCTGTCGCCCTCCACGCCGCCGTAGGTCTGCTCCATCACCAGCGTGGCCGCGAGCGTGAGCGGCCGGCCGCGGCAGTAGCGGCCGCCCAGGTAGCCGGCCAGGATCAGCACGCCCTTCGAGTGCAGCGGCCCGCCCAGCTCGACCTCGCGCTCGATGTCCACCACCTCGCCGCGCCCGAGCCGGACCCGGGCGCTGATGCGGGTGGGGCGCCCGAACGCCACGCCGCCGGAGGACGCCACCGAGAGCCCGTTCACCTGGCCGACGCGCCCGCCCGCGGTCTCGATCCGCAGCGTCCCCCGCAGCACCTCCTCCAGCAGCCGCTCGCGGATCCGCCCGGAGCGGCGCTCGCGGGCGCGGGCGGCGCGCTCGACGTCCGCCGGCGCCACCGCCGGTCGCCCGTCGGCGGCGGCGTGGTGGTCCGCCTCGCGCAGCAGGTCCTCCAGCGAGGACACGTCGGCGCTGATGCGGGTGGCGTCGCCGGCGCGGCGGCAGGACTCGCGCAGCACGCGCTCCACCGCGGGGCGGTCCAGCGGCCGCAGCCCGCCCCGGCGCGCCACGGTCGCGACCAGCTGGGCGAAGCCGAGGTCGGCCTCGGCCGAGCGCGCGATCTCGTCCTCGAAGTCCGCCTGGATCCGGAACAGCTGCGAGAACTCGGGGTCGTACAGGCCGAGCAGGTGGTGCAGGAGCCGGTCGCCGATGAGCACCACCTTCACCTCCAGCGGGATGGGCTGGGGCTCGAGGGTGGAGGTGCCGCCGAGCCCGAGCAGCCGCTCGGGCGGCTCGATGCGGATCTCGCGGGAGCGGAGCGCGCGCTTCAGCTCGTCCCAGGCGAACGGCTGCGCCAGCAGCCGCCGCGCGTCGAGGATCAGCCAGCCGCCGTTGGCCCGGTGGAGCGCCCCGGGCCGGATCAGCGTGAAGTCGGTGACGAGGGTGCCGAAGTGCGCGTGGTGCTCGACGCGGCCGGCCAGGTTCGCGACGCTGGGCAGGTCCTCGAACACCACCGGCGCGCCGGCCTGGCCCGAGCGATCCACCATCACGTTCGCGCCGTACCGGCGCAGCGCCGGGGTCTCGGAGAGGAGCTTGCGGACCTGCGAGGGCACGTCGCCGTCGCCCTCGGCGCCGGCCAGGAACTCC
This sequence comes from Anaeromyxobacter dehalogenans 2CP-C, assembly GCF_000013385.1. Lineage (GTDB taxonomy): Bacteria > Myxococcota > Myxococcia > Myxococcales > Anaeromyxobacteraceae > Anaeromyxobacter > Anaeromyxobacter dehalogenans_B. The sequence goes on from NC_007760.1 coordinate 1,670,734, forward strand.
TGGACGTTGTCCACCACGTCGCGCTCGACGGCGGCGAGGTGGTCGAGCACGGCGGGCAGGTCCGCCCACCGGCGGCGGACGTCCTCGAGCAGCCCGCCGGCGGCCGCCAGCGCCGCCTCGCGGTTGGCGGCCCTCACCCGCTCGCGGTGCCGCCGCTCCAGCGCCGGCATGCCGCGGAGCACCGCCTGCAGCTCGTCCTGCAGCCGCTCGATGTCGCGCTTGAAGCGCTCCTGCTGGTCCTCCGGGAGCTGGCGGAACGCGTCCGGCTCCACCACCGCGCCGTCGCGCACCGGCGCGAAGCCGTAGCCCACCGGCGTCCGCGCCAGCGCCACGCTGCGCGCCTCGGCGTGGCGGCGCACCTCCTCGACGGCGCGCTCGCGGGCCTCCTCCAGCTCCTTCACCAGCGCCTGGAGGCGCGCCCGGTGGTGCGGGCTCTCGAACGCCGCGGGGAGGGCGAGCCGCAGCTCGTCCACGAGCCGGTCCAGGTCGGCGCGCAGCGCGACCGCCCGCCCGGGCGGCAGCTCCACCGCGCTCGGCCGGCGGGGATCCGCGAAGCCGTTCAGGTAGCACCAGTCGGACGGGGTGGACGCGTCCAGCGCCGCGCGCTCCAGGCGGCGGCGCACCAGCGCCCGCTTCCCCGCGCCGGGCGGGCCGGTGACGAACACGTTCGCGCCCTCGCCGCGGATCGCCACCGCGAGCGCCAGCGCCTCCACCGCGCGCGCCTGGCCCAGCGGCTCGTCGAGGTCGTCGAGGTCCTCGGTCGTCTGGAACGCGACCTCCGGCGCGAGCCCCCGGTCCCGCAGCGCCCCGGCCGACAGCGGCGCGATCGCCATGCGACACCCCCGTTTCGCCCTCCCAGTGTACGCGCCCGCCGGGGCGACGGCGTGCGGGTGCGGCCGGGTGCCTCGCCCGCGACGGGGGCGCGGACGCGCGGCCGCAGGCCGCGGCGGAGTCCCCCGGGTGGCAGCGGGCGCGCCGGCGCGAAGGGCGTACGCTGAACCGGGAGGTGGGAAGGATGGCGGAACGGATGAGGATCTGCTGCGCGATCGACTTCTCCGAGGCCTCCCGCTTCGCGATGGTGGAGGCGACGGACCTGGCGCGCCGCTTCGAGGCGGAGCTGGAGCTCGTGCACGTGCACGAGCTGCCGGTGGCCGCCGCGACCGAGATGCTGGTGCCGCCGCGGGCGCTGTTCGAGCTCGTGGCGGTGGACCTCGAGCGCGACATCGCGGCGTGGCGGGGCGACGCGGAGCGCAGGCTGGGGCGGCCGGTGCGCACCAAGGTGCTCGCGGGCAGCCCGGCGGCGGAGATCCTGCAGCACGCGCGGGACGAGGGCGTGGACCTGCTGGTGGTGGGCACGCACGGGCGCACCGGGCTGAAGCACCTCGTGCTCGGCTCGGTGGCGGAGCGGGTGGTGCGGCAGGCGCCCTGCTCGGTGGTGGTGGTGCGGACCAAGGAGACGGGCGCGACCGCGCGGACCGTGGCGGACCCGGCGTGGGCCGAGCTCCCCTAGGCGAGCGCGAGGAGGCGGACATGAGGGTGAAGGACGCGATGACCATCCGCGCCGAGACCATCGGCCCGGACGCGACGCTGCAGGAGGCGGCGCGCATGATGCGGTCGCTGGGCATCGGGATCCTGCCGGTCTCGGAGCACGACCGGGTCCTCGGCGTGATCACCGACCGCGACGTGGTGATGCGGAGCACGGCGGAGGGCGGCGACCCGCGCGTCGTGAAGGTGCGCGACGCGATGACGCCGCAGGTCATCCACTGCTACGCGGACGCGGAGCTGGACGACGCGGCCCACGAGATGGAGCAGCACGCGGTGCGGCGCCTGGTGGTGCTCGACGCGCGCCAGCGGCTGGTCGGCCTGCTCAGCGTGGACGACCTCGCCATGGTGAGCCGGGCGCTCGCGGCCGAGGTGATCGAGCAGAGCCGCGAGCCGGGGCGGCGCCCGGTGCCGGCGGAGCCGCCCGGCGGCGGGCTCGTGCCGCACTGAGCGCGGGCGCCGCGCGCGCGCCCGCCGGTCCGCCGGCGGGCTAGGCGAAGCCGTACTTCTTCAGCCGGTCGATGAGCGCGCCGCGGCTCACCCCGAGGCGGCGCGCCGTCTCGGACTGGTTGCCGCCGGTCGCGGCCAGCGTCTTCGCGATGATGTTGCGCTCGACCGCGTCGAGGTGCTCGTGCAGCGTGAGCGCGCCCTCCGGCGGCGGCTCCACGCCCGGCTCGCGCGCGGCCGGGGCGGCCCCCGCCTCCAGCGCCTCCGGGCCGAGCTCGCCCCCGTTGCTCAACGCCACCAGCCTCGCCACCTGGTTCTCGAGCTGCCGCACGTTGCCGGGCCACTCCGCCGCGGCCAGCCGCTCGAGCAGCGGCGGCGAGAGCCGGACGTCGTCCACGCCGAAGCGCGCGGCGAAGCGCCGGGCGAACTCCTTCGCCAGCGCCGGGATGTCCTCGCGGTGCTCGCGGAGCGGCGGGACCACCAGCTCCACCACCGCGAGCCGGTAGTACAGGTCCTCGCGGAACCGGCCCGCGCGCGCCTCCTCGGCGAGGTCGCGGTGCGTGGCCGCGACGACGCGCACGTCCACGCGCTCGACGCGGCCGGCGCCCACCGGCTGGATCTCGCCCTCCTGCAGCGCGCGGAGCAGCTTGGCCTGGAGCGGCAGCGGCAGCTCGCCCACCTCGTCCAGCACCAGCGTCCCGCCGTCGGCCTGCGCGAAGAACCCCTCGCGCGCCTGGACCGCGCCGGTGAAGGCGCCGCGCGCGTGCCCGAACAGCTCCGCCTCGGCCAGCTCGGCCGGGATGGCCGCGCAGTTGAAGCGGACCAGCGGGCCCGACGCGCGGCGGCTCTGCGCGTGGAGCAGCGACGCGACCAGCTCCTTGCCGGTGCCGGTCTCGCCGCGCACCAGCACCGTGACGTCCTTGGGCGCGACGCGCGCCACCGCGTCGAGGAGCCGCTGCATGGCCGGCGCGTCGCCCACGATGCTCCGGCCGAGCGCCTTCTCGACGGCCAGGCGCCGGTTCTGGACGCGGAGCGTGCGCGTCTCGAGCGCCCGGTCCAGCACCAGCGTCATCTCGTCGATGTCGAACGGCTTGGTGACGTACTCGTACGCGCCGGCCTTCATGGCGCGCACCGCCACGCGCTCCGAGCCCTGGGCGGTGAGGACCACCACCGGGAGCGAGGCGTCGCGCTCGTGGATGGCCTGCAGCAGCTGCAGGCCGTCCATCTCCGGCATGGCGTAGTCCGTGACCACGGCGTCCACGCCCTCGAGGCGCTCGAGCGCCTCGGCGCCGGAGCGCGCGGTGACCGGCTCGTGGCCGTTCGAGCGCGCCAGCTCCTTCAGCGCGTAGAGCACGGCGGGCTCGTCATCGACCAGCAGCAGCCGGGACATTCTCGGTGGCCTCCTGGTGCACCCGGGGGAGGGTGCCGGTTGCGGTGGTGCCCGCGTCGGGGGCGCTCGCGTACTCGAGCGTGCCGCCGTGCTGGACGAACGCGCGCCGGGCGAGCAGCACGCCCAGCCCGGTGCCCTGCTCGCGGGTGGTGAAGAACGGGGTGCCCAGGCGCGCCACCACGGCGGGCGGCATGCCGCGGCCGGTGTCCCGGACCGCCACCTCGACCGCGCCGCCGCGGTCGGAGACGAGCACCTCGACCCGGTCGCCGCGGCGGCTCGCCTCGACCGCGTTCGCGACCAGGTTCAGCAGCGCCTCCTTCAGGCGGCGCGGGTCGGCGTCGATGCGCGCGTCGCCGCGCCGGTGGAGCCCGACGCCGCCGGCGGCGGCGCGGCCCTGCAGCACCGAGAGCACCTCGTCCGCGAGCTCGCCCACGGAGAGCTCCTCGCGCTGCAGGCACTCGAGCGGCCGCGAGAACGACAGGTAGCCGTCGAGGATCTCGCGCATGCGCTCGACCTCGGACGAGACCACCTTGAGCCGCTCGCAGGTGTCGCCGTCGGAGGCGCCGCGGGCCGAGATCTGCACCAGCGCCTTGATGGCGCCGAGCGGGTTCTTCAGCTCGTGCGAGATCTGCGAGCTCATCAGCTCGAGCTCGCGCGCGCGGGTGAGCGCCTGGCTCGCCACCTCGTCGCGGGCCCGCAGCATGCCCCGCACCGAGTCGGCCACCGTCTCGCCGAGGATCACGACGTAGTCGGCGTGCACCGCCACGGTCCCGACGAGCGCCACCAGGGCGACCAGCGCGAAGGTGCGCTCCGGGACCGGCGGGCCCATCGAGCCGGGCGCGAGCAGCATGACCAGGCCGGCGGCGGCCAGGGCCCAGACCGCTCCCGCGGTCTCCCGCCTCCAGCCGCAGCGGACCACCAGCACCGACACGGTCGGGGGCAGCGCGACGAGCAGCGGGCTGTGCAGGCCGCCGGTCAGCGCCACCGACGCGAGCGCCATGGCGAGCGGCAGGCGGATGTCGGCGGCGTTCACGGCGGTGCAGAACGGGCCGTTCGCGCGGACGCAGGCGCGGGCCGCGTGCAGCGCCAGCGCGAGGGCCAGGAGGCCCAGGAGGGCGAGCACGCGCCAGCGCGGGTAGCCCTGGAACCAGAGCAGCGCCGCGAAGCCGATCCACGCGGCGTACAGGGCCACCACGAGCGCGGGCCGGCTCCGGCGCCACCGCTCGTCCGCCGCGGCCAGGTTCGAGCGGCGCAGGTGCTCCCGCTGCGCATGGGTGCCCATGCCCCGATCCTTCGCAAGATCCGGGCCCTGGGCGTTCGGCATCTCCATGGCCCGATTATCTGCGGGTCCGGCCTCGCCGGCCACCCCGCCTGTACGTCGGGCCGACAATCGGGGCGGCTCCTGTCCACGGACCCGACACGGCTGCGGCCCTGGGGAGAGCGGCTTTCGCCTGGGCCGAGCGCATTCGATGCCGCAGCGCGGCGGGGCACGGTCCTTGCGGAGTGGAGGGGCATGTCCCTGCGGCCCCAGCTCCCGGCGTCGGTCCGGAGCCCCCTCGGCGCGGTCGCCGCGCTGGCGGTGCTGGTCTCGGGCTGCCTCGAGTACAGCCCGTACGCGCTCCCCGACGCCAAGGGCCTGAACCGGAAGGCGGTCGGGGCGCTCCTCGCGACGCCGCCGGCGGAGCCGCTCCGCGTCGCGCTGCTCGGGGACACGCAGCTCGCGTTCGACGAGGCCGAGGACGCGGTCGGGGTGGTCAACGCCATGGAGGGCGTGTCGTTCGCGATCCAGCTCGGCGACTTCACCGACCTGGGCCTGCTCCGCGAGTACGAGCTGATGCAGGACGTCTTCGAGGGCCTGCGGGTGCCGTGGCTGGTGGTGCTCGGCAACCACGACATGCTCGGCGGCGGCGACGCGATCTACGACCGGCTGTTCGGCGCGCGCAACCTGGTGTTCACCTGGGGTCGAACCCGCTTCGTGCTGCTCGACACCAACGCGCGCGAGTACGGGTTCCCGGAGGACGTCCCGGACCTCGACTGGCTCGCCGCGCAGCTCGCGCCGGACGGCGAGCACGACCGCGCGGTGGTGGTCGCGCACGTGCCGCCCTGGCACGAGGACTTCAACGCGGCGCTGCGCCAGCCGTACCTGGACCTGCTCGCCGCGCACGGCGTGACCGACTCGTTCTACGCGCACGTCCACCGCCAGGAGCTGCGCGAGGAGTCGGGCGTGCGGCTCTGGACGGCGGACGCGCTCACGGGGCGGTCGTTGCTGCTCCTCACGCTCCCGGCGGCCGGCGAGCCGGTGGTGGAGCAGGTGTCGTGGTGAGGACCGCCCGCGCCCTGGCGCTCGCCGCCGCGCTGTCGGCCGCCCTCGGGGTCCCCGCGGCCGCGCGGGCCGAGGCCGAGCACGCCTCGCTCGATCGCTCCTACGAGCGCCCCGAGGGCCGCGATCGCCACTGGCTGCTCCCGGACCACCTCACCGCGCAGTTCGCGGGCAACGTGGGCTTCCTCGCGGTCGGCGGCGGCCACGCGTGGCGGGACGACCGCGTGCTCGGGGACCTCCTGTTCGGGTGGGTGCCGGCGTCGGTGGGCGGCACCGACATCTACCAGCTGTCGGCCAAGGTGACCTGGTCCCCCTGGATCGTCCGCCTCGGGCAGGGCTGGAAGGCGCGCCCGTTCACGGTCGGGCTCCAGGTGACCTACCTGCTCGGTGGCGAGTACTTCATCGTGCAGCCCAGCCGGTATCCGAGCGGCTACTACCCGGTGCCGACGGCGCTGCACCCGGGCCTGACGCTCGGCACCAGCCTCACCGTCCCGAAGCGCTTCCTGGACGTGCCGGTGTCGCTCTACGCAGAGGGCGTGGCGCTCGGGCACATGCTCCGGGTGTGGGCCGCCAACCCGAGGACCCTCGGCCCCGCGGACGTGTTCAGCTTCACCGCAGGTGCACGCGTGAAGCTCTAGGGGCCCGGCGGGCGGGCGCCCGGACGGCGCCCGTGCGCGCGGACCGCGCCCGGCATCCCTCGCGCAGGGCGGGCTTCCGGGCCGTTGCCGCACGGGCGGGCGAGCTTCATCTCGTCGGGCATGGTTCGCCGCGGGATGCTGCTCGCGCTGCTCGCCTCCGCCGCCGCGGGGTGCAACGACTACAACTTCAGCCCGGTCGGCCACTGCCTGCTGCAGCCCGGCAGCGTGCGGGTGCAGCTCTCCAAGGTGTCGAGCGCCGACATCCTGTTCGTGGTGGACGACTCCCCGTCGATGGACCCGAAGCAGGACGGCCTCGCCGCCAGCTTCAAGGACTTCATCACGCGGATGGTCCAGGCGAACACCGCGCGCGCGGCCCGCGGCCTCGACCCGGTGGACTTCCGGATCGCGGTGACCACCACGTCCGTGTTCTGGGCCGGGCCGAACGGCCGCTCGTGCGTGGCGGGGAGCGGCGGCAACCAGTGCTGCCGCACCTCGGCGTGCACCGACGTGGCCTCGTGCACGCCGGGGACCGCCGCGGGCTGCGGCGGCGGACAGGTGTGCGTGACCACCCCCGTGCTCGACGCGGACGGGCTCCGCGTGACCGGCTCGAAGCAGCAGTGCTGCGCGCCGAGCGACTGCACCGACGCCGGGGCCGGCTGCGCGCCCGGCGACGCCTGCACCACGCTGCAGACCGGCTACTCGAACCCGTTCCCGTCCTCGTCGTTCTGCACGCCAGGCTACGCGGTCGCCGGCGCGCCGTATCCGGCGGGCGCGCTCGTCTCCGCGCCCGGCAACCCGCGCCTGCTCGACTTCTCGAAGGATCTCGACTGGGCCTCCTGGGGCACCGCGACGCAGGACGCGCGGCTGACGCAGCTCGTCCAGCAGTTCGCGCAGAACATCAAGGTCGGGAGCTGCGGCTCGGGCCAGGAGCAGGGGCTCGAGGCGGGGCGGCTCGCGCTGCAGAAGGCGCTCGCCGGCCAGCTCCCCGGCGTCGCGCCGGGCACGTTCCCGCGGCCGGGCGCGAAGCTGGTGGTGGTGTGGGTGGGCGACGAGGACGACTGCTCCAGCCCCGCCGCCGCGCCGGTGCCCATGGCGACCTCGACCCCGGGCGCGGACGCGTGCGTCCTCGACAAGCACCAGCCGGAAGGCGCGCAGCGCGAGTTCCCGGTGTCCGACTACGCCTCGTTCTTCGCCTCGCTGGTCCGGGCCGACGGCCCCGCCGACCTGGGCGCGGCGTTCATCGTGTCGAGCGTGCGCTGCGCCGACGGCTCCTACGCGGCCGCCGACTCCTGCAGCGGCACCGCCTCGTGCCCGGTGGCGCCGCCGCTCACCTGCCACCCCGCCGCGCCCGCCTGCGGCGGCGCGTTCGCGGCCGGCGAGCGCTTCCTGCAGCTCGGCGATCAGCTCCGCGCCCGCGGCGTCGGCGTGGTCGAGGGCACGGTGTGCGACGCCTACCCGCCGAGCACGTTCGGCCCGGTGCTCTCGGCCATCGCGGACCTGGCGCGCCCGCTCGACGGCCTGCGCCTGCCCACGCTCCCCGCCGCCCGCGCGGTGACGAACCTGCGCATCGCCGACGCCGCCGGGACCACCCGCCGGACGTGCGCCTACGGCACCGACTGGTGCTTCGTCGGCTGCGAGGACCCGAGCACCACCCCGGCCTGCCTCGCGGCCGGAACGTCCCAGTGCATCGCCATCGACCCGTCGGCGGCGTGCGTCGCGAACCCCGGCGAGACCTACGCGGCGGAGTACCTCGGCACGGTGCCCGCGGGCGGCTGCGCGAACGCCGGAGAGTGCGCGCAGGCGCTGGGCGGCAAGGAGGGCGACTGGGCCTGCCACGTCGAGCCCGGCGCGTCGCGCGGCAGCTGCGCCTGCGCCGGAAGCGGCGGGTAGGGCTCAGGCGAGCGACCTTCCGAGCTCCGCTCGCCCCGAGCCTGTCGAGGGGCGGGCGGAGGCGCGCTAGGGCTGCAGCGCGCCCACCTCCCAGCCGTCGCCGCGCCGCACGTAGACGGTGCGGTGGTGCAGCCGGCCCGGCCCGGAGCGCCAGAACTCGATCCGCTCGGGCGCGACGAGATAGCCGCCCCAGAACGGCGGGCGCGGGATCTCGTCGCCCGGGAAGCGCGCCTCCACCTCGCGGACCGCCGCCTCCAGCTCGGCCCGGTCGCCGAGCGGCGCGCTCTGCCTGGACGCCCAGGCGCCCACGCGGCTCTCGCGCGGGCGCGAGCGGAAGTAGGCGTCGGCCTCGGCGTCGGGGAGCGGCGTGACCGCCCCCTCGACGCGCACCTGCTCCTCCAGCGCCGGCCAGTGGAAGCAGAGCGCGGCCCGCGGGTTCGCGGCGAGGTCGCGCGCCTTGCGGCTCTCGCGGTTCGTGAAGAACGCGAAGCCGCGCGCGTCGGCGGACTTCACGAGCACCATGCGCACCGAGGGCGCGCCGCGCGCGTCCGCGGTGGCGAGCGCGGCGGCGGTGGCGTCGTGGGGGGAGGCGGCCGCGGCGCGGGCGAGCGCGTCGCGGAAGCGCGCGATGGGGTCGGGGGCGGCGCTCGGCGGGAGGGGCATGCCCGCGTTCTTGCCGCGCGCGCGCGCGATTTCAAGCGGCGCGCGGCCCGCGCCGCGCCGGGGCATCGTTCCAGTTGCGCAACAGAGAGGTGTCGAACGGCGTGCTGCGCGACGCGGGGAACGATGGCAGATCACGGGGCGTCCGGACGGGCGGCGATGCCCCCGCCCACCAACGACCGAAAGGAATCGCCTCCCATGAAGAAGCTCCTGTCCGCGGCCCTCGCCCTCGCCCCCGCGCTCGCCCTCGCGGCGCCCAGCACCTGGACGCTCGACGCGTCCCACTCGAACGCGGGCTTCGCCGTGAAGCACCTCGTCATCTCCACCGTGCGCGGCACGTTCACGACGCTCTCCGGCAAGCTGGTGCTGGACGAGGCGAACCTGGCGAAGTCCACGGTCGAGGCCACCATCGACGTGAACAGCATCGACACGCAGGTCCCGGATCGCGACGCGCACCTCAAGTCGCCCGACTTCTTCGACGTCGCGAAGTACCCGACCATCACCTTCAAGTCCACGAAGGTCGCGAAGGCCGGCAAGGACGGCCTGAAGGTCACCGGCGACCTCACCATGCACGGCGTGACCCGCCCGGTGACGCTCGACGTGACCGCGTCGCCCGAGGTGAAGGGCATGGGCGGCGAGACGCGCCGCGGCTACGCCGCGACCACCAAGGTGGATCGCAAGGACTTCGGCCTGGTGTGGAACAAGATGGTCGAGGCCGGCCCCGCGGTGGGCGACCAGGTCACCATCACGCTCGACCTCGAGGTGGTGAAGGACCAGCCGAAGACGGCGTCGAAGTAGCTCCTCGCTGCGACGTGCCGTCGCCGGGCCGGCTCGCCACGCGCGGGCCGGCCCGGTGTCTCTTCGAGGCAAGCGCGGCGCCGCGCGCCGGTCAGGGCTGCGCCGGCGCGGCGGGCGCGGCCCGCCGCCGGAGCGGCGCCACGGTGCTCGCCTGCGGCCCCTCCTCGCCCGGCTCCTCCACGAACCGCACCGGGCTGCCGATCTCCAGCCGGTCGAAGCCGCCGCGCAGCACGCTGCGCGCGTCGAAGTAGATCTCGCGGTCGTCCGGCGTCCGCAGGAACCCGAAGCCCTCGCCGTGGAAGATGCGCGCGACCACCCCGTGCGGCGGCGCCTCGTGCGCCTTCACGCGGCCGTCCATGCGGCGCTGCCGGTCCTCGAGCTGGCGCCGCACGTCCCGGAACGCCGCGTTCAGCGCCGCGTACAGGTCGGCGCGGTCGCGGCTCCTGGGCGGCGCGCGGCCCACCACGGCGCGGCCGCCCGGGAACCTCAGCTCGATGCGGACCCGGTACTGGGCGCCGGCGTTGCGGTGGTGCCGGCTCGGCGCCTCCAGCGCGACCGTGCACCCGGTGATGCGCCCGTGGA